>CALCWC010000031.1 GCA_937905985.1 uncultured Verrucomicrobiales bacterium | reverse complement strand
GCCCGCCCAGCAGCAGGAACAGGAGGCCTGCAGCCGTGGAGGATAATTTGTTGCGCGCGGCCGCCTTCTTGAGCTCGGCCTCCGCCTCTTCTGACATTTGTATGTGAAGTGCCATAACGGGATTCAGGTTAGCACCAACAGTTAGGCAGCGCAAGCGCGAAATGAAGGAGAAGTGTTACAAAAGTGTAACAGGATTTACTATGCACTAGGTACTATGTACTATTTTATGGCTAGGGTATCTGCGGTGACGGCGTGCGTGAGGGCGCAGGTGAGGTTGACGCAGGCGTCGAGGTCGCGGTCGTCCAAGATTCCGTTGTGGGAGTGGATGTAGCGGGTGGGAACGCCGAAGACGATGGCGGGCGTGCCGTGCCACTGGGGATAGCTGGCGGCGGCATCCGTACCGCCGGTGCGGCGGACGGTCGGCTGGCAGGGGATGCCCTGCTCTGCCGCCAAGCGCAAGGCGAAATCCGCGAGGGCGGGCGGTGTGATGTTGGTGGGGTCGAACAAGCGTACTTGCACGCCCTGCCCCAGCACGCCCTGGCGGCAGGTGGCGGATTGGCCGAAGGTGTCGTCCGCGGGCGGTCCCTCCAGGACGATGGCGAGGTCCGGGATGCGGTCCAGGGCGCGGGCACCGCGCGTGCCGACCTCCTCCTGCACGGTGCCGATGCCGAGGACGGTGCAGTCGGGCTTCTCTGCGGCGAGTCGCTTCATGGCCTCCACCATGCAGTAGACGCCGGCGCGGTTGTCGAACGCCTTGCCCATCCAGCGGTGGGGGATGTCCAGGGGCTGGAGCTGCACATCCGGGGAGACCGCGCAACCAATGGTGATGCCGCAGGCGGCGACCTCCTCCGCGGAGGATGCGCCGATATCGATAAAGAGAGCGTCATTGGGCATGACGGCGTGGCGCTGGGCCTCCGGCAGGAGATGCGGGGGCTTGGTGCCGATTTGCCCGGGAACGCTGCTGCCGGCGCGGGTATGGACGCGCACGCGCTGGCTGGGCAGCGTGTGGTTCCACCAGCCGCCCAGGGGCACAATGAGCAGGAAGCCGTCCGGCGCGATGCCCTGCACCATGAAGCCGATTTCATCCATGTGGGAAAGCAGGGCCACGGTGGGGCCGCCGCTGCCGGGCAGTTCGCAGATGATGTTGCCAGCGGTGGTGGTGGTGATTTGGGTGATACCGCCGAGTTCTTGACGGATGATGGAGCGCACGGGGCCCTCGAAACCGGAGGGCGCGGCGGCGTTGCTGCAGCGTGTGAGAAGATCCTGGTTCATGGGAAAGGGGGAGATGCGGACTAGTCCGGGAACAGGTTGCTGAGATCGTTGAAGCGCAGGGAGGGCGGCGTGTCGATGTCGTCTCCCTTGGTGGCGCGGCTGCGGGTGTCCGGGCTGTAGGCCCGCGTGTCCGCTGCGCTGCCAGAGGGCGCGTTGTCGATTTCAGCAAAGATGTCGCGCACGCGGGAATCCACTTCTTCCGTTTCCGCGGCGGCAATGCTGCGGGCGGTGCGGCGGCGCTGCGGAACCCTGGGTTCGGGCGGCTGCGGCTCGTCGAAGTCGAAGAGGGACTGGCGGTGCTGCGGGGGGAAATCCGGCTGAGGGTCTTCCGGCTGCGGTTCCGGAGCGGGGGGCTCTTCCTCCGGCACAGGCTCCTCTTCCACGGGTTCGGGAACGGGTGCGGGTTCAGGAGCGGGCTCCGGTTCCGGCTCTACCGCGGGCTCCGGCTCGGGTTCCGGCTCCGGCCGGGGTTCATGGGTGGCGTTGTCCATCTCGCTGAACATGGACTGCACGCGGGAATCAATGTCCGCATCCTCCACGGGCGGCACCGCCGGGATTTCTTCTTCTGTCTCCATTTTCATCTCTGCCGCCTCCGGTTCGGGGTCGGGCTCAAAAACAGGTTCCGGTTCGGATTCCGGCTGCGGTTCTTGGGTGGCGTTGTCCATCTTGCTGAACATGGACTCCACGCGGGAATCAATGTCGGCATCCTCCACGGGAGGAGCGGCCGGGGCTTCGTCCTCCGGCTCTTCCAGCGTAGTTTCCACCTCTGCCTCCACGGGGGCCGGCACAGGGACGGGAACGGGGTCGGATTCAGGCTCCGGTTCGGGAGCATGCTCAGGCTGCGGGGCCTCCACGGAAGCAATGAGGGTGACGCGCAACTCCTCCCGCAGGGCGGGTTTCACGCAAGTGCCGAAAAGGAGCTCCTGACCGTAGGAGGTGAGCTGGCGCTGCACGGCATCCGCCACGGCATCGATTTCCACCAGAGCCAAATCCTCACCGCCGGCCACATGCAGCATGACCGGGCCGGAGACGCCGCCGCGCGCCAGGTGGTGCGCCAGCAGCGGGGATTCCATGAGTGAGCGCACCGCTTCGTCCACGCGGTTCTCACCGTACCCGCGGCCAAAGGCAAACACGGCGCGGCGGGAGCGGCCACGCATGGCGGCGGCCAAATCATCCAACCCCAGGTTGACGATACCGGGGGCATTGGCAATCCACGGCACGGCAGCCACGGACTGGGCCAGGATGCGGTTGGCCTGGTCGAACGCGGCCTGCACGCCCTCACCGGCGGCGGGAAGCTCGGCCATTTGGTCGTTCTCAAAGCAAAGGCAGATATCCGAATGCGCATCCACGGCCTGCAGGGCCTCCTGCGCCCGCTCGCGGCGGGGCTCACCCTCAAAGCTGAAGGGCATGATCACCACGGAAACCACATACACGCCCGCACGCTTCGCCCACTCCGCCAGCAGCGGTGCCGCGCCGGAGCCCGTTCCGCCGCCAAGCCCCGCCACCACCACCAGCACGCTGATGCCGGAAAGCATCTCCTCCATCTGCTCACGGCTGCGCTCCATGGCGCCGCGCCCGGCCTCCGGGCGCCCGCCGGCAGCGGTGAACGATGCCCCTTCCCCGCCGAGGTGCACAAAGCGCACATTGCCGCAATCACGCCCCAGGCGGGCATCTGTGGCCATGGCGTAGAGAGCCACGTTCTCCGCGCTGGAACCGCCGAAGTATTGCAGGATGTTGACACCGGCCCCGCCGATGCCCGCAATGGCTATCCGGTCTCCCGCTCGCGGTGTGGTCTGGTAGGGAAGCATGGTTGTCAATCAGAGTTGAGAGCCCTTCTTGCGGAACAGCCTGCGCAGCGGGCCGAACAGGCCTCCCGTCAGTCCGGAGAGCGCGTCGTCGTCATACCGCTGGGCAAAGCGTATAAGGCCGATAGCCGTACAGTAGCGCGGATCGTTCAGGTAGCGCCCGTCCTCCGGCGTCATGACGGCCGGTTGCTGCACGGGCATGTTGAAGATGAAGCGCGCCAGGTTGTCCAACCCGCGCATCATGCTGGTTCCGCCGCAAAGGAAGAGGCTCATGCCGTTCTGGTTGAGCAGCTCCGAGGGCACGCAGTCGCGCACGCGCAACAGGGCGTCCGCCAGGCGGTTGCGAATGATGAGGTTGAGCTCGCCGCGGGCCATGGCGACCTCCTGCATGCCGTTCTGGCTGCGGAACTGCGCGAGCGAGCGGTCCTTGGTGTCGCCGAAGGCGTCGCCCTCGTGCGTTTTGAGGAATTCCGCGGCCTCGCGGGTGATGTGCTGGGAGGCAAGGCGGATGATATCCTGGTTGATGGTTTCACCACCGATAGGGATGCAGCCGGAGGAGACGACCTCCCCGCCCTTGTAGCAGATGAAATCCGTGGTGCCGCCGCCGATGTCAATCAGCAGGGCGCCGGAATCCTTTTGCTGGCGGTTGAGCACCATCTGGGCCGTGGCGAGCGGTGCAAACACCAGCTCCTCCACCTCCAGCGGTATCTCCCGCACGCACACCAGGGAATTCTTCACGCGGGTGCTCAGGCCGTGGATGATGTGGCAGTTCATGTCCAGCGTCTGCCCGGTAAGCCCCGCGGGATGCCGCGTGGGCTCGGTGCCGTCGATGGAATAGCCGCCAAGCTCGCGGTGCAGCACAAAATGGTCCGGCGGCAGCTCCAGCTGCTCCGCCTTTCTCTGCGCCTGCTCCATGTGCTCGTCCTCGATGATGTCCTCATCGTCCGGCAAGCGGTAGGACCCCACGTTGTTCGTGCCGCGAATGTGGTCACCCGTCACGGAGAGGAAGACGTTGAGGATGTCGACGTCGGCGTGCTCCTGTGCGAGCTGCCAGGCGTCGCAAACGCACTGGCGGGCCATCTTCTGGTCCACGATTTCGCCCTTGCGGATGCCGGCGCTGGGAACCTCGCCGCACCCGATGATGACGGCGGTGGCATCGGGGCGGATTTCGCCAACGATCATGCAGGTTTTAGAGGTGCCGATTTCCAGACCGGCGAGGATTTTGGTTTTAGCCATATCGCTGTATTCTAGGGTTGTGCAGGGAAAGATGTTATTGGGCGAGCGCCTGGCTGCACGCACCGGGCTGCGGCATGATGCGCGGATCCAGTGTGACAAAATCGTCCGAGCGGGTCTCCGAGGGTTTGAACAGGAAACCGGGCTTGCGGTTGATCACCTTGTAGGAGGTGGCTTTGAAGAGCGGCAGCACCATGTTGCTGCTCGGCTCATACGCCTGCTGGCCCGTGAACAAGCCCGTGATGGCGTACTCCACGTTGTCGTCCGACCCAAACACCGCGTTCTTCAGCGGGGGCTCCGGGCCGCGGTCCGGCTGGTGGATGGTGTGCTCGTCCATCATCACCAGCTTGGCGGTGCGCCAGCTCTCGCCCGGGCGGCGCAGATAGCCCCACAGGCGCGTGTACGGGATATAGTAGCGGCGGCCAATGTAGTAGTCGCCGGGCTGCTCCTTGGCAATTTGCGCCTCACGCTCGCTGATGGCTTGGCAATCGCTTTTGAGCGTGTTGCAATCACTCAGGCAGAGCAGCGCCGCCAGCAGAGTCAAAAACTTTCCTGTCTCCATTCTCATGTACCGCCCCTAGGCTACCAAACACACCCCCAACGGTCAAGCTTGAATGGAGGCACACGCCATTTTCACTTCCACCCGCTTCCTACAATCATGGCGCACCCCCAGTTTGGGGCTCATGTGAAAAAAAAATCGATTTTTTTTCATTTTTTTTCAGCATTTCGTGTCCAACAGGTATTATAAGGGATAGATATGGATACACAAGACGACGAGAAACAAGGCATACGGCGCGTGTGGGCAGTGGTGAAGCGCGTGGTGGGCAGCACGTGGATGGTGCCCGTGTTCTGCCTGGTGGTGGAGCTGCTGAGCTTGGTGGTGGGAGCCTGGGTTGGCACCGACAGGCCGCGCACCACGCCTGCGGGCAGTATGGTGCTTGAGTTCACAACCGCATTCGCCCTGCTGGCCGTTCCCGTGGTGTTGCTGTGGTTCATCGGCACCTGCTTTTTGAAGCAGAGCTGGGGGCAGCGCGGGTTGCGCCTTCTCTTCACGCTGCTGCTGGGCGGCGCCACCTTTGCGGTTCTGGTCATGTATGTGGTGATGTTTGCGTTCGTCAACGACGACCACGAGGCGGACAATTGGGTGGTGCCGGAGGGCGTGGCGCTCGAGGTGCCGGCAGACTTTTATGTGGATGACGGCGCGCCCGATATCGTGAAGCGGCTGGCCGGGGAAAAATCCGGACACGGGACATCAACCGAAAAAACTCCGCTGCCGGAGGGTTCCTCTCCCCTGCCGCCGAAAAACCTGGAGCTGTTGGCCAAGGAGCATCCCGACCTGCTCCGGGAGTTCTGGATGCGCGCCAAGCTGCTGGGCAGGCAGGAATACACCCGCTGCCACTTCGTTGAGTGGCCGCAAGGAGGCACCGGGTACCATTGCACCATCAAATTGGCTGGCACCGGCACCACGCCGGCAACCAAGACCCGCGATGAGATATTCGATGACAGCCCAGACACCACCGTCAGCACCGTTGAACAGCTGGAGAACGGCTGGTCCCTCCTGTCCCTCATGAGAGAGGTGAGTTTCGGGGATGGTGAGAAATTGGACGGCGAGCGCATTCAAGCCTTCACCGTGCAGCAGTACGACGGGCGTTTCGCCGAACTCGCGCAACACCCCGCCATGGAGACCGTGGAGACCCTCCTGCCCCTTCCCCAAACGCCGTGCCTGAAGCTCGCTGAGAGCGCGCAGCCCGGCATCTACAGCATCACGATCTGGCTGCCCAAGGATGCCCGCAGGGATGGCCACTATGAAATCCGCGCCTTCGAGTACAACACCGGCACGGAACTGCGTCTAGAACGCGACCCCACCCTGAAGCCGGAATCAGGCTACGAGCTGGCGAACTCCTTTGTGCTGGAGAATCCCGATTTCATGGTGTACACGGGCGACTGGGGCCAATACTACGGCAGCCGCTGGCAGGTGTGGTTCGTGCCCAACCAGGGAGAAAAGGAGCTGGTGTGCGAGCAGTTGTTCCTCATGCAGGGATGGATGCGGTGAAAACGCCTCGCTGACGCGCGGCGAATTAGGATTAGGATTAAGAATTATGGAAACTCAAGACTACGGGAAACAAGGCACGCGTGGCGCGTGGGCGCTGGTGGAGCGCGTGGTGAGAAGCACGTGGATGGTGCCCCTGCTCTGCCTGGTGGTGAATTTGCTGTGCGTGGCGGCGATAACGTGGATGGGACTCGGCCGCACGGCGCAGATAGCCTGCCTGTGCCTCATCGCGCTATCCTTTCTTGCACTTGCACTGTGGTTCATCGCCAGCCTCTTTTTCAAGCAGAGCTGGGGCAGCCGCGTGCTGCGCCTTCTCTTCATCCTGTTGGTTGGCGGCGTGTTTTTCTGCAACGGAGGCGGGGCGCAATACTGGCATGTGCCGGAAGGCGTGGATTTTGAGGTGCCCGGCGGCTTGAGCGTGGATGAGGACGCGCCTGACATCGTGCAACGCCTGGCCGGCAGAACAAGCGAGCATGGGGCATCTGCCCCCCCATCAACGCTGCCGGAGGGCGACTTCCCCACGCGGGCCGAAAACCTGGAGAAGCTGGCGCAGCAGCATCCCGACCTGCTCCGGGAGTTCGTTTTCCGCGCCAAGCTGCTCAACGAGCCCGGGTGTATCCACTCTGAAGCATGCACCGACCAGCCGGGGAGTGCCAACATGCAAACCTGCTTCGTCAGGCTGCTCTGCGCCGGCATGCCGCCGAGCGACTGGCGCCGGGATCCGTTCGAAAGAAGCGGCAACGCCACCGCCGACGCCGTGGAGGAACTGGGGAACGGATGGACTCTGGAGAGCTATGTGAGAAAGGGCCATGACGTGGATGGGGATAAAGCGGAAAACGAGAGGCTGAGAGGCTACACCATCCAGCGGTTCGATGCGCTTTTTGCCAAGCTGGCACAAAATCCTGCCATGGAAACCATCGATTCCCTGCTGCCGCTCCCCCAAACGCCGCGCCTGCAGCTGGCGGAAAGCTCTTCCAGGGGAATTTACCACCTCACCCTCTGGCTGCCCAAGGATGCCCGCAGGGATGGGCATTATAAGATCCGCGCCTTCGAGTACAACACGGGCACGAAACTGGGTATCGACGGCTTCCATTCCAAAGACGTCATTGTTCTGGAGCACGCCCTTGTCATGGTGCAGCCCGATTTCGCGGTGTACACGGGCGACTGGGGGCAATACTACGGCAGCCGCTGGCAGGTGTGGTTCGTCCCCAACCAGGGAGAAAAAGAACTGGTGTGCGAGCAGTTGTTCCTCATGCAGGGATGGATGCGGTGAAAACGCCGCGCTGAGTCGCGCAATCGAGTTAAAGAAAGGCACCCCGCCTGGGCGGGGTGCCTGTTTCCATCAACGCCAGGGGCGTGACGAGTCGGTGCGCATGCATCAGCGCATGTCCAGCACGGGAACGAGCAGCGGCTCATCCGGGCCGACATAGCGGGAAAGCGGGCGGAAGAGGGTGTTGTCCTCAAGCTGCTCCAAGATTTGAGCGACCCAGCCGGCGCTGCGCGCGATGGCGAAAACGGTGGTGAACATGCGCGTGGGGATGCCCAGGCTGTAGTACACCGTTGCGGAGTAGAAGTCCACGTTGGCGTTGAGCCCCTTGCGGGCGCGCATCATCTTGGCAATCATATCGCTCATGCGGATCCACTTGGGCTCGCCCATGGTCTGGGTGAGGCGGATGGCGATACGGCGCAGCTGCGGCGCGCGGGGGTCAAGCGTCTTGTACACGCGGTGGCCCATGCCGAAAATCTTCTCGTGGCGCGCGAGTTTCTCGTTGATGTACGCCTCAACGTTATCCTCCTCGCCAATCTCGGTGAGCATCTCGATAACGGCCTCGTTGGCGCCGCCGTGCAGCGGGCCCTTGAGGGTGCCGATGGCCGTGGTGATGGCTGAATACATGTCCGAGAGCGTGGAGGCGGTGACGCGGGATGCGAAGGTGGACGCGCTCATGCCGTGGTCCGCATGCAGGATGTAGGCCACATCCAGGATGTGGGCCTCCGCGGGGTCGGGCTCCTTGCCCTTGAGCAGCCAGAGGAAGTGCTCTGCCTCGCCCAGGTCCGTGCGGATGGGCGGCAGGTCCAGTCCCTGGCAGATGCGGTAGTAGTAGGCGGCCATCACGGGCATCTTGGCAATGAGCGAGAGGCCGATTTCCTTCATCTGGCTGGGATCCTTGGTGCGGTCGTCGTACATGCCGAGCATGGAAACGGCGGTGCGCAGCGCGCTCATGGGGCGTGCGGTCTTGGTGGCGGACTTGAAGAAGTCCAGGATGGGCTGGGGAAGCTCTCGGTCGTGGCGCAGGCGCTGCTGCAGGCCCTCCAGCTCCTCACGGTTGGGGAGACGCTTGTTGAGGAGGAGGTAGATGATTTCCGTGTAGCTGCACAGATCCACCAAATCCTCAATCTCATAGCCGCAGTACAAGAGGCGGCCCTCATCACCGCGCACATCGCTCAGCGCGGTCTCATTGGCTATCACGCCCTTGAGCCCCTTCTTGAAAATGGGTGCGTTTTGCTCGTTCTGAATCTCACTCATCGTCGTGTAGAAAAGAAGTCGCTTTACAGCTCACCGTACCAAGCGTCCTCAATCTCGCCGAATTCCTTGAGGTCAATCTCCGGGCGGGCCTCCACCCAAGCCTTGACGGCGGCGCGCTGGGCCTCGGTGGTCAGCGTGGGGTCGGCATCATGCACGGTGATATTGCAGCCGGAGTTCTGGAAAAGGCCCAGGCAAACAAGGCCGTTTGGCTCCAAGCATTCGGTATCGAAGGCTTGGATGAACTGGCGGCACTCGGGAGATTCCACATCACCCTTGTACTCAAAAGAAAACTTGAAGCAGAGTTCACGGAACTCACCCACGCGATATTTCTTGCGAAGTCTCTTTTTCATGACGCGCGTACTCTAATAAAAGAGATTACCATTGTCAACAAAAAATTGCGGGCAACAAAAAAGCCGCCCGGTCAAAGACCGGACGGCTTGTGAAACATTCGTTGGAAAGAATTACTTCTTCTTGCAGCAACCCTTCTTCTTCTTGAAGACGGAGGAGGGCTTGAACGCAAGCGTGGTGGAAGCAGCTATCTTCATGGGAGCGCCCGTCTGGGGATTGCGGCCGGTGCGAGCAGCACGGGTCTTCATCTCAAACGTACCAAAGCCGACAAGCTGAACTTTGTCCTTCTTGACTGCGGTGGAGATAGCATCGAGGACAGCGGTAAGAGCGCTCTCGGCGCACTTCTTGGTCGCTTCCTTGCCCAGTTTTGCCTGAATCAGGTCAACGAGTTGAGTCTTGTTCATAGGCCCTCATATTAGCACGGCATTACCCTATTTCAAGGGGAAAATTGAAAAAAAAGGCAAAAAAGTGCAAAAAAAGTGCGTTTTTATGGGAAAAACGCACAAAAAAAGGGGCTTGACAAACGGGAAATCACCATTCCAGCGCAGAAATCGCGTCCTTCATCTCGCGCACGGCTGCGGCCAGACCGATGAAGATGGAGCGTGCGATGATGGTGTGTCCGATGTTGAGCTCCGTGAGGAAGGGCACGCTGTTGAGCTCCTGCAGGTTGGCGATTTGAATGCCGTGACCAGCGTGGACCTCCACGCCGAGCTCGTGGGCGCGCGTTGCGGCCGTCACGAGGCGTGCGGTCTCAGCGGCGCGCGCATCACCCTGCGTGTTGGCGAAGCGCCCCGTGTGCAGTTCCACCATGGGAGCGCCGATGGCGGCGCTGGCCTCCACCTGAGCCATATCGGGATCGATAAACATGCTCACGCGGCTGCCGTTCGCCATGAGCGCGGCAACAAGGGGCTTGAGTTCCTCCATGCGCGCGGCAACATCCAAGCCGCCCTCCGTGGTGATTTCCTGCCGGCGTTCCGGTACCAGGCACACGAAATCCGGTTTGAGGGAGAGGGCGAACTCCAGCATGGCGGGGGTGGCACCCATCTCCAAGTTGAGCGGCAGCGCAATCTCGCGGCGCACGGCGCGTGCGTCGTCGTCCTGCATGTGGCGGCGGTCCTCGCGCACGTGCAGGGTGATGGAATCCGCGCCGCCCTGCATGGCTGCGCGTGCGGCATCCAGCACAGAGGGTTCCGTGTTGGGCAGGTGAAGCATGGTGGCGTAGCGCGCCTGGCGCAGCGTGGCGACGTGGTCGATGTTGACTCCGAGATGCATGGCGGTGTGGTGTGTGGTGTAAAGACAGGGCACCCGGGCGGCATGGAGCATGCGCGCCCGGGTGCGGTAGGGGTTAATGCAGGAAGTGGCGGGCGCCAGTGAACACCATGGCGATGCCGGCGGCGTCTGCTGCGGCAATCACCTCCTCGTCGCGGATAGAGCCGCCGGGCTGGATGCATGCGGTGGCGCCTGCATCAATGGCGGTCTGCAGGCCGTCGGCGAACGGGAACATGCCGTCGGATGCAATCACGCTGCCCTTGAGGGTGAGACCGGCCTGGCCAGCCTTCCATACGGCAATCTTGGCGGAATCCACGCGGCTCATCTGGCCGGCGCCGATACCAAGCGTTCCGTTCTTGTCGGAGAAGACGATGGCGTTGGAGTGGACCTGCTTGCAAACGCGCCAGGCGAAGCGCATGGCTTCCAGCTCGTCTGCGGTGGGCACGCGCTTGGTGACCACCTTGGCCTCCAGGTTGTCCAAACCCAGCGCAAGGTCGTCGCGCTTCATGGTCATAAGGCCGCCGGGCGCGGTGCGCACAATGGGCAGCTTGCAGAATTCCTTCCAGGCATCCAGGTCGATGCGCATGATGCGGCAGTTCTTCTTCTTCTGCAGGATGGCGCGTGCCTCCGGCTCGTAGTCCGGGGCGATGATGACATCCGTGAAGATGGCGCCCACGATGCGGGCAAGGGCTTCCGTCATCGGGCGGTTCATGACGATGACGCCGCCGAAGGGAGCCTGTGTGTCCGTCTGGTATGCACGCTTCCATGCCTCCACCAGGTCCTCGTCGTCCTGGCCCACGCCGCAGGGGTTGGTGTGCTTGAGGATGGCGACCGTCGGGCGGCGGAAGTTCATGATGAGCGAGGCGGCGGCATCCAGGTCCAGCACGTTGGTGTAGGAGAGCTCCTTGCCCTGCAGCTGGGTGAAGATGGAATCAAAGTTGCCGTAGAGCACGCTGGGCTGGTGGGGGTTGTCGCCGTAGCGCAGCGCCTGGCAGAACGGGAGGGAGAGGGAGAAGTTGTTGCGGGTGGATTCCTCCGCGCGGTGGCCCAGGTAGTTGGAGATGGCCGTGTCATACTGGGACGTGCGCATGAAGACTTTCACCGCCAGCTTCTCACGCGTCTTGAGCGTGGTGCTGCCGTCGTGGTTCTCCATTTCCTCCAGCACGGTGTCGTAGTCTGCGGGGTCGCTCACCACGGTCACGCTGGCGTAGTTCTTGGCGGCGGAGCGCAGCATGGACGGGCCGCCGATGTCGATTTTCTCAATGGCCTCGGCCAGTGTGACACCATCCTTGGCGATGGTTTCCTCAAAGGGGTAGAGGTTGACGCAGACGAGGTCGATGGTGGGGATGTTGTTGTCCTTGGCCTGCTGCTGGTGTTCCTGCAAATCGCGGCGCTGGAGGAGACCGCCGTGCACCTTGGGGTGGAGGGTTTTGACGCGGCCGTCGAAGAGTTCGGGAGCGCCGGTGTAGTCGGAGATCTCGGTGACGGGCAGGCCGAGCTCCTGGAGGTAGCGGCAGGTGCCGCCCGTGGAAATCAGCTGCACGTTCTGGGCCACCAGGCCCTTGGCGAATTTGTCCAGACCGGTCTTGTCGGACACGGAAAGAAGAGCGCGTTCAATCTTGGAGTTTTCCATAATAGAATATCTGTGGTTGTACCGCCGAGGCGACACGGGAAGGTATACCCAAACGCCCCAAAAAGCAAGCCCAAATTGACTCCGCCGAAAAGGCCCGGCCGAGAGTGCCCTCGGTTGAGACCCCTGCCATTCACACAGGGAGGGCAGGAAAATGGCGGCGTGGGAGATGTTGCCAATGGTGAGACGGTGGTCCCGCGCATGGCGGCCACATTGCCGGTTCATTCCACAGGCACTTTAAGCATAATACATTATGAAATAAAGTTGAAAATACAGAAGACGATGGCGGTGGGCAGCAGGGCCCAGAAGAACAGCTGCATGGCACCGATGCCGTTGAAGAACTTGCTCAGGATGGCCATGCCGGCGGGGTTGGGCGCATTGGCAATCACGGTCAGGCCGCCGCCTGTCACCGCACCGGCCACAATGGCGTATTTCATCTCATCCGACAGGCCGGAAACGGTGCTGGCGAGGAAGGTGACGGAGGCGTTGTCATTGAACGCGGTCAGGACGCTTGCCATGGCCATGGTGATGGAACCTCCCAGCTCGGAAAGCTCCTGCAGCACCGGCTGCATCCACCACCCCTGCACGCCGCCCAGTATCAGCAGGCCAGCCATAAAGAACGCCACCAGCAGCGGCACCTTCATGGAAACCGCGTTCTGGCACTGCGGCGTGGCCATGGAGAAACCAAGGAAAAAGAGGAACCCGCCGATGAGGATGGCCGGGTGGTGGGCAAAGTAAACCGTCCATGCCAGGAAGAAGATGGACACGGCATACACCCACACGGGAATGACATCCTGGCGCTCCTCCCCGGAGTCCGGCACATGCCCGGAAATGGAGCACTCCTCCCGCTGCACCTGAGCCAGGCGAGCGAACTCCTTGCGGAAGAAGAAGAAATACAACACGTTGGAAATAGCAATGCCCGCCACGGCCTTCCAGCCGAACTGAGTGAACATGTGTACCATGTCCCAATTCCACTTGCCCGCCACCATCACAATGGGCGGCGCGGCAAAGTGCGTGAGCGTGCCGCCCACGGAGACGTTCACGAACAGCAGCGCCAGCGTGGCATACCTCAGGCTGATGGAGGGCTTGAGGTAGTAGAACTTCTTGGCCAGCAGGATTGCCCCCAGCGTCATGGCCGCCGGCTCCGTAATCAGCGAACCCAGCAGCGGCGCTATGCTCAGCACGGAAAACCACCACGCCGCCGGGGAGCACTTGCCCAGGTTGGCTCCCAGCTGCAGCGTGTTCTCCGCCAGGCGGTAGATGGGACGCGAGGACGCCACCACCATAATCACCGCCACAAACAAAGGCTCCGTGAAACGCGTGTCGTGGTCCACGTACAGCAGGAAATCCTGCATGGAATAGTAGTGGCAGCAGACAATCAAGAACGGGATCGTCCAGAGGCCGAACACCACCTCCACCTCACCCAGGAAATGGCACAGGGTGGAGAGGACGGACACCGGCATACGCTGCCCGGGGTGCTCCAGGCGGAACTTCTCCTCACGCAGCTTCTCACGGTGGCTGTGCTCCAGGCGGCCCGCCAGGCGATGGAACCGCGGTGTCAGGAAGGTGTGCAGGATGGCCAGCAGGAAGATGACCGTGGCCGCTATGTTGAAGGGGTCCGTATCCGCACGGTGCACCAGCTTCTGCCACAGGTCCAGGCCCTGCTCCTCCGGCGCGTAGACCTTAAGCGGCACGGGGAAACGGCTGTACTGCACATGTGATCCCGTGTAGTGGTGGCTCCAGGCGGGTTCCAGCCCCTCCGGGTCTTGGTTGTACACGGTTTCACCACATTCCGGGCAGATTGTATGAGAAAACGGCGGGGCAAAGGGCACGCGCATGCGCACGTGTTCGGCAGCGGAATGGCCGTCGTATGCGTGGTGGTCCTGCTTCAGGTAGCGCTGCAGCGCGGGCAGGCTCACGAATTCCGCCGCATGGAACAGGAACGCCTTCTCCTTCTCCGGCAGCTCGTATTCATCAATCAGCGCGGCACGGGCGGCGGATTCCTTCTCCCTGGCAGCCGCAAGAGCCTCCTCCACGGCCGCATGGTCATTCCCCAGGCAACAGCCCAGGCACGCCATCACCCCTGCCACTATGCAGCATACTGCTCGTCTGTATGTCATGTTGCGCGGCATTATACAGAAGGAACAGCCGCACGTCCAGATTGAAAGCAAACAGGGGAGGCTTCCTGCATGACTTTCATCTAACCTTGCCAAGGGGCGGGATTTGTTATAGAATCGGAAGCGTTATGATGAGAACCCCGCTCCTTGTCGTCTTGGTTGCCGTGGCCCTGACCGCCTGCCAGCAGACCGTAACGGAATTCGACCCGCAGGCGGACGCGCGCGCCCGCCTGAAAGAGACGCACAAGCTGGGGCGCTATCTGGCGCTGCCCGGACAGGCCATCACGGACGCGAGGGATACCGACCCGGATGCGGCGTTCGATCGCCAGGCGGCGGAATACGCACGCAACCGCCAGGCAGAGGTACCCGGCGGGGATGCCGGATTCCAGCCCCCTGCCCTGGATCCCACGCCCGGGGCCAACCAGCAGCACCGTGAACAGGTGAACATCCCGGAGCCCGCCCCCCAACAGCAGCCCCCGGCTCCGGCATACGTTGAGCAGCCGCAGCAGCCTGCGCCTCCCGCCGCGCTGCCGCCCGTGCAGGAGAAGCCCACGGTCAGCCTGCCTCCCGCGCACCCCTCCGGCCAGCTGGACTACACCGTGTCCATCACCAACAAGACCTCAGGCCAGCTCTTCATCGAGGCGCAGGACTCCGCCGGCACCATCTACCCCTGCGGGCCCATGACGCCCAACAAGACCTGGAACACGCCGTTCACCAAGGCAGATCCCATCAAGTGGCCGATTGTGGTGGTGGTGCGCGACCCGGACCAGCCGGGCGCCCCGGAGATACGCCGCTACCGCGTGAACACGCCTGTGGACTACGCCAACCGCACGCTCAACATCTCCATTGTACCGGGCGGGCGCTATGAGGTGAGGCTGGACAACCAGCTCTTCTACGTCTCGCCCGTTGAATCCTGATGAAGGCGCTTTTCATCCTCCTTGCCGCGTGCTCGCTCTTGCGCGCGGAGGTGTCGCTTGACCCCATCTATGCCGACCACATGGTGCTGCAGCAGGGCAAGCCCATCATCGTGGCGGGCAGCACATCCCGCGTGGACCGGGACATCACGGTCATCTTCAACGGCAAGCGGGCCAAGGCGTTCATCCACAAGAACCGCTGGCAGGCAGAGCTGCCGCCCATGCAGGCCAGCGCGCGTCCGCGCGACCTCACCGTGGAGCAAGGCGCGGACCGCGTGAAAATCACGGATGTGCTGGTGGGGGAGGTATGGATTGCCGCCGGGCAATCCAACATGCTCTTCCGAGTGGACGAGACGGACAACGCCAAGGAGATACTGGCGGCGGCAAACAACCCGCTGCTGCGCGTGCGGCACAGCGAACCCCGCCCGTACGTGGGGAAGGAGCCCTTCCCTGAAAGCGAGTTGAAGCTGCTGGAGGAAGGCCGCATGTTCGAGGGGCAATGGGCGGTGAGCAACCCCAAGAGCATCACCCGGGCATCCGCTGTGGGCTACCTTTTCGCCAGCCGCCTGCAGAAGGCGCTCGGCGTGCCCGTGGGCATCATCGACGCCGCCCTGGGCGGGTCCGAGATGATTTGCTGGGTGCCGGAGCAGAAGCTGCGCCAGGAATACGGCGAGGTGCTGGACAGCTCTTGGCGCCAGAGCCCGTTCATCACGCCGTGGCACAAGGAATGCGTGGAGGGCAACCTGGGGGAGCAGCACCTCGCGAACGCCCACCCGTTCCAGCCCGGCTACCTCTTCCGCACGGGCGTGGAGCCCTGGCTGAAGATGAACGTGGCGGGCGTGGTTTGGTACCAGGGCGAGGCGGATGCGGAAATCCCCGATGCCGGGCAATCCGAAAAGCTGCTCACAGAGCTTATCAAGGGATGGCGAGATGTTTCCGCCTCACCCAAGGAGAACCTGCCCTTCCTCATGGTGCAGCTGCCGCGCATCAACGATTCCTCTGAACTGCGCGCGTTCTGGCCGGAGTTCCGCGAACTCCAGGCCAAGGTGGCAAACTCCCTGCCAGGCGTGGCTTGCATCTGCACCATCGACCTCGGTACCACCAACGCCAACGTCCACCCGCCCCACAAGGACCAGGTCGCGGAGCGTCTCGCCAACCGCGCGCTCGCGGATGTCTACCGCAAGAATGTTCCCTCCCGCAGCCCGGAATTCCAGAAAGCCCGTGTGGACGAGGAGGACGTCTTCATCACCTTCTCCCATGCGGACGGCCTGCGCAGCTCCGACGGCAAGCCCGTGCGCGGATTCGAGCTGGCAGGGCGCGACGGCCAGTTTTCCCCCGCAACGGCCGTGGTGAAGGGCAAGACCGTCAAGCTGACCGCCGATTTCGTGGACGAGCCCGTGGAGGTTCGCTACAACTGGGCCGTGTATGCAGAACCCAACCTGGTGAACCGCCACAACCTGCCCGCCATGCCCTTCCGCGCCAAGCTGAAATGACTTGTCACGCGCGCGGGGGTTTGGTATGATGCGCAGCGTGAAATCCTTTGCCAATCCCGTACTTCTGCTGGCCGCCATCATCATGTTGGCGGTGCATGTGCGCTGCTCCGCAGATGCAGGGGAAGCCACCGCCGCGAGTGTGGCGGCATGGGTGATGACCCTCTGCGCGGTGGGGGTGCTGGTCAACGGCGTGCTGGCCGTCTCCCGCGCGCTCACGCACCGCTCCGGCTCGCCCATGCTGGCGGTGTGGGCCGTCTTCTTCCTCATCCTGGGATGCGGAGCCTGGGTTCTCACCACCCATGGGGACGAGGCGGCGCGAGAGGACGCCGCAGCCCTGCGCGCCATGGTGGACGCCTGGCCCGCAGACGATGCGGAGTACGCCTTCCTGGCGCGCTCGGAAAACGGAGAGAGCCTGCTGCAGCTGGCAGCCAAGACGGGCCGCACGGATGTGCTGCGGCGTTCACTTTCCCAACCGAATGCCGCGGCACATGCGGATGATTTCCAAACGGCACTTCAAACGGCGGCTGAATGCGGCCAGCTGGACCCCCTGCGCCTGCTGCTGGATTCCGCTGTGCGGGGAGACGCCACCTGCAACGGCACCACCGCGCTGCACGCCGCCGCAGTGAACGGCAAGCTCAAGGCGGCGGAGCTGCTGCTGGAGCGCGGAGCCACCGCGGACATGACAGACGCAGACGGCAACACCCCGCTCATGCATGCCGCCCTCAACGAGGACGTGCCCATGGTGAAGCTGCTGCTCAAGCACGGCGCCAACCCGGCATACAAGAACCCGCAAGACGGCCGCGACGCTGCTTCCATGACCCGTAGCGAGGAGGTGGAGCAGCTGCTCGCCCCGCAGGACAACGACGACAAACAGTAAACGATGGAGGAAGTGCAGCATATTTTCGTGTTGGACGGCTTGCACTGCGCGGCCTGTGCCGCCCGCGTGGAAACCGCCGTCACCAAGCTTGACGGCGTGTCCCGCGCTGAAGTCAACCCCGTGGCCGGGCTGATGCGCGTGCGCCATGACGCCGAGAAGGCCAGCGCGGAGGACATTGCGGCAGCGGTGGAGCGCGCGGGATTCCACGCAGAACTGAGGGAACCCACAGCACCTGCGGCTCAGGCAGCCAAGCCATCCTGCCTGCCCTGGGTTGTATCCGCCATCATCCTGATACCGCTGCTGGCGCTGCACTACCATTGGTTCAGCGAGGAAGACTACCCGATGGTGGAACTCTGCCTGCTGCTTCCCATCGTGGCTCTCAACCACGGCTACTTCACGCGCGGGCTGCGCGCCCTGCTGCACGCCGCGCCCAACATGGACACCCTGGTGGCACTCGGTGCCGTCACCGCCACCATTTACAGCATTGCAGACGTGGTGCACCTCCACTCCGGGCACGCCTACGCCGACAGCGCCGCCATGATTCTCACCATCGTCTCCTTCGGCCTTTGGTTGGAATCGCGCTGCACCGCCGGCGCCGGTGACGCCCTGGCGGCACTGCGCCGCCGCATGCCCACATCCGCCGCCATTCTGAGGAACGGCGTACAGGAGAGCATACCGGCCGCCCAAATCATGCCCGGCGACACCCTGCTGGTGAAACCCGGGGCGCTGGTTCCCGCAGACGGCACCGTGCTGGAGGGCGTTTCCGAAATTGACGAGTCCACTTTCACGGGAGAGAGCACGCCCCTCATCAAAGAAGCAGGCTCCAAGGTGTTCGCAGGCACGGTCAACGGCTCCGGTCCGCTCACCATCACTGCCGCCACCGCTCCTTCCCAATCCGCCATCTCTCGCCTCATTCACCTGGTTGGCGAGGCTGAAATCACCAAGCCCTCCCTTGCCCGCCTGGCTGACAAGCTGGCCGCATGGTTTGTGCCAGCTGCCATTCTGGTTGCCGTCGTCACCATTCTCGTGTGGAGCATCTGCACGGGCGACGTGTCATTCGCCCTGCGGCGCGGCATTTCCGTGCTGGTCATCTCCTGCCCGTGCGCGCTGGGTCTTGCCACACCGATAGCTGTCATGGCAGCGGCGGGGCGCGCCGCACGAGAGGGCATCATCTTCCGCAACGGACACGCCATGGAAACCGCCTGGCGCGCCACCGTGGCCGTGCTGGACAAAACCGGCACGCTCACACGGGGGCGGCCACAGGTGGTCGCCACACGCCCCGTGGGTATTTCCGACAAGGAGCTGCTGCAGCTGGCATCCGCGCTGGAGGGAAGCTGCAACCACCCCTATGCCGCCGCGGTTTGTGCCGCGCTGCCAGCGGATGAGCCCAATCCCTTCCGCGCCCAAGACATCAAGAACGCGCCGGGCCGCGGCGTGCAGGGCGTGGTGAACGGGCAGCCCTGCGCCGCCGGCAGCATCAGCTTCATGAAAGAACTGGGCATCGACACCGCCACCGTGGACCTTTGGAACATCCCCAACGCTGCCAGCCCCCTCTATGTAGCCCGCAACGGCACCCTCTGCGGCATGATTGCCGTGGCGGACACCCTGCGCGAATCCAGCACAGAGGCCGTCAAGGAACTGCGGCACCTGGGCTTGCGAACCATCATGGTGACGGGAGATTGCGAACGCACTGCCGCCGCGGTGGCGCGTCAGTGCGGCATTGATGATGCTAGGTGGGAGATGCCGCCCCAGCGCAAGGTAGAGCTGGTGAAGGAGCTGCAAGCCGCCGGCGAGAAGGTGATGATGGTGGGCGACGGCTTCAATGACGCCCCCGCCCTCGCCGCGGCAGATGTCTCCATGACGGTGGGCATGGGCACGGACGCCGCGCTCAACAGCGCAGACATCATCCTGGCATACGACGACCTCATCAACGCAACGGATGCACTGAAGCTGAGCCGCAAGCTGACGGACAACATCAAGAACAACCTCATATGGGCGGCGGGATACAATATTGTGGCCATTCCGCTGGCGGCGGGCGCATTCTACCCGCTCTTCCACTGGACACCCACGCCGGCGTTCGCCGCGGCATGCATGTGCGCCAGCAGCCTGTGCGTGGTGCTCTCCGCCCTGCGGCTGCGCGGCTCGGACCACAACACGAGCGACGACGGCCTGCCCAAAGTGGTGAGCAACGAGGGCTACTAACCCCATGAAGGCGAGCGAAAAGACCAACGTGGTACGCACCCTGGAGCAGCGCAAGATTGATTTCCAGGCGTATGCGTACGAGAGCGAGGGAGCCATCACCGGACTGGAAGTGGCGGCCATCCTGGGGCAGAATCCGGCACAAGTGTTCAAGACGCTCGTGACCACGGGACGCAGCGGGCAGCACTACGTTTTCGTCATCCCCGTGGGTGCCGGGCTAGACCTGAAAAAGGCGGCCAAGGCCGTGGGGGAGAAATCACTGGAGATGCTCAAGCAGAAGGACCTGCTGGGGCTCACAGGCTACATCCACGGCGGCTGCTCCCCCATCGGCATGAAAAAGGCGTTCCGCACCACCATCGATGCCACCGCGGCCCAGTTCGACTCCATCATCTTCTCCGGCGGCCGCATCGGCCTGCAGGTGCAGGTGGGGCTGAAAGACCTTGCCACAGTGGTGCGCTACGAGCTGGCGGACATCACCACCGGGCTCATCCACAACTAACACGGCGCAGCGTGAATCCCCGAACGGCAAAGTACGCGGTGCTGGGCGTGGCGTTGGCCACGGCGGCGGGATGCTTCATCATGGGCCGGCATGATTTGGCCATGCGCTCGCTCGGCTGGATTGTGCTGGGCATCGCCGCACTGGCATACGTCTCCAACCACGTCATGCAGCATGCACGCCGCGCGGCAGAGGCCGCCACCCCTCGCAAGCCCTCCCCGCTGGAACAGGAAGCCTACGCCAACCCCGCACCCGCCACATTGCCCGCGCATGTGCCCGCCACCCTGCTGCGCTACCGCCTGCGGCGCCTCGCCCAATGGGATTACGATTGGGGCTGGTCCGACGAGCAGGAAGGGCATCTGGCCGATGCCAACATCGAGCTGCAGTTCTTCTTCAGCGGCGAGCAATGGGTGGCGGCGGGGCGCATCCGCATGCTGGACTGCTCGCTGGGAGTGCCCTCCATGCGCCGGCTGCTGGCAGAAGCCCCCATCAGCGCGGAGAACGCGGAGCGCATCATCCGCCGCCGCGAGCCGAACATCCCGAACGTGCTGCTCTGGTACAACGGCAACACCCTCACCGTGGCACCCCACACCGCTGTGGAGGCGCTGCGGCCCCTGCTCTTCACCCCCATCTTGGGCGAACCGCAGGATTTTGACGCCTACATGGAAATCCTGCCGTAAAGCGGCGGGCTCAGGGCTTGGGCTTGCGGGGCACCACGCCCATGCGCTGCACACGCTCCGCCAGGAACTCCCGCATCTCCTCCGGCGTGCCGGGCAGGAACTCCTTCACCCATGTGTTGGGATCGCCTTTCCGGGCAGACTCATACTCGCTTTCCGTAATCGGCACCAGCTGCAGCACGCTCACATTCTTGTCTCCCACCGTCAGGGTGAAACCGGGCTTGGTGCAATCCGGCAGGGGAGAGGCCAGGAGAAAGGCTGAGAAATCCCCAAGTTTCACCTCGGGGTTCACCGTGTGGCTGAAGGCGTACCACCAGTCCATGGCAACCATGCCACGCGCAAAATTCTTCATCCAGAGGATAGGCCAATAGCTGCGCTCTATCTCCTCCTCGGTCGCGCCCTCCTCCATCCACAGGGGAACCCAATCCGCAGGCAGGTACATCATCAGCTCCACACGGTCCCACCCGGGGAACACCAGCGGCCGCAAATCCACCGTTCCACCATCTATCTGCAGCTCCATGTCGTCCGTGGGCGGCACCGTCATGCGGTGCGCCCCCACGCCCATGGTACACAGCGTGTAGAACGGGCAGTGCTCCCCGGGCGGTATCATCAGGATGTCCACGCGGATATCCGGCGACTCCTTCTCGACGAAAATGTTGGAACTCTTGCCCAAGGCCTTCTCCGCCGCATCAGAGAAGCGGCTAATCTCCTCCGCCGTGTACCACTCCACCGCCGCGCCCCGCCGCCGCCACCGGATAAACTTCACCAGGCAGAAAACCAGCAGAGCCACCACAAACAAAACCTGGACAAGGTGCCGGGGCTCGCTAAACCATTGGGAGAGGAAATCAGGCAAAGCGCTCATAATCGGGATACTAGCACGAAGAACCATTGAAATTCAAGGATATTCCCTCCATGAGGTACAACTCCTCGCTCACCTGCTCAGGCTCTCCGCGGTCGGGCAGGAAAATGATTTGCCAGCGCGAGCCGTAGAACTGTCCCTCGTCCCCGCTGTACACGCGGATGTGCGGGAAAGCAATCTCGATGACGCCGTCCCTGGCGGCCGCGCGATCCGCGGCAGAAACGCGGTGCACCATGGGGTCGGTTTCCATGGCCCGGCCCGACGTGTACTCCAGCGCGCGCACCAAGAACGCGCCATCGGTGCTGGCATCCTGCGGCAGGCGCAGCAGCACATCATAGACACCACCCTTGCCTGATACGCGGATGCAGGGGGCGGCGGCGGCGGGAGAAGCCTCCTGCGGCAGACGGAAATCCACGCCCTGCGGCACCTGCAAGCCATCCGCAAAGGTATCGCGCGCCACGGGTTCGGAAAGCACCACCGCAGAGTACAGCAGCACCATGGCCACGCACCAGACAAGGTGCAGCGCCTCTGCCGCGCCACCGGCCAGCACATGGCGCCACACACGCGTGATCTGCCATTTCCGCCGCATCAGCACCACCACCGCCAGCCACACCGGAACCAGCATGAGCCCCAACAACACACACAGCACAAACCACACGGCTCCGCCCGCGCGGCACAGGCCGCACGCGTTGCTCAGCAGCACCGCCACGCCCAACAACGGCACCGCCCACCAGCTCACGATGATGCGCTTCATTTCTGCTCCCCCATACTACCATCCCCGCATTCTCCCCGCAAGCGGCAATTGCAGCCGGCGTGCGCTGACACAAAAAGACACGGCGCGGGCTGGAAAACGCGCGCGCAAGGGAGTAGTCTCACGGATGTGAAGAAGTGCCAGATATGCGGCCGTAGGGCTTCGATGTTTCTAACGCAAATCGTCAACGGAAAGATTACCGAGATGGCGCTTTGCGAGGAGTGCGCCAAGGCTCGCGGTCTCTTTGACCCGCAGTCGCTCACCTTCGCGGAGAAATTCTTCCCGCAGGAGCTGCAGCGGCAAATGGACAAGATTGTGCGCCAGCTGGTGCAGGGCGACAAGGAGGACAAGAGCCGGCCCGCCGCCGAGGGCTGCGATGTGATCACCGCCTGCCCTGTTTGCCATTTCTCGCTGGAGGACTACCGCCGCACCAACCGCCTGGGCTGCCCGGACTGCTACACCTTCCTGGCCACGGAAATCGGCGCGCCCAAGTTGGAGGCCGGCGGGGATGAACCCGCACCTCAGGAACAGCCGCAGCGCAGCACCCAGGCGCTGGAGGCCGAACTGCAACAAGCCGTGGAGCGCGAGGACTACGAGCGAGCCGCCGAACTGCGCGACGAAATCAAGGCTCTCAACAACGCACACAAGGCATGATGAAGCTGGAGACATTGCTGAAACAGGCACCCGCACACCTGCTGGAAGCCGGCGACCGCCAAGACACGCTGCTGGGGGTGTTCTCACGCACGGTGCGCAACCTGAAGGGGCATCCCTTCCCGGGCTGGAGCACGGTGGAGGACCGCCGCGCGGTGGCGGAGGAGCTTGTACCCACCCTGCTGCAGCTGCCGGCGTTCAAGCGCGGAGCCTTCCAGGCGGAAATGCCTGCGCTGGATTTCAACACACGCCAGCAGCTCCTGCTCTACAACCTCATCTCCCCCTCACTGGCCGCAAGGCAAGACGGCTGCCACATCATCATCTCCCAGAAGAAAAACATGGTGGCCATGGTCAACGAGGAGGAGCACCTGGTCATCCACCAGTTCCGCCAGGGCTACCCGCCCTGCAAGCGCGGCGACAACCTGCGCGTGGGACGTTTCCTGGATTCCGTGGAGGAACTGGGGCGCGACCTCGGCGAGGCGTTCGACTTTGCAGGCGATGCCGAGAACGACCACTACCTCACCAGCATCCCGGGTGAATGCGGGTGCGGCATCCAGCTCTACGCCCTGCTCCACCTGCCGGCCCTCAAATTCTCCCACATGATGGGACAGGTCACCAAAGCCATGGAGAAGCTCCACGTGAGCATCTCACCGTACTATTCCGACGGCAGCGACGACACCGCGGGCCGTTTCATGCTCTACACCATCCCCGCGCCGGGAATCCACCTCAACCAGATCCAAGAGTATTTCTTCGAGGTGGTGGAGCGCGTCGTCGAGCGCGAGCTGGGCGTGCGGAACCGCCTGCTGCACGAGCCAGGCCAACGCATCCACGACCTCATCGGCCGCACCTACGGCATGCTCAACCAGGCTAGGCGGCTGAGCATCAAGGAAATGCGGGATGCGTTCTCCATGCTGCGCCTGGGCACCGTGCTGGACATCATCGAGTGGGCGTGCGGGGCGCGCAAGTTCATTGAGGCTCTCAGCGCGCTAGAGCTGGAGCTCACCGTGCAGGCGGTCACGATGGAGGAAGAGGAGGTAGCGCCGCTCATGCTGGCGGAGCGCTGCCGCGCCTTCCTGAAATCCACCCCTCACACTTTCCATTCACCCAACGATTTCGATTAAACCATGAAGAACTTTACTCCACGCGTGCAGCAGGTCATGAACCTGGCTCGCAGGGAAGCGGACCGCTTCCACCACAACTACATCGGTGCGGAACACGTGCTGCTCGGCCTGCTGAAGCTCGGCCAGGGCGTGGCCGTAAGCGTCATGGAGAACGCCGGCATCAACATCGGCACCCTGGCCCAGCAGATAGAGGCTTCCATGGTGGAAGGCAACGCCGCCGGAACGGACGGCGAGCTGCCCTGCACGCCGCGCGTCCGCAAGCTGCTCACCCTCGCGGGCGAGGAAGCCCGCAACATGCGCCACACCTACATCGGAACGGAACACGTGCTGCTCGCCATCCTGCGCGACGAGGACGGCCTCGCCTGGCAGGCCCTGCATTCCTCCGGGCTCACCTATGAGAACGCCCGCAAGGGCGTGATGGAGGAAATCGGCACAAACTTCGACACCGACGACGATGGCGGCGACACCCCGCCCCCGCCGCCCGATCCCCTGCCCGGCGGCAACCGCGGCCCGGAGGGCCCCGGCGAGGAGGAGGAGGACGACCCCAACGCCTTCCTGCACGAGTCTCGCCAGCAGGAGGGACGCGAGGCACAGCGCAGCCGCGGCGAGCGTTCCCGCACGCCCGCGCTGGACGCGTTCGGGCGCGACATGACGGAGCGCGCCGCCAAGGGCGAGCTGGACCCCGTCATCGGCCGACGCAACGAGATAGAGCGCGTCATCCAAATCCTGTGCCGCCGCACGAAGAACAACCCCGTACTGCTGGGGGAGGCCGGCGTGGGCAAGACCGCCATCGTGGAGGGACTGGCGCAGATGATTGTGAGCGGTGACGTGCCGGAGTTCCTGCTGGGCAAGCGCATCATCAGCCTGGATTTGGCGCTGATGGTGGCGGGCACCAAGTACCGAGGCCAGTTTGAGGAACGCCTCAAGGCCGTGATGGATGAAATCCGCAAGGAGAAGAACATCATCCTCTTCATCGACGAAATCCACACCCTGATGGGCGCCGGCTCTGCCGAGGGCACCATGGACGCCTCCAACATCATCAAGCCCGCCCTCTCCCGCGGTGAGATGCAGGCCATCGGCGCCACCACCCTCAACGAATTCCGCAAACACGTGGAGAAGGACGCCGCCTTCGAGCGCCGCTTCCAGCAGGTCCAGGTGGGAGAGCCCTCCCTGCCGGACACCATCGCCATCCTCCACGGAATCGCCCCGCGCTACGAGGAGCACCACCACGTGCACTACACCGACAAGGCCCTGGAGGCCGCCGCCAACCTCTCCAAGCGCTACATCACCGGCCGTTTCCTGCCGGACAAGGCCATCGACATCATGGACGAGGCCGGCTCCCGCCTCCGCGTGGCCCATATGACACGCCCGGAAGAGCTCAAGAGCATTGAGCAGCAGTGCGCCAAACTGGAGGAGGGCAAGAAGGCCGCCGCCAAGACCCAGGACTTCGAGCGCGCCGCCAAGCTGCGCGACATGGAGGCCCAGCTGCGCCGCAAGCTCAGCTCCGGCATCGACTCCTGGAAGAAGGACATGGATACCACCGTGGCGGACGTGACGGAAGACGACATCATGGCCGTGGTCTCCAAGTGGACCGGAATCCCGCTGGCCCGCATGGAGCAGAAGGAGACGGAACGCCTGCTGCAGATGGAGAACGAGCTGAAGAGCAAGGTCATCGGCCAGGACATCGCCTGCTCCGCCATCTCCCGCGCGCTGCGCCGCAGCAGGGCGGATGTGAAGGACCCGCGCCGCCCCATCGGCTCCTTCCTCTTCATGGGGCCCACGGGCGTGGGCAAGACCTACCTGGCCCGCAACCTGGCGGAAATCATGTTCGGCACGGCGGATGCGCTCATCCAGGTGGACATGAGCGAGTACATGGAGAAGTACAGCACCAGCCGCCTCATCGGCTCGCCCCCAGGGTACGTGGGGCACGACGAGGGCGGCCAGCTCACCGAGAAGGTGCGCCGCCGCCCGTACGCGGTCATCTTGTTCGACGAGGTGGAAAAGGCCCACCCGGATGTGATGAACCTGCTGCTGCAGGTGTTGGAGGAAGGTGCCATGACGGATTCCCTGGGCCGCAAGGTGAGCTTCAGCAACACCATCATCATCCTCACCTCCAACGTGGGTGCCAGTCTCGGCAGCTCACGCAGCCGCATGGGCTTTGCCTCCGGTGACAATGCGGAGGCCGACTACGAGGCCCTCAAGGAGAAAATCACCGAGGCCGCCAAGAAGGAGTTCCGCCCGGAATTCATCAACCGCTTCGATGAGCTTATCGTCTTCCGCGTGCTGGACCGCAAGGACCTCGCGGACATCGTGAAACTGGAGGCGCAGAAGCTCATCGACCGCCTGGCGGAGAAGAAAATCGGCCTGAGCCTGACGCCGGAGGTGGTGACCATGCTGGTGGACAAGGGCTACAACCCGGAATACGGCGCGCGCCCCATGCGCCGCGCCATCGAGCGCCTGCTGGAGGACCCCATCGCGGAGGCCATTCTGCGCGGAGACCTGGCACCCGGGCACAACTCCGTGGCCGTCCGCAACAAGAAAACAGACGCCATCGAGTTCCAAGAGGCCAAGCCTGCCAAGCCCAAGCGCAAGCCCGCACCCAAGGCAAAGAAGGCTCCCGCCAAGGAAG
Organism: uncultured Verrucomicrobiales bacterium; assembly: GCA_937905985.1. Classification (GTDB taxonomy): domain Bacteria; phylum Verrucomicrobiota; class Verrucomicrobiia; order Verrucomicrobiales; family Akkermansiaceae; genus Akkermansia. The sequence goes on along the minus strand of CALCWC010000031.1, from coordinate 20,026 downwards.
CCAAGAAGCCGCGCAAGAAGTAGTCCATGGTTCCCTACGATCCCAACACAGCAAGCGTGCCTTCCCTCGTGGCGCATGCCTTCACGGCCGCCTGGTCCAATTGGAAGGGACGCGCCACGCGCCGCGAATTCTGGATTGGCGGCGGCATCCTGGCCATCATCTCCGCCGCTATCGTCTACGGCGGGTTCGAGTGGTGCCGCAGTCTCACGGACGACGTAGACGTGCAATTCTATGTGTTGGAAGGTCTCTGCGTGTTCTTCCTGGTGCTGCCGGGCATGGGAACGGTGAGCCGCCGCCTGCACGACACCGGGCGCAGCGGCCTGCTCATCGCCGCCGCCTTCGCCGCGGCCCTCATCTGCTTCTGCAACGAGCCCTCCCCGGATAAATTCGATATCCGCTGGGCCTCCCTCATCATCCCCGCTGTCATCGTCTTCTACTGCATGCTGGACTCACGTAAAGAGCCCAACCAGTGGGGAATTTCCCCCAAATACAGGGAGAATCCCGAATCCCCCCGATAAAGCTTGCACCCCGCCCCGTTTCCTGTATACTGGGCACCGCGACATGGAAACATCACCACAGACTAAAGCGCAAAACGCCCCTGCGGTGCCCCGTATCGAATGGGTGGATATTTTGAAAGGGCTGGCCATACTGCTGGTTGTGGTGGGCCACATGGGATATGCGGAAGGGACGGTGAACCCGGGCAGGATGCTGATATACAGCTTCCACATGCCGCTTTTCTTCATGCTGGCGGGGTATACGGCCGCGCTCTCCTTTTCCCACAACGCGAACCTCCCGAAATTTATCTACCGCCGCTTCTTGAGCGTGATGGTGCCCTATATCTGCTGGATGCTTGCCTCGCCGTGCATTTACGCCACCACGGGGGAGATTTCCCACTACAGTTTCCACAACGCGTGTCTGGGTATCATAAGCGGATGGGGACAGTGGTGGTTCCTGCCCTGCCTGTTTATCCTGCAGCTCATGTTCGCGGCATACCATCTGCTCAGGCGCGCCGTGCCGGGGGCGTTCGGAGCGGTTGCCGGATTTATCATTCTCTTTGCATGCGTGTTTTCCATCAATCGTTTTGGCGGGGCCTATTTATCGGATTCGGGTCTCCAGATTCATTACGTGTTGTCCACCTACCACATGTTCCCGGCCTTTGCGCTGGGAGTTGCCTTGTTTGAATTCCCCGCCATCAAACGCCTTGTGGTCCATGGCCGCGTGATACCGATTCTCGCGATTGTGCTGTTTGCCCTGCTGTGCCGGGACTATACCCATTTCCATGTGCCATACGGCAGGATACTGACGGGTTTGGCGGGATGCGTGATCATGCTGCGCCTGTTCAGCGGCATCAGTTCCGCCCAGACACAGGCGGCCAATATGGGAGGCATGGTGCTGAGACAGTTCAAACGCCTCGGCAAAAGCAGCATGGCCATATATGTGCTCTCCATCCTGCTGATTCCGGCAACGCCGCTGTTCCCAGATGCCTCCACTCCCCAGCTTGCCGTGTTTTGCGGCAACCTCCTGCTGGGCCTTGTCATTTGCTACGCATGCGTGGGTCTCAAGGCAATCATCAACCTTTCCCCGTTCCTCTCCGCCGCGTTCCTGGGGGAATTCCCCAAGCGCAAAAAGGTGGGGGGCGCTGCCGCCTCCAACTGATTGACCGCCCAATTGCCCTTGCCTCTAAAAAATGTGGCAGCGGGCTTGCTATTCACGCGCGCGTGTGGTAACATGCGCCGCGTCTTTTAGTTGTAAAACTAAAACAATTAAGCAAGGGTAACAATTTTCAACGCATATGAGAACCATGAAAGCATTGGCGGCGGTGGTGCTGCTGGGCGGGGTGGCGCTGGGGCAGATGCCCGGTGCGGCAACACCGCGCGTGCAGGTGGAGAAGGCCGTGAAGGGCCAGGACCGCATCATCCGCAGGAGCGTGGGAGCCACGGAGGCCATTGATTCCGTGACCATCCACAGCGCGGTGGAGGGCTACCTGCAAGAAGTGAATTTCAAAGAAGGACGCCTGGTGCACAAGGGTGATGTGCTGATGCGTATCGACCCCTTGCGCTACGAGGCGGCGGTGCAACAGGCGGAGGCCGCCATCACGGAGCTGGAGGAACGCATGGTTTACGCGCAGAACCGCGTGAACCGCCTGTCCTCCCTTGCCAGCAACCAGGCGGCCAGCCAGGAGGTGTACGAGAGCGCCGTGGCGGCGCTGGCCACCTGCAAAGCCAAGAAGGTGGCGGCGGAGGCCGAGCTGGTGCGAGCCAAGAAGAACCTGGACGACTGCACCATCCGCGCGGAAGTCACCGGGCGCATCGGCCGCCTGCTTGTCTCCCCCGGCAACTACATCACGCCCGCGGAGGAACTGGCCGTCATCAACCAGATTGACCCCATCTATGTGCGCTTCCCGCTTAGCCAGTACGATGTGAATGCCATCTTCCGCGGGCCGAATGAAATCGGCAAACTGGCCGATGTGCGCATCCTGACCGCCGCCGGGCTGCAGTACGGCAGCGCGGGGCAGGTGAAAATTGTGGACAACCTGCTCTCCGGCGGGTCTGACACCTACACGCTGTGGGCGGAATTCCCCAATGCGGAGCAGGAACTCGTTCCCTCCGGCATCAGCTCCGTGTATGTGAAGCTGCGGGAGACCGCCGAAACGGTGATGGTGCCCCTCACCTCCGTGCACCACGACTCCACGGGCTCCTACGTCTACACCGTCGACGACCAGAACACCGTCTCCCGCAAGGAGGTGATTGCCGGCACCGTGCAGGGGCGCTACCAAGCCATCTACGATGGCATTCAGGAAGGCGAGACCGTGGTAACCGACGGCTCCCACAAAACGCGTGTCGGCGGCACGGTCATTCCCGTCTTCCCGGATGAGAAGGTGGAGCGCACCACCACGCAGTCCGGCCAGGAGGCCGACAAGCCTGTGGAAGTGGAAACGGCCGAAGTGAAGCTCATGGAGGACCCCTCCGAACTGACCGTGGCCGGTGCCCAGGTGGAGGCCATCAACACGGTGCTCATCACCGCACAGGTGCAGGGCCTGCTCCAAGAAATGCCCTTCAAGGAGGGCCAGAAGGTTCACAAGGGGGATGTCCTCTTCCGCATCGACCCCACTCACTACCAGGCAGCGGTGGACGTGCGCAAGGCCGCCATTGCCCAGCTGGACGTGAGCATCCGCGATGCCAAGCAGAAGTATGAACGCCAGCAATTCCTGGTGAAGAGCAGCGCTTCCAGCAAGGACGAGCTGGAGAGCGCCCGCGCCACGCTGGGTGAGGCCGAGGCCATGAAGCGCGCCGCGGAGGCCGCCCTGCGCGTGGCGGAGGACGACCTGGCGCGCTGCACCATCTGCGCGCCCATGGACGGAGTCATCGGCCGCGCCAAGGTCTCTGAAGGTGCCTACATCTCCACCCGCACGCCCCTGGCCGTGGTGGTGCAGACCAACCCTGTCTACGTGCGCTTCCCGCTCAGCGAGACCGCGCTCATGAGCGCCTTCGGCAATGCCGGGTGCCTCATCAAGGAGGCGGACATCACACTAGTGACCGCCACCGGGCAGACCTACAAGGAGGCCGGCAAGATTGCCTTCTGCGACAACCACCTGCAGGAGCAGACCGACACGATGAACATCTGGGCGGAGTTCGCCAACGCGGACGGCAAGCTCATTCCCGGCGGCGTGGTCACGCTCAAGATTCGCCGCAGCCCGCAGTTCAAGGTGGCGGCCATACCCGCCCAGGCACTCCTGACGGACACGCGCGGCAAGTACGTGTACGTGGAGGAGGCCGGGCACGCCAAGCGTGTGAACGTCATCATCGGCGGCAGCACGGATGACGGCCTCACCGCCGTCACCCACGGCTTGGAACCCGGCAGGCGCGTCATCACCACCAACCTCGCGGACCTGGAGGACGGCTGCGCCGTATCCCCCGCCAACGCACAGTAACCCCCTTCCCTACATACGGCTATGTTTTCCGAATTCTTCATCCACCGCCCCAAGTTCGCCTTCGTCATCTCCATCCTGATGATGCTGGGCGGCATCCTGTGCCTGAGCAAGATGCCCATCTCCGAGTACCCGGAAGTCTCCCCGCCCACCATCTCCGTGCGCATGACCTACGCCGGTGCCAGCTCAGAAGAGGTGGCAGAAGTGGTGGCAGCCCCTGTGGAGGAGCAGCTCATCGGCATGGACGACCTGGAGTACTTCTACTCCACCTGCGGCAACGACGGCTCCTACTCCCTCACCCTCATCTTCAAGGTGGGCACCAACGACGACATGGCGCAGGTGAACGTCTCCAACGCCATCAAGGCCGTGGAATCCAAGCTGCCTTCTGAAATCAAGCAGACGGGCTACAGCGTGCGCAAGCGCTCCGGCGACATGCTCAACTCCATCTGCTTCACCTGCGATGAGAACAAGATGAACATTCTGGAGCTCTCCAGCTGGCTGCGCATGAACGTGAAGGACGTGGTGTGCCAGGTGGACGGCGTTTCCAGCGCGGATATCATGCCTCAGCGCAACTACTCCATGCGCGTGTGGATGAACACCACCCGCATGAACGCCCTCAACATCACCCCGCAAGATGTGCGTGAGGCCATCAACTCCCAGAACATCCAGGCTGCCGCCGGCTCCGTGGGGTCGGAAGACGAGCAGGCGTACGCCACCTTCAAGGTGACCGCCACCGGACGTCTCAAGACCGCGGAGCAGTTCGGCGGCATCATTGTCAAACGCGGTGAGAACGGCCACGTCACCTACCTGCGGGACATTGCCACCGTGGAGCTGGGCTCCGAGCGCAACAGCGGCTACAGCCGCCTCAACGGCAAGAACAGCGTGGGCATGATCATCTTCCGCAACAACGAGGCCAACGCCCTTGCCACCGTGCTCAAGGTGCATGAGACCCTGCAGAACATCGATTTCCCGGACGGCGTGGAATGGACCGCCGCGTATGATCCCACGCGAGCCATCGACGCCACGATGAAGGAGAGTATCTTCACCCTGGGCATGGCATTGGGGCTGGTAATATTCGTGACGTTCCTCTTCCTGCAGGACTGGCGCGCCACGCTGATTCCGGCCATCGCCATTCCGGTGTCGCTTCTGGGTGCGTTCATGGTCATGCACGTGCTGGGCTATTCACTGAACGTTCTGACCATGTTCGGCCTGATTCTGGTCATCGGCTCGCTGGTGGATGACGCCATCGTGGTGGTGGAGAACACCATGCGCCTTATCCATGATGAGAAGCTGCGTCCCCTGCCCGCCGCCATCAAGAGCATGAAGCAAATCACCGGCCCCGTTATCGCCACCACCCTGGTAACCCTGGCCGTGTATGTGCCCATCGCCTTCTACGGCGGCATGGTGGGCGTGATCTACACCCAGTTCTCCGTCACCATGTGCGTGGCGCTCTGCTTCTCCACCATCAACGCCCTCACCCTCTCCCCCGCCCTCTGTGCGCTCATCCTGCGCCCGGCGGACAAGAAGCCGCGCCGCTCCCGTGTCATTCTGTTCGGGCCGTTCAACTGGGCGCTGGAGAAGAGCCGAAACTTCTACCTGCGCGTATCTGGCGTTCTTGTACGCAACGCGTGGCTCACGGTTCTGGTGGTGCTGCTGGTGCTGGGAGCCAACTACCTCTACTACGCGGGTCTGCCGGATTGCGTGATGAAGCCCATCGGCGAAATGACGGGCATGACCGCCAAGATGGAGGAAATCATGAAGGACCCCGCCAAGCGCGCCAAGTTCATGGCGGAACAGGCGGACCGCCGATACAAGCCGGAGAACCTTTTCATTCCCCGCGGCCTCAACAACTCCTTCATTCCCACGGAGGACAAGGGTGCCCTGATGGCCATGGTCTCCATGGAGGGTACCGCCACCGCCAAGCAGCGCACGGACAAGGTGATGCGCCAGATCGAGGAACGCCTTTCCAAGATTGAGGGTATCGACAAGTTCAACGCCATGAGCGGATTCAGCATCACTTCCGGCTCCGGCGAGCAGAACGGCATGATCATGATCATGCTCAAACCCTGGGAGCAGCGCAACAAGCCGGAATTGCACGCCACCAAGATTGCCGCCAAAATCAACGAGGTCTGCTCCGACATCCCCGAGGCAAACGTCATGGCCGTCACGCCGCCCGCCATCCAGGGCTTGGGCGTCACGGGCGGCATCTCACTGGTGCTGCAGGGAACCGGTGACGCCACCCCCGTGGACCTCGGCAACACCGCCAAGATTCTCATGGAACGCCTCATGGCCAACCAAGAGCTCGTCGCCATGGCCCGCACCGAGTACAACGCAGAAAACCCGCAGGTCTTCCTGGAGCTGGACCGCGCCAAGGCACAGGCGCTCAAGGTGCCCGTCAACACCATCTTCAGCACCCTGCAGAGCGTGATGTCCTCCTACTATGTGAACGACTTCACGCTGTACGGCTTCAATTTCAAGGTGATGATTCAGGGCGACACGAAGGACCGCCGCACGGCGGACGACATCCTGAACCAGATGGTACGCAACACGGACGGCCAGATGGTGCCGCTCTCCGCCGTGTGTACGCTTTCCTACCGCATGGGGCCGGCCTCCTACGGCCGTTTCAACCAGCTCATGAGCGCGGATATCACCGTGATGGGCAAACCCGGTGTGGGTTCCGGCAAGATCATGAGCTTCATTGAAGACGAGGTTGCCAAGATCAACGAGGAGGAAAAAGCCGCCGGCAACAACCGCCACTGGCAGGCTTCCTGGAAGGACCTCTCCTACCAGGAGCGCCAGAACGCTGGCCAGCTGGGGCCGCTGCTGGCCATGGCCATCATTTTCGCCTACCTCTTCCTGGTGGCGCAGTATGAGAGCTGGACCACACCGCTTCCGGTGATGCTTTCTGTGGCGGTGGCCACACTGGGCGCACTCATGGGCGCGCAGCTGCACGGCCTCTCGCTCTCCATCTATGTGCAGCTGGGTCTGCTGATGCTCATCGGCCTGGCTGCCAAGAACGCCATTCTCATGGTGGAATTCAGCAAGGTGGACCACGAGTCCCACGGCACGCGCATCCAGGATGCGGCGCTCAACGGTGCGCGCATGCGTTTCCGCGCCGTGATGATGACCGCCGTGTCCTTCATCTTCGGCGTGATTCCGCTGCTGATGGCCACGGGATCCGGTGCCGCCAGCCGCGTGGAAATCGGCGTCACCACGTTCTACGGCATGCTGCTGGCCACCTGCTTCGGCATCTTCCTGGTGCCCGCGCTCTACTCGCTCTTCGCACGCATGCGCGACTGGACGGCCCAGAAGCTCGGCAAGAAAGTTCCCACGCCTAAGAACTAAGGCTTACCATCTATCAACACCACGGCCCGCCCGGCGTTCTCACCGGGCGGGCCGTTCCTTTTCCCCGAGCCTGCGGCGCGGCATTATTTGGATTTGTACATTGTACCCAATTGTACATCCAGCCGCCGGAAGGCGGCGGCAAATCAGTCCTTGCGGCCGCGCATCATGGAGCCGTCGTGAAGCAGCGTGCCGTCCGCCGCCACCGTGTACACATCCGGCAGGTTGCCGCCTGCGTTGCGGTAGCTCGGCAGCTTGTCCACTCCGGGTGAATTACGCATCACGCACGGGAACGGAGCCTTGTACTTCTCCATAAAAGCCTTGGCCTTCTCCACCGTATCGTCCGCACTGATAAGGATGATCTCGATACCCTGCTTGCGCATTTCCGCATAGCCCTCCACCAGGCCGGGCATCTTGAGGTTGCAGAAGCGGCACCAGGTGGCGGACTGCATGTACTTGTACTGCTTGGCCTTCAGGTTGGGGCGGGCATCCGTCACGTAGGTGAGCTCCTTGAGCACGGCGGCCACGGCACCCACCTTGCCCTTCTGCTTCGGCTGCTTGGCCTTGGCATCCTTCTTGGTATCCTTCTGCGCCGTCTTGTCGGCACTGGGCTTGGCTTGAACGGGAGCGGGGACCGCGATGCCCAGGCTGAGCAACGCGCTTATCGCGAAGATGGTATGCTTCATCATGGTGCCATGGTATGCGAGCCCTTCCGCCCTGTCAAGCCGTTCTGGTAAATTTTGTGTCAGCAAGGCAGAAAAAACTTTTCCCGCGGCGGGTATCTGCTAAAATGGCGCGCGGTTGAACGCACCCCCCGTCTCGCAGAATCAAGGGGATGCGAAACCCAGCCACCATTCACAAACATGTCAAATTATACCACAAGGGTATTGGAAGAGGTTGCCGCTAAGAATGCGGGCGAGCCTGAGTTCCTGCAGGCAGTGCAGGAGGTTGTTTCCACCATCGCTCCGGTGCTGGACGCCAAAAAGAAGTACGAGGAGAACTGCATCCTGGAGCGCATCGTTGAACCGGAGCGCACGATCATCTTCCGCGTGCCCTGGGTGGACGACCATGGCCATATCCGCGTCAACCGCGGCTTCCGCGTCCAGTTCAACAGCGCTATCGGTCCGTACAAGGGCGGCCTGCGCTTCCACCCCTCCGTCAACCTTGGCATCCTCAAGTTCCTCGGATTTGAGCAAACCTTCAAGAACTCCCTCACCACGCTCGCCATGGGCGGCGGCAAGGGCGGCGCAGATTTCGACCCCAAGGGCAAGAGCGACGGCGAGGTCATGCGCTTCTGCCAGAGCTACATGACCGAGCTCTACCGCCACGTGGGGGCCGATACGGACGTGCCCGCAGGCGACATCGGCGTGGGTGGCCGTGAAATCGGTTTCCTCTTTGGCCAGTACAAGCGCCTTACCGGTCTCTTCACCGGCGTGCTCACCGGCAAGGGCCGCAACTGGGGCGGCTCCATCATGCGCCCGGAAGCCACCGGCTACGGCGTCTCCTACTTCGCCCAGAACATGCTCGCCACTCGCGGCGATTCCATGGAGGGCAAGACCTGCGTCGTTTCCGGCTCCGGTAACGTGGCCCAGTTCGCCGTCCAGAAGCTCACCCAGCTCGGCGGCAAGGTCGTCACCCTGTCCGACTCCAACGGCTACATCTACGACAAGGAGGGCATCGATGCCGAGAAGCTCGCCTGGATCATGGAGCTCAAGAACGAGCGCCGCGGCCGCATCAAGGAATATGCAGAGCGCTTCAAGGGCGTGGAATACCATGAGGGCGAGCGCCCCTGGAACGTCCCCTGCGATTGCGCCTTCCCCTGCGCCACCCAGAACGAAATCAACGGCGACGAAGCTGCCGCACTCATCAAGAACGGCTGCATGCTCGTGGCGGAGGGCGCCAACATGCCCACCAACCTGGAAGGCATCTCCAACTTCCTGGACGCCAAGATTCTCTTCGGGCCGGCCAAGGCCGCCAACGCCGGCGGAGTTGCCACCTCCGGCCTGGAAATGGCACAGAACAGCCAGCGCCTCGGTTGGACCGCTGAGGAAGTCGACTCCCGCCTCTTCCGCATCATGAAGGACATCCACGAGAACGCCTTCGCCCACGCCCAGGAGTTCGCCACCGGCAGCGACAACAAGTTCACCAACTACGTCGCAGGTGCCAACATCGCCGGCTTCGTCAAGGTGGCTGATGCCATGATTGACCAGGGCGTCGTATAACCCGCAACCTAGCACCCTTCGCCCCCGCTGATGGGAACAGCCCGCCCCTGGGTGGGTTCCCTCAATTCAGCGGGGGCTTTGCTTTACACACACTGCAGGGAGCCAAGCGTAGCGGAATACAAAACGCACAATCACCAGCCAGAAGCCAGTGAATCTGCGCTCCGCTTCACATCCAGCATATCCACGGGGTAAATATGCACGTTCACACCCGACGCATCATCGTGATAAACCTTCAACGGCGCATTGACAGGCATCCATTCCAAGCGGGGATAAAGTAGGAAAATGTCCTTGGATGCCATTTCCGTAGCGTACGCGCTCATCTGGTACATATCCGCCTGCTGAATGCCATAATGCCTGGCGGGAGTATTCTCCAGAAGCTTCCACTTGGTGTCCATCACCAGCACCCTTCCGTCTTTCTCCAAAAGAATGTCGGGACGGACTGAGAAATGGTGCTCGCCGCCACTGTCAAACAAGTAGTGCCCGCGCGCCTGTGTAGTGACGCGCCAGCCATCAGCCTGAAATGCCTGACGCACATAGTGCGCCACATAATCCTCAAACAAACGCTCCATGGGGAATAGAAGCACGCATGCCTCGGCGCGCCCGGCAAAGCTGCTGAAACTGCGGCCCTGTAGGAACACCCTTGCCCAGTTCATGAGCTGCATGTACGCGCGGCGGCTGCGGTCCGTGCGCACCTTGTTGAAATCCGCATCAATGGGAACAGACTTATCCACCTCATCGAAATACTGTAACAGGACGTCGATTTCGCGCACGAGAGCTGAAGTGGCCGTATGCCGTCTCAGCACCAGAAGTGTGGTTTTCACCAAGCGGTTCTCAGGGCAGTTCAAATCATACTCGTCATAGGCGCAATACAAGCGCTCAGGATGCAGGATGTTGTGCCGCAGTTGCGGGGTGAGCATTATGCGCCCGCGCAATCGGTTCAAATTGCCCTGCCGCGCCGCGTAGTCGGCGCGGATACCGCCGCGCACCAATGCCTGCACCTCCCGCAGATACATTTGAATAAAGGCATCCAGCAAAGGCATTTTGCATGTCCGCTGAGCAGCCGTGCCACCCTGGCGAAACGGCGTGTGCGTAAGGCAGCGCAGCATATCCAGCACAAGGCCGCGTGCCTGTTCAGACCCCGTACTTCCGCTGATTTTGGGCAGTATTTCCACCTGATGCCCGCTGCGGAAACGAATCACTCCCACATAGTTCTGCAATCTTACGCATTTCCCAAAACCGGGGAGCTTGCCCGGCTTGAAGAAACCATCTATCTCATTCTCGCCGAGCACAAAATCCAGCAGCTCTTCAAAAGCATCGCAGGCACGCACACCTGCGGGCAGATTGCCCGCAGCGGCACACACGAGTGTTTCATACTCGCAGAATGATTGCACCTTGCTCATAAATGCTCAAACCCGACACCGAGGACTATTCGTAGATGGCGCGGTATGTTTCCGCCTGATGCCATGCAGCCACGCCTTCGGCGAGTAGATGATACACAGCATCCGGCAAATCCATTTCCTCGCTCGCGCTCCGCATGAACAACCCATCTGGTCTGGTGCAGGTCTCAATCATGGGACTTCTTCCCAACACCAGCTGTACCTTCCCATAGTCGTCATGAAAATACTCCTGTAGCTGTGGAATGATTTTCTTTCGGAAAATGCGTGCCAACTCAGCCAAGGAGGGTTTCTCATGGAGCGTCCAGAACAGAGCGTGCCCAATGGCGTGGTCGGCATCATACAGCCACTCGATGCGCTTGTTCATCACCTCCAGCATACGGGCAACGTTCACACCTTCCACATTGTCGGGCAGCAATTCCGGACGCGGTTCCATCGGCACAAAGTCGAACCGCCGCCGCAGCGCCGTGTCCATCATGGCGATGGAGCGGTCCGCCGTGTTCATGGTGCCCAGAATATACACGTTTTTCGGCACGGTGAAATCATCTCCGGACAACGGCAGGGTGACATGCTGCGTCTCCCGCTTGCTGGGCTCAATCAGTGTAATGAGTTCCCCCAAAATCTTGGATATGTTGCCGCGGTTGATTTCGTCGATAATGAACACGCAGGGCTCATCCCCGGCCTCATCGCAGAACTTGCGGAACACTCCGGGTTCCACACTGTAGGTCACAACACCGCCCTTCTCTTCCGGCTTGATTCCCTCGATGAAATCGCCGTACTCATAGCTTTGGTGGAAGGTGGCAAATGCTATGCGCCCCTCCTGCACCAAGCCATTATACTCAGACTTCACACTCTGATAATCTGCCTTAGCAGCCGCCATCACCTCCGCCACGGGACGCCCCATGCAGATTGCCACGGCATACGCCACCGTGTGGTAGGTCTTGCCCGTTCCGGGAGGCCCGCACAGAATGGTGTTCAAGTCCGCATCCGTCACAGTCTTCGAAACAGTTTCCACGTTGGTGACAAAATGCACTTTCACGTCTTCCAAAGCGATGCCGCACACAACAAACAATTTGCCTATGAGTGGCATCATGTTTCGGATTCCGTAGTTGTTATACACAGCATACGTCTCGTCCACCGAGAAAAAGAGCTTGGTATTCCGAAGATAGGCCTCAGCATTCGTGGGCGTTACCAGAGATCCATCCCTGACCAGTTCTTCCCGCTTTTCCTTCCATGCCATCTTCCAAATTAGATTGTACAGGGGACGCCACGCATTTCCCTCTACCCGCCCCCACAGACAATCCAAGTAGACGGGCTTGGATCCAGTTAGCAGTTCCTCGCGATCTGGGCGCTGAAGCAACGCAGCAAGCGACAACTCCATTTCGGTTCTCTCTGATTTTTGCTCATTTTTCTCAGACATTGTTTTAGCGGGTATACCTCTTTGGTTCAGGAAATCGCAGTAGTGGTTAAGTATAACGAGGGAATCATTGCCTCCGGGTTTCACGCCGGGGCGCCGTTCCGACCTGCCCCGATACCATTCCGTCTCTCTCAATTCCTCAATAAACTCTTGTATCTCCCCCGATGTTTCAATTTCATACACGGAGGTTATGTCGCGCTCCTGAAAGAGTTCCGGGACATTTTTCCACAGGCTGGTCAACGCCTGCAGGTAGCGGCTTTGGGATTTCGGAGACGCATTGACATGCACGGCAAGCCACTCGCGAAAAGAAGCTTCATTGTCGGGCATGGGAATACGCACTTTGTCAATGGGAGTATCCGGCGCATCCGACAAGAAGGCCAGCGGCGCGGGAAACTGTGCGGGTAATTCATCCACACGCTTGCCTATCAGCGGAGCCACAGCCTCCTTCTGTTCCGCAGAAAGCTCGCGAATCTGCACTCCCTGCCTGTTGGATTCATACCAGCACAGCAGCTGTTTCCACACATCGGCTGTACAGGTTAGCGGCTCAGAACGCAACTGCTCCACCAGCTTGGCCTGCGCCTTGATTGCATCTACCACCCTTTGGAACGCAGGCTGCCAATCGGCGGGAAGGTTATTCAAAGAATCCACATGATGGGTACCACGCACCACAGCGCACACAGGCGCATTCAGGTATATATGCCAGTTGTAATAGCGCCGACGTTGCTCATGCCACTTCACTATGAGCGACATGCCGGCATTCTTCACAGCGGGATGCTCCTTCGCCATGTCAAAAAAAGCCAAAAGTCGCAAAGCAAGCCCCGGAGTCATCCATTTAGTAAACTCATACCTGACTCCTACCGCATACTCTATCTCACCAGCATTGCGAACATATCGGCTATCCTCCTCCACTGCAAGGACAATGCCTCCCAATGCATTCTTTTTGTAAAAATCGCCCAAGGCCGCTACATCCCACCCGCAACCGCATTTCCAAGGCGTCGGGTTCTTGCCGGGTTGCAACGTTATTTCTCCCGTCTGCACCTTTTCTTTCGTGTATTCAGCACAACGATAAAAGAAATCAGTGCGATTGTCCCAGCGGCCTGCGGTCTCGTTCTCTGCCATAAGCCGTTAGTATAACCTTGCGTAGCCATACTCGTCAAGGCAGAATGTGAAAGACAGCACTAAAGACAGCACTAAAAGTCAGCGGCACTTGCGCATGCGTATGAGTCCCAAAGATTTTTGCAAGGCGTGGTTCCGTATTCGCCAAGGATACGCCGAGACAGGTGGTGTGCCATGATTGGTGTCAACGAGCGCGGTTAGCAAGCGTGTGTTGGCGCTAATCCACACCGCCATTCGGCGGCGTTGCGAGGATTGATGGGCACACGGGGACATCCCCACGGTTTTCACCGTGGGCTTGATGCAAGGAGGCACCCCGCACATGCGGGGTGCGTGGGAACATGGGCGTTGTTTCGTAATAGCGAGCCCTTATAGGTATGCAAACCATCCTCGCTCATATATGCAAAATGCGCCATGCATATCAAATGGCTCGCACCCCGCAAACGTGGGGTGCCGCCCTGCGGTGAGCCCACGGTGAAAAAGCAGCCGACGTAAGGCAGATTGGACAAAACCGCAATGCGTGTTTGCCCCGCAGGGGTGAGGGCGCGTGGGGCGTGCCCGAATCAACCGTGGGGGGGTAACCACGCCCGCCACCCCTCCACGGTAACGCCGCCCAGTCTCGGCGTAGCAAGGGCGCGGAGCGCCACGCGGAGACGGACGAATGGCGGTGTGGGCCGGTGTGGGCGTGCGCAACCAACCACGGCCGTTCACACCAAGAGCCTCACCCCGCGGGTTTGGTGCGGGGGGAGGCTCTGGATTTAAGAGGCCGCCGGGGCAGGATTAGAAGTTGACGCGGTAGCCGAAGACGCCGTTGACTTCCGAGTAGGAGCCGCGGAACTCGGCGCTCACATCAAAGAAGAGGGAATCGGCATCCGAGCCCACGGGGATGATGACGCCGGCACCGATTTCCAGGCCGCAAGCGCCGTAGCGTGCGGATTTGATGCTGCGGGAGCCCTGCACGCCCAGGAAGCGGGCGTTGGAGTAGGAGCTGCGCTCACCGGCATCAGCCTTGAAGAGGAGCCTGCCTTCCCACAGGGTTGTGCGGTTGTAGAAGGTGGAGCCTGCGGCACGCTGGAGGCGGGCGCCCAGGCCGAAGGTCACCACATCGGAATCGCTGTCGCCGTAGGAGAGGGCGGCATCGCTTCCGCTTTCATTGTACCCGCCCAGGTTGCTGTGGCGGAACATGACGTTGGCGATGGGCTGGAGGCAGGTGGTTGCGCTCTCATTGAGGGCCCATGTATAGCCCACCTCATACAGCAAGCCAAATGCGGAGCCGTCGGAACCGCCCGTGGTGCGATAGGAACCACCGGCGTAGTTGACGGTACGATCCAGGGAGGTATCAGCCCAGCCGAAGGTACCCACGAGGGTGTGGGTCCAGGCGCGGTGGTTGTACCGAGCAAAGAGGCTGACGTAGTAGCGGTCGAGGTCACCGGATGCCTGATCTGCGGAGCAGGAGGTGAAGTCGCCGTTCATGTAGGTGAAGGCCACGCCTGCGGTGAAGCGGTTGGTGAAGTCGACATCCACGCCGACGGTGCCGCCCCAGCTGTTGAGCTTGTATCCAGCGAGCGTGTTTTCCGCATTGAGGCGACGGAATTCACCCTCGGCGTTCACCCAGCAGTTGACGTAGGGCATATCCTCATTCACAACACATTCATCACAGCCCATGGAGGTGGTGCGGTTGCGGATGCTGCGCAGCTGGCGCTCCACATCCTTGGAGAATGCGGCCCCCATGGCGGCAAAGGAGGCACCGGCCATGGCGGCGGCCAAACGGTCCTGATCCGCCACGGGAACCTGCTCCGCCTCAAGGGCATCCATCACCGTGGCGAGGTCGCCCTCCGGGTTCATGGCTTGGGGATCAAGCTGATCAAAGGCATCATTGATCATGGCGGCACCGGAAATGCCGTTGTAGGTGTGGGCGGAGGTAATGCCGGAGAAGTGAATCTCCTTCAGGTCCACCAAAACCCAGCCGTTCTCCATGCGGGCATTTTGATAGTACTTATCGAAGAGGTTGCCGTACAGCTGAACCTCATCCACATTGGAGTCATCGCCTCCGAAACGGAACAGCTTCACGCCTTCCCTCTGGGAGACATCCCCAAGCTTCATGGCATGCACGTCAGTCTCGGTCTGGTAGACTTTCAGA
The DNA here is from genome assembly GCA_937905985.1 of uncultured Verrucomicrobiales bacterium. Classification (GTDB taxonomy): domain Bacteria; phylum Verrucomicrobiota; class Verrucomicrobiia; order Verrucomicrobiales; family Akkermansiaceae; genus Akkermansia. The sequence goes on along the minus strand of CALCWC010000031.1, from coordinate 4,470 downwards.
ACGGAACCATCCAGCGAAAGAGAGTTGGCATCCACCACCACAGCATGACCGGTACCAAGCGTCAAGGCGGTATCCTTAGCGGAAAGGCCGCTCACAATAACACTATTCGTGATATAGGCACCCGAAGAGGCGTATATGGTCAGCGGATTCTTATTGTTGGCCGCGCCTGTGCCGTTGAGAATCAGGTTCATGCCATCACCCTGAATGGTGTCCACGCTGGTCGCGCCGGAATAGGTGAGGGTTGCGCGGGAGCCGGAATCAGCGATGAGGGAGAGACCGTCACCAGCCGCCAGGGAGGCCTGGGCTCCATCCTGCAGATGGACGATGGCGGAATCATACCCGCCGGCATACACGCCGCCCTGCCCTGTAATCACCAGGGGATTCGGGCCCGTAAGCTTGGCGCCGGCGGCACCGTTGAGGCGCATCACCGTTGCCCCCGCTTCCACGCTGGAGGGATTTTGCTGCAAGGCAAGCTCGCCGTTCAGGACGAGGGTTTCTGCGCTCACCGTCACGCTATCCGCAACAGAGAGTTCGCCGTTAACGAGGATGGTGGTGGCGGTCACGTCCACGTCATCCTTAGCGGCAAGTCGGCCGTTGACGAAAATGTTTTTTGCATTCACGTCCACATCTTCCGTAACGGTCACCGCGGCATCGGACTCCACGCTCAGCGTGTCGTGCACGGTCAGGTTGTACTCACCCACCAGCGTGGTTGTGGAGCCTTCACAGAAAGAGAGATTGTTGGCCTCACCGTCCGCATCCATGGTAATGGTCCAGGGTTTTTCTCCGGCCAGCACCAAGGCATAGGCATCTGCATCGGGCACCTTATAACCCATCCAGTTCCCCCCGGTGTTCCAGAGTGTGTTGCCATTTTCGTTGGTCCAAATATATTCGCCGAGAGTCACGTTGAGCACAATATCCTTGGAAGCCTCGTCCTGGCCAATGTACATGAGAAGTCCCTTCTTGTCATTCAGCCAGAAGTCTTTGTCATTGATGGTGAGGGAAGCGGCATCCGCAAAAGTATTGTTCAGGGCAGCCAGGACCACCTTGTCTCCATCACTCACATCCAAGCCATTGAGCACCTCCGGGGCGACCACGAAAGCGGTTGAACCAGCCCCCAGGCTGCCGGCGGAAAGGTAAGTCGAATCCTTGGAAAGGTGTTGCAGGGTAATGCTGCGGGCAGAAAGCTGGCCAGTAACGTTCAGCTCTGCCGGCACAATAAACCCGCTTCCCAGATCCTCACCCGCAAGGGTCAGGGAACCGGCAGAGACGGATCCCAGCTTGGCAGAGCCGGTGACGGTGAAGTTGCCGCCCACCTGCACTTTCCCATTGGACGAGGTGTTGCCCAGGCTCAAATCTCTTTCGCATACCACAGAACCCTTGTCCGGCAGGATCAGGTTCTGGATAGAACCTTCGGTCATCGAGATTGTAATCGGGGCGGTGCTATCCACCTGCATAAACCCGCGTGATTCCAAGAAGCCAAGCTCCATGGAATCCTTGATAATCAGAGCTTTTGCAACAGAAATCTTACCATAATTGGAAACGGTTGTATCCTCGAGGGCCAAAGCATCGCTAATCGTGAGGTTCACGCCAGGATTGACCAAGAGAATGGCACCCTTCCCGGTACGCTCATCCACCTGCATCTCCATATTGGAAATTTCCGCATCCTGCGATGCGCGCAACGTGGAGCCTTTCACATGGAGCACACCGGTACCGTCAACGTGCGGGGTATCCAGCAAGGCACCGCCTCTCACCACAGGCTGCAACTCAGATTCAGTGGCAGTCACATCCAAGTGAATAGCCTGCAGGATGAAGGTACCAGGGCCAACAAAAGCGAACTCATCCTGTATGGTGAGATCCATGTTGAAGGTGGCGGTTGCCCCCGCGACCACGTTGGCGGAGCTCAAAAGCGAGAGGGAGCCGCCGCTCTGGCTGAATACGTAAGCGGATTGCGTCACGTACAGGTTGGCCACCTCTACATCATCCTTCACAGCGACATTGCCGCCGGCAAGCTCTGCAAAGTAGGCATCCTGACCATTTGCGAAAGCTGTTGTAGGTGAACCCGTTGCCGTGGTTGCCCAATCGTTGGAAGTCAAGTCCCAATTCCCGGAACCCTTGTAGTAGTACGCCGTGGTGGCATCCAGGGTCTTGGGGGTGGGGGCAGCGGCAAAAGCCATGCCGCCCAAGGCAGCGAGAGAGGCGAATGTGACATTCAGGCAGGCAAGCAAGGCCGTACGCAGCCCGCGGGGAAGATGTAGTTTCATATTTGTTTTTTGTTGGTATAAAGGAGGAAAATCTCTGGATTCTGCTCCAGGGAAGTGCATTACGCAGTGCGGATTATAGCACGCACGCCCTCAAGCGCAAGCAAAAAAGCGGGCAAACTACCTCAAAATTAAAAACGATGAAAAAGGGGGAGGCATTTATTGAGGCTCGCCATAGCCGGGAATTGACATTGCCGCCGCGAGTGTGTAAACTTCGTCCCAGTTATGAAGTGCGTACTGTTTTCTATCGCTCTTGTGACGGCGCTGGCTTTTGCCGGAGCTTCCGCATATTCCCAGAACACGGCAAAACCCGCTGCAACCGCCAAGGAGGCCAAGCCCGGCAGCGTGGTGGCGGAGGCCGTGAAAGACATCCCCTTCATCACCGACAAGAAGCCCAATCCCAAGGCCAAGTTCTACGTCTACCTCATGTCTGCCAGCTGGTGCGCCGCCTGCAACGTGGAGATGCCGCACGTGGTGGAGCAGTACAAGGAGATGTCCAAGAAAAAGGTGGAAATCATCTACGTGAACGGAGACAACACGCCCGAGGCTGCGATTGCCTTCATGAAGAAATACAAGGCGGATTTCCCCTGCATCCTCACTTCCTCCCCGGATGCCGCCAAGCTTCCCGGGTACACCCTGCACCGTAATTTCCCCTGGGCCATTGTGGTGAACGACAAGGGAGAGGTGCTGGACAGCGCCCGCGCCGACAAGGTCTTCAACAACTGGCACAAGACCACCGGCATCAAGGCTGCGAAGAAGAATAAGTAGATTGTGAAATCCTGATTAGGATTAGGAAAAAAGTTCGGCGCGCTCCGCGCGCTGACGTTTTATTGTAGCAAGCGTCTTTATTCCGCTTCGCTGAACTCGTCAGGCTCCTGTTCGGCGTCGTCCTGCTGTTCATCGGCGGCGGGTGGTTCTGGGGAGGGAAGATCCGGGAGCTTTTCACCGGCCAGGGCCTGTTTGAGGAGGTTGACGAGTTCCTCCTCCCCTGAATTTTCTGCACGGGAGGCCGGGGTATCGCCGTTCTCCGATTCAACCCTGGGATTGGCACCGGCGTGCAGGAGGATGAGGGCGCTCTCTGCATTTTCCCTGTCACACGCGAGAAGCAGCGGCGTGTACCCGCCGGTGCAGATGACGTTCACCTCTGCCTTGGCCGCCAGAAGAGCCTTGATGCAATCCGCATCTCCGGCATAAACTGCGTGCATGAGCGCGGTGTATTCGCGATTTGGGGGCTGCAGGTTGACATCTGCCTTGGAGGCGATAAGCAGGTTGACGGTATCAAGGGCCTTGTTGGCGGCGGCACAAGCGAGCGGGGTAAAGCCGTTTTGGTCCTTGGCGTTCACATTCGCACCGGCATCAATGAGGGTCTGGATGATGGAATCGCCATAAGTCTCACAGGCACACATGAGGGCGGTGACGCCGTTTTCATTCGCGGCATTCACGTCGGCACCATCGGCGAGTAGTTTCTTCACTTCGTCGAGATTGTCATCCTCGGCGGCAAGCATGAGGGGCGTCTTGCCCTGCTCGGTGACGGCGTTGATGGCTTCCACGGCGGTTTTGGCGGCATCTCCCACGCTGGCGGCACGGGTGCCGAGCGTAAGAAGGGTGAGGGAGGCGGTGAGTATAAGAGTGTACTTCATGATGGTGAATGGGGTTAGAATGATGGTATCCGGGGATAAAGGTATATGGTAAGGCGTGAATTGGGAGAAGTCAAGAAGGGATCTCACGGTCCGCACGGGAGAGACATCGGCGCCCGCTGGGCGTCATCGCGTACCTGCTTGTCCTCCTACTGTGGGCTTGCACCCCATCACAATAGGATTCAAATCGTCGTCCATACCTGTTATGACGCACCACAGCACGCGCATGGTCAAAAAAGCGCGGCAATTTAGGATTTGGGATTTTGTCGGTATGCAAATGCGGTGTGTGTACACACATTCACCATCCGGCACCGTATTTGATTGACACTCTAGCGTTTATTGTCATGTGTGTACACACATGACGTGGTTGTCTGGTGGTTGTACAAGCGCGGTGTGTGCGCACGCGGGTGGCTCCATTTAGGATTGGGGATTTGGGATGTAGGATTTGGGATTTTGCTGGCTCGGCACAACGGAAAAGGCCGCCGAACGTTTGCTCGGCGGCCTTTGTTAGCCCTGGCGGCTATCTACTCTCGCGGGACCTGTCGTCCGACTACCATCGACGTGCTGATGTTTCA
>CALCWC010000030.1 GCA_937905985.1 uncultured Verrucomicrobiales bacterium | reverse complement strand
CGCGGGGGCGTCATGTGTGTACACACAGGGCGGAAAAAGCATGCGCACGCGGGGGCGTCATGTGTGTACACACAGGGCGGAAAAAGCATGCGCACGCGGGGGTGGCATGTGTGTACACACAGGGCAAAAATGCATGCGCACGCGGGGGTGTCATGTGTGTACACACAGGGCGGAAATGCATGTGCACGCGGGGGTGTCATGTGTGTACACACAGGGCGGAAAAAGCATGCTTTCGCGGGGGGTAGCATGTGTGTACACATGTGGTGGTACAATTTGGGATTTGGGATTTGGGATTTGGGATTTTTTTGTTCGCTGGCGCTGGGGGTGCACACAGGGCATTCACATAAGCAAATCCCAAATCCCAAATCTTAAATCCCCAATCCTAAATTGCCACTAGGAGATTTACTGTGCGTAGGAATGCAGGAGGTGGACCATATCCGCGGCGAGGCGGCGGATGGCGGTTTCGCGGTCCTGGATGCGGGGGAGACCCCAGAGGGTGAAATCATTGTGCGCGACAATGTTGAAGTACATGCCGCGCAGGCAGGTGAGGCACCAGAGCCAGTCTCCGCGGGAGATGCCGGGGAAGAACGCGCGGACGGCATCCTGCCATTCCTGCAGCGCGTATGAGAAGTGTGATTCGTAGACCTCGCGGGTGAGTTCGGGGTCCTCATAGCCCATCATGTTGAGGAAGCGCAGCACCTCCTCGCCTCCGGCCACGGTGGCATCCCGCCAATCCGTGATGGGCGCAAGGAGCCAGGAGCAAATGACCTCCTCCGCGCTGCCGCTTTCCTGCGAGCGGTGCAGGGCGTCCAGGCACACCTCGTTGTACTGGGTGGAGACGTACGCGAGCGTGTCTCGGTACAAATCCGCCTTGTGTCCGAAGTGGTAGCGGATGAGGCCGATGTTGACGCCGGCGGCGGAGGCGATGTCGCGCACGGCCGAGCCCTCATACCCGCGCAGGGAGAAGAGGCGAACGGCGGCGCGCATGATTTGCGCCTTGGTGGCGTCAGACTTGTTCACGGTTGCGGGTTCTTGGGCTTGTTCTTCTTGGGATGCTCCTTGCGGTACTGCTCAATGAACTCCTGGTCCTCCTGTGAAAGGTTGGCAATCTTGGTGCGTGAGACGCGGCCGCCGTCCTTCTTCAGGTAAACGCGGCCATGCTCGTCGTCGATGCGCTGGATTTTGGCGAAAATCTTGGCATCGTTCTTGGCGGCGTGCCACTCGCGGTAGCCCTTGGCCTCCAGCTTGGCGCGGTCCTCGCGTATCTCCTGCTCGCAGCGCTGCACGCCCTCCTTGATCTGGCTTTCTGTCTCCTGCAGGAACCCGGTGTAGCCGTCGATGCCCATGATAAGCTCGCCGCGGGGGGAGACGATGGCGAGGGCCGGGCGCTTGGTGAGCCCGAATTGCTTGGCGTAGCGGCGGATGGTGTCGATGCCGTACTTGGCGGACTCCCGCGTCTTGTCGTCAATGGCCACGCCGGAATCGAACTTGATGCGCACCACGCGGTCCTTGCACCAGGCGTTGAAGGCCGGGGCATCCAGCAGGTGCTCGCCGAGCTCGCCGCTGCGGGGGCTCAGCACGGAATCATGGAACCAGACCAGCAGCGGGCGCTGCTCCAAACGCGCAAAGCGCCGCGCCGCCATGAAGTCGTCCATCCACCCGTTGCCGTGGCGCTTGCTCTCGAACGCCTCCGTGATGCCCTCGATGTCCGCATCGGGGTTGTCGGGGTCGGTGAAGTAGACCTCACCCTCGGCGCCGTTGTCGATTTTCTCCAGTTCCTCGGAGGTGGAGACGTTGTAGTTGACTGCGGTGGGGTCTCCGCCGCCGGGCAGGAGCGGGTTGCCGAGCTGCTGAGCGGCCTTGGCTTGCTCCATCATGGCCATGCGGGTCTTGGCATCGTCCTGCGGCTCCTGTTCCTTGGTGGAGGAACAGGCGGCGAGCAGGAGCGCGCAGGGCGGCAGGATGAGGGAGCGTGCGTTCATGCCTTCTCCTGTTGTTTCACCTGTTGCCAGGCATTCTCCATTTGCTGCGTGGTGGCGTCTGCCAGGGAAATGCCCTGTTCGCGGAGGATTTTCTCCAGGGCGTTGAAGCGGCGCTCGAACTTGCGGTTGGCGGCGTCCAGCGCCAGCTCCGGGTCCACCTTGCGGCGGCGGCAGAGGTTCACGATGGTGAAGAGCAAATCGCCCAGCTCCTCCTGCACGTGCGGGTCTTCGTCCGCCAGCGGCAGGGTCTCCGCCACCTCGTCTGTCTCCTCGCGGATTTTGTCCACCACGCCGGCGTGGTCCGGCCAGTCGAACCCGACTTTGGCCACCTTCTTGGTGAGCTTGTAGGCGCGCAGCATGGAGGGCAGCCCCTTGCCGCAATCGTGCAGATAGGGCTTGTCCTCAATGGCGTGCTCGCGGCGCTTCACGGCATCCCACACGCCCAGCACGGCATCGGCATCCGCCGCCTTGGCATCGCCGAAGACGTGCGGGTGGCGGCGCACCAGTTTGTCCGCCAGCTCTCCCGCCACCTCGTTGATGCCGAAGCCCTCCTGCGGGTTCTCCTGCGCCATTTGCGCGTGGAAAATCACCTGCAGCAGCACGTCGCCCAGTTCCTCGCGCATGTGCGGCCAGTCCTTGGCGCGGATGGCGTCGATGCACTCGTAGCATTCCTCCAGCATGTTGCTGATGATGGAGTCGTGCGTCTGGGCGGCATCCCACGGGCAGCCGCCGGGCATGCGCAGGCGGCGCATGATGGCCACGGCGCGCTCCAGCTGGCGCTCCGGCTCGTGGCAGTTGATGATTTCCTCGTCGGTCATTTCTTGCCGCCGCGCTGGTCGCGGCGCTCGTTGGTGGCCTTGCCGGCCAGGATGTCGTCAATGTGGCTGACCAGGTCCCAGGAGACGCGGCGTCTCTGGTACTTGGCCCAGAGGTGGGCGCGGAGGGCGCGCCAGATGTCCTCGGTGAATTCGGCGGGGGTGAATTCCACCTCGTCGCGCTGGGCGCGGCCCACCTTGGGGGCGCATGCCAGCTGCCACCAGCCGCCGAAGTGACGGGCCTCGTATATGACCTTGTTGCCCGCCTCGTCGCGGTCTTGCCAGGAGTACGTTTCCATAGGGTTTTTTATCTGGTTTGTTGGCGCGTGCCGGGAGCGGCCTGGCCCCGGGCCTCGCGGTTGATCTTGTTGACATCATCCCGCATGGTGGGGGTGATTTCGTTCACCGGGCCGGTGCCGCCGGTGTTGAGGGAGATGATGAGGGGCTTGGAGCGGTTGCCGCTGGAGTCATAGCGGTAGATGACGCGCTGCACCAGCTTCTTGCTGGGCTCCGCGTACATGCGTTCCTCAATCAAGCGTGCGCGGGCATCATAGCCGTACTGAACCTTGTACAGGATGTTCTTCTTGGTGTGGTCGTAGATGATGCACGATACCAAATGCCCGTACTTGCCCTCCGTGTACACGTTCACGGCCACCAGTTTGCCGCTGGGGGAGTATGTGGAGCAGCGCATGCCGTGCCAGCCCACCTGGCGCTGGTACACCGAGCGCGTGCCGTCCGGCTGGCGCGTCACCCGCACCACATCGCCGCGGTCGCGCGTCAGGTCTGCGCTTTGGGCCTGAACCGTCGGCACCGCCAGCAATACCGCTGCCGCTGCCACAAGGTATTTCCGGAGTGTCCTCTTCATACGCGCAGTATTCTACCGCAGGCCGCGCCGCAGGGCAAGCACATATCACGCCGTGCCGCATGAAGAAAGAACCTCCCGGTCACCCGACCGGGAGGTTCCAACTAATTCTTTCAAGTCACACTCTAGGGCTTGAAAGTTCAAACACACACATAACAAGCGTTTCTCAACGCACAATAGGGCCATGAAAACGAAACCCTACTGCGAGAGTAATCGTAGCTCCTTTTTTTTCGCATGGCAAGCTTTTTTTTAGAAAAAAAACGGCGAAAATTCGCCAAAATCCGCAACTCCCGTTAGTTGAAGAGGTTGGGGTAGGAATTGAGGGCCACGGCCTTGGAAAGGGCGCGTATGGTCTTGCTGTCGGATGCCTGGAGCGCCTGTTCTGCCATGAGGCGGCACTCCTCGTAGTTCAAGTGGCGGATGGCGAAGCGGATGAGGGGCAGCAGGTGTGTGCCCACGGATATCTCGCTGGCGCCCAGCCCCACCAGCAGCGGAACGAGCGTGATGTCGCCTCCCATCTCGCCGCAGATGGCGGTGGGGATGCCCGCCTCGATGGTGTGGCGGATGAGACGCACCACGCCGGGGTGGGTGGGGCGGAACATGTGGGCCACGCGGTAGTTCACGCGGTCCACGGCGATGGTGTACTGCGTCAAATCGTTGGTGCCGATGGAGAAGAAATCCACATACTGGGTGAGGACGTTGGCCATCATGGCGGCGCTGGGCACCTCAATCATCACGCCGATGCGCATGTGCTCGTCGAACGCCTCGCCGCGCGCGCGCAGCTCCTCGCGGCACTCGTCGATGATGACGCGGACTTCCTTGATTTCGGTGACGCCGGAAACCATGGGGAACATGACGGCGGCGCAGCCGTGGGCGGAGGCTCGCATGATGGCGCGCAACTGCTGCTTGAAGATTTCGGGGCGGGAAAGGGAGACGCGGATGCCGCGCCAGCCGAGGAAGGGGTTGTCCTCCTCGGAGTCGCCGCTCTCGAAGGGCAGTTTGTCGCCGCCGGAATCCAGCGTGCGGAAGACCACCTCATGCGGGGCGCACTTCTCCACCAGCTCGCGGTAGTGGCGGTACTGCGCCTCCTCGTCCGGTAGCTTGGATGAGCCGTCCAGCAGGAAGAACTCCGTGCGGTAGAGCCCCACGCCCTCCGCGCCGCAGCGTGCAATGGCGTTGAACTCATGGCTGAACTGCACGTTGGCGGCCAGGCGGATGCGGCGGCCGTCTCGTGTTTCGGACGGCAAGTCCTTCATCTCCACCAGCGCCTGGTAGGCCTTGGCTTTTTCCGCCTGCAGCTGCTTGTAATGCTTGATGGTGCTTTCCGTGGGATTCAGGATGAGCTGGCCGCTGTAGCCGTCCAGCACCACTTGCTGCCCCGTGGTGACCTTGAGCATGAGCTGTGGAACGTCCACCAGCGCGGGCAGCCCCAGAGAGCGGGCCAGAATGGCCGTGTGGGAAACGGCGGAGCCCACCTCTGTGACGAAGCCCAGCACGCAGGTCGTGTCCAGATCCGCGGTGTCGCTCGGCGTCAGGTCGTACGCGGCCAGCAGGTGGGCCTCCTCCACCGCGGCGCTCGCCGCAGTGCGCGCGGGAGCCATGTTGCGCAGCACGCGCTGCAGCACGTCCTCCATATCCGTCACGCGGGAGCGCAGATAGGGGTCGTCCACGTGGCGCATGGCTTCCATGAAGTTTTGCACCACGGCGTAGTACACGGCCTCCATGTTCTGCATGCGGCGGTCGAACTCCTTGTGGAGCGTCTTCATCACCATGGAGTCGCGCAGGAAGAGCACCTGGGCGTCGAAGATGGCGGCCTCCATGTCGCCGGACACCTTCTGGATACGGTCGCGCAGGCTGTTGAGCTCCTCCTCGGTTCGCTGAAGGGCTGCCTCGAAGCGGTCCCACTCGTGCGGAACCTCATCGGGTGTGATGCTGCGCAGGGGCGGGGCGGCACAGCCGCGCGCCTCCACCCGCAGCATTCCCATGGAAATGCCGGGTGAAACGGGCAATCCCGTCAGGCGAATCTCGACGTCGGGAGTCATGGAACGTGGATAGGGGGGGCTTGGCAAGCGCGGCGGGGCAGGGGATTCCCTTATTCCTCGCCGAATTTGCTGTTGATGAGATCTTCCAGAGCCTTCATCGCCTCATTCTCATCCGCACCCTCCACTGTCACGTTGATAACGGCACCCCAGCCGATGGCCAGCATCATTAAGCCCATGATGCTCTTGCCATCCACCGTCTCGCCATCTTTCTCCACGGTCACTCCTGCCTGGAAGCGGGAGGCCGCGCGTACAAACTGGGCTGCGGGACGCGCATGGATGCCGAGTTTGTTGAGAACTGTAAGCTGCTTGGTTATCATGTCGTTTTATTGCTTGGGAAGTTTCTCTGTGTCGGCTATTATAGCCGCACCCCCCGATGATTTCCAGCATTTTTTTGAGAAAATTGAAAACAGGGTGCGGAAAGCGGGCGGCGGAGGGGCATAACGATGATATGTGATTGACAAACGTGCCACATTTGGCAGAATAGGGCTCCCGTATGAAAACGCATGGATACTACCGCCTGGCAGCGGTGACCCCGCAAGTGAAGGTGGCCGATGTGCCCTTCAACGTGAACGAACTCGTGGCGCGCGCGCACGTGGCCGCCGCGGAGCAGGCGGATGTGGTGCTCTTCCCGGAGCTCTGCATCACTGGCGCCACCTGCGGGGATTTGTTCTTCCAGCCGCAGCTCGTGCAGGCCGCGGCAGAGGGCCTGCAGGCGTTCGCGGAGCAGACGGAGGAGCTGGATTGCGCGTTCATTGTGGGTCTGCCGCTGGCGGTGGGCGAGGCCCTGTTCAACGTGGCGGCGGTGGTGCAGCACGGCGCGGTCCACGGTTTTGTGCCCAAGAGCGTACTGCCCAACTACCGCGGCCACGGCGAGCGCCGCTGGTTCCAGCCGGCAGACGGAACGGCGCACGACATGGGCGGCGTGCCGCTGGGAACCGACTTGATTTTCACGGATGCGGAAGGCGGGCTTGCCTTCGGTATCGAGATTTGCGAGGACTTGTGGAGCGTGACGCCGCCGAGCAACAGGCTTGCCCTGATGGGCGCGCGCGTTGTGTTCAACCCCGCCGCCAGCATTGAGCAGGCCGGCAAGGCCGCCCTGCGCCGCCGCATGGTGGCGCGCCAGAGCGAGCAGTGCGTGGCCGCCTACGTGATGGCCAATGCCGGCGTGGGTGAGAGCTCCCAGGATGCCGTGTACGCCGGACATTCCCTCATTGCCGACTGCGGCGAGGTGGTGGCGGAGAGCGAGCGTTTCTCCCGCGAGGGCGGCATCATCTACGCGGATATCGATGTGGAGCGCATCGGCATGTTGCGCCGGGCGGAGAGCTCGTTCAACGATGCTGCGGCCAGCCTGGCGGACCACAGCTGCGAGGTGGTGGACGCGCTGGAGTTCGGCGGCGAATGCGACCTGCGGCACGCGCACCTGCCCACGCACCCCTTCCTGCCGCGCCAGGGCGGGGAGGCGGACTACTGCGAGGATGTGCTCAACATCCAGGCCGCAGGGTTGGCGCGCCGCATGGAGCAGATTCACGCCAAGGCCCTGGTGCTGGGCGTTTCCGGCGGGCTGGACAGCACGCTCGCCATGCTGGTGTGCGTGCGCGCCTGCAAGCGTCTCGGCATGCCCGCAAGCAGCATCCTTGCCCTTACCATGCCGGGATTCGGCACCACCGGGCGCACCTACAACAACGCCGTCCAGCTCATCAAGCTCACCGGCGCCGAATTCAAGGAGGTGGACATCAAGCCCGCTTGCCTCCAGCACTTCAAGGATATCGGCTTCGACCCCTCCCAGCGCACCAACACCTACGAGAACGTGCAGGCCCGCGAGCGCACCGCCATCCTCATGAACCTCGCCAACCTCAAGGGCGGCCTGCTCGTCGGCACGGGAGACCTTTCCGAGCTGGCGCTCGGCTGGTGCACCTACAACGGCGACCACATGAGCATGTACGCCGTGAACGCATCCGTCCCCAAGACGCTTATCCGCTCGCTCATCGCCCATGAAATCAAGCATGCGGACGCCAAGCTGGCGGCGGTGCTGCAGGATATCCTGGACACGCCCGTGAGCCCGGAGCTGCTGCCGCCCGCGGACGACGGCACTATGGAGCAGAAGACGGAGGACATCCTGGGGCCGTACGACATCCATGATTTCCTGCTCTACCACTTCCTGCGCCACGGCGCGGGCTCGGAGAAACTGCGCGCGCTGGCACACCACGCGTTCCGTGGCATGTTCCCGGAGGACGTGATTGAGCATACCATCGACACCTTCATCAAACGCTTCTTTACCCAGCAGTTCAAGCGCAGCTGCTCGCCGGACGGCCCGCTGACCGGCCCGGTGGGGCTCTCTCCCCGCGGCGGGCTCTGCATGCCCAGCGACGCCTCGCCCGCCATCTGGCAGAACTGACACAGACACTTGCAATCGACAATGAACGGAGGATTATACCGACCCAACGCAGCCATCATCTATCAACGCTCCGACGGCACGGTGCTTATCTGCGAGCGCGTGAAGCCGGAGGGCTCCTGGCAGTTCCCGCAGGGGGGCATCAAGAAGGGGGAAAACCCGCGCGCCGCCGCTTGCCGGGAGGGAATGGAGGAAACCGGCTTCCGCCCCAACGAATACGAGATTGTGGAGGCCCACGGCCCCTACCGCTACGACTACCCGCCCAAGGAGCGCGAGCGCGTGCTCCGCAAGCGCGGCATCCCCTATGATGGGCAGGAACAGCACTACTTCCTCTGCCGCATGCACAGCGACCAGGCCGAGCCCTGGCTGGACGGCAAGGAGTTTCACTCCTACAAGTGGGTGCTGCCGCAGGAGTTCTCCCTGGATTCCCTGCCCGCGTTCAAGCGCACCGTGTATGAGCAGGTCATGCATGATTTCTTCGGCCTGTGATGGAGCCCATCGCGCACATCCGCTCGCCCTTTGCTGAAAAGTTCGGCGTGCCGCGCCAGCCGGGGCTCGCCCCGCATGTGGTTTGCGAGATTGTGTTCGAGCCCGCCTTCCGCAACCCCGAATGCGTTCGCGGTATCGATGCCTTTTCCCACCTCTGGCTCATCTGGGGCTTCCACCGCAACGGGAACGAATGGCATCCCACCGTCCGCCCGCCACGCCTCGGCGGCAACTCCCGCCTCGGCGTTTTCGCCACCCGCTCCCCCTTCCGCCCCAACCCGCTCGGCCTTTCCGCCGTCAAGCTCGTTTCGGTGGAACCGGGACCCGTCCTGCGCGTCAGCGGCGCCGATTTGGTGGACGGCACGCCCATCTACGACATCAAGCCGTACATCCCCTATGCGGATTCCATTCCGGATGCCGCGCAGGGGTTCACCGCCGCTCCCTGGGAGCCGCTGGAGGTGCGCCTGCCATCATCCCTGCCTCCCCAAGCCACGCCGCCATGGCTGCTGGCCCTCAAGGAGGTGCTGGCCCAGGACCCCCGCCCCGCCTACCAGGACGATCCCAACCGCGACTACCATCTCATCCTTTCGCCCCTGGAGGTCACCTTCCGCGTGCAGGGAAATGTCCTGACTGTCACGCGCATTGCCGCCGCAAGGTAACGCGGCTTGATATGAACAATCTGGGCGGCAAAGGCTCCGCGCGTGAATAATTGCACATGTGTCCCAAAGAATTCTTTTAGGCTTTGCAAGGGACTGATGCTCATAGCGTTGAAAATTTCTCGAAAACGGAAGCCCCCCCATTGCATAGCAGAGAAAAAACGCTCGGACCCGTCTTCGCCAACCCATCTCGCTAAAGCTACGCCGAGTCTTTCAGGGCTACGCCGAGGCCTGCGGGTGGTGCAATCCTTGGAGGTAACGAGCGTGGTGGGAATGCGAACCGACCCCGAATCCGCCCCGCCGCCATGCGGCGGGACTCCGTTAGTGCAAGTGCGGAGGGGGACACCCCACGGGCTTCCGCCCGTGGCTAACCTTGAGTCGCCATCGGGATGGCTCCTTATACGCGCGCCTCACGGCGCGGAGAAAAGGTGACGCGCCCAATGGGCGCGGGTGGAAACACAGCCGCACCGTCACCCAAACATACGCTGTGGGCATGCACGGCGCAAACGTTTCATCTGGCAGTATGCCAGATGAAACTTGTCGTCTCCGCGCCGACAGGCGCGGCTAACTTGAAGCCATGAAATGGCGACCAGACCGGTAGCCCAACCCGTGAGGGTTGGGGACAACCACGTTGGACGTTTCGGCACGGAGTCCCGCCGAACGGCGGGGCGGATTCGGGGGCGATTTGCTCACCAATCACGCCCCTTCCAAAAAACAATTGGGACACATGTGGAATAATTGCACAAGCCCTGCATTATATTGTTGACGATGCGCGCGCGGTATGGTAGCCTCTCCGTATGCTTTTCAAGCGAAAACTCTTTTACACGTTCTTGGCACTGGCGCTCACGGTGGGTACCGGCACATCCAGCGGAATTGACGAGAAGCTCATCCTCAGCAAGCTTGGCCACAGCGATGTGCTGGAGCACTTGCAGGAGAACCTGGAAGCGCTGGAACAGGAGAAAGACTCCAGACCCAAGAAAGACTACAACGATGCCAAGCGCAATCTGCAGCGGCAGATCCGCGATGAAAAATCCCGCATGACCTCCGCCACCGCCAAGGTGAAGGAGCTGCTGCGCCGCGTGGCCTCAGAGGGTATCGATGTTCAGGACAAGGAGGGTTGCACGCTCATCATGCGCGCCGCGGACAGCGGCAACGATGAGGTCGTTTCCCTCATCCTGAAGAACTCCCCCGCGCCGGACCTGTCCATCCTGGACCGCATGGGCCGCACGGCCGTGTGGCATGAGCGCAACGGCGGCGGTTCCGTCATCATCCAGCACCTCTCCGCGCAGTGGGAGGACGCCGTGGCGGACGCCGACGAGAAGCTGACGGAAAGCCTGATGGCCAGCGGCGTTTCCCCCAACCAGCTGGTGCGCGGCAACCCGCCCCTCGGCTTGTTCATCAAGAGCGGCAACGCCGCCCTGGTGCGTACCATGCTCACGTTCAACCCGCGCCTCAAGGTGCAGATGACGGACGGCACCCCGCTGCTGGAGCTGGCCCTGCGCAAGCAGAACCCGGATATCGTCTCGGCCCTTCTGGCTGCAGGCATCCCCTCCGACCAGGCCTTCGTCAACGGCATGCACCCCATGGAATACCTGATGACCCACTGCAAGCCGGAGGTGGTCAAGGCGTTCATTCAGGGCGCAGGCGGTGCCGCGCAGCGCATGGAGATGGGCGGTGTGAGCCTCATGAACCTGGCGGCGCGCGTGGCCTCCAAGGAAGTGGTGCAGACCGTGGCGGAGGGAATTCCCACCGCCATCAACCGTGAGGATTCCCTGGGCAACCTGCCCCTGTTCGAGGCGGCACGCCGCGGCAACGTGGAAATCTACGACTACCTGGTAGGCAAGGGCGCGAAGATTGACAACACGAACTCCGCGGGCGAAACCGCCCTCATTCACGCCGCTCTCAGCGGCAAGCCCGCCATGGTGCAGCACGTGCTGGAAAAGATTTCCGCCAACCGCGCCAAGGCCGCGGACAAGGCCGGCCACGATGCCGTGTACTACGCCCAGCAAATCAAGAACTCCGAAATTGAGCAGATCCTCAAATCCGCTCCCGCTAAATAACTCCTTACCCATTCTCTCATTATGGCCATTCATGTTCGCAGAAAAGGCAAGCTCCTGGCGGAGCGCCGCAAGAGGATGATCATCTCCTCCCTGCTCTCCGCCCTCACCGTCCTCGTCCTGGGCGGTCTCATCATGTACTTCGTTGTCATCCTCTTCTCCAAGGAGGAACCCGCGGAGTTCATCACCTACACTCCCCCGCCCAACAATTCCGACGTTCCCAAGCCCCCCTCCGAGGAGGAGATGTCCTCCCGCGCGGCCGCGCCTTCCCCGGATATCAACCCCGCGGTCATTGTCTCCACAGGCGTTTCTGCCGTGGTGATGGCCCAGGTGGACGTGGATGTGCCCAGCTTCGGCGTGGGCAACGGCCTCGGCGAGGGTGACGGCATGGGCTTCGACGGCTCCGGCTTCGGCCACGGTACCGGCACCGGCAACGGCAAGGGTGACGGCGGTGGCAAGGGCCTGAACGATGACGTGCAGGTGGTGCTCTGCCTGGACGCCTCCGGCTCCATGGACCAACTGTTCGTGGAGGTGGCGGATTCCCTGAACATGCTGGTGAACACCATGACCCGCTGCCGCCTGAACGGCAAGAAGGCCCGCGTGAACCTGGGCATCGTGGTGTACGGCCAGGCCATGGACAACGGCGCCCCGCGCGTGCTCACCCCGTTCACCACGGATGTGAAGTCCATGCGCTCCAAGCTCAAGGAAATCCAGTGTGACGGTGCTGTGGAACCCTGCGGCGAGGTCATCGATTTCGCCCTCAACAACTTCGAGTGGAACATGCGCGACCGCCAGGATATCCTCAAGATTATCTTCATTGCAGGCAACGAGGATTTCAAGCAGGGCTCGCTTGACTACCGCACCGCCATGAACAAGGCCAAGCGAAAGGATATCATCGTCAACACCATTTACTGCTACCCCGGCATGGAGGAGGAAGCTCTCATGACCCCGGAAGGCAAGGAATGGGCTGATGCCGCATCCTACGCCGACGGCATGGGCCTCGTCATCACCATGGACGGCACCACGCCCGCCGGTTCCCCGGACGATGCCAAGCTGCACGCGGCCGCCAAGGCTCTGTGGGATGTGCCCGTGATGGCCATGGGCGGCCCGGATGCTCAGGCCCGCTGCATGAAGGAGTACGCCTCCCGTCCCGCCATGCCCAAGAAGCAGGGCGAAATCAACGATTGGCTGGCTGACAACTCCGAGCTGCTGATCCGCAGCTACGACTGGGATTTGGTGGAGCTTTGCCGCCGCTACGAGGACGAGTTCTCCCTGGAAGTCATCGGCGGTCCGGGCAACCTGCCCAAGGACCTGCGCGGGCTGAGCAACTCTGAGGCCGTGTCCCGCCTGCAGGATGCCGCGGAGACCCGCAGCAAGGCCCTGCGCAACTACTTGAACGCCGCCGGTGCCGGCAGCGGTTTCTGCGGCAAGGCCCTCCGCGCCCTCCGCATCCAGGCTCAAGAAAAAGGTATCGAACTCAAGTCATGAACATCCTCAAACTCACCAAGCCCAACGGCCACCAGCAGCTCATCACCCTTGACCTGGAGGATGGTGCCATCTGGATGGTCGGCCGCTCCGATGTCTGCAAAATCTCCGTGCCCGATGACGAGGAGCTTGCCGACAAGCACTGCATCATCACCCGCAGCAACGGCAACATCGTCATTCGCGACAACATGTCCCCCACCGGCATCACCGTTGGCGGCAACAAGATCATGGAGGAGACCATGCAGCCCGGCCGCGTCTACAGCGTGGGCAACTGCACCCTCTGCCTGGAGAAGGAAGCTCCCGCCCAGCGTCAGGCCCGCCCCGGCAAGGCGAAGACCCCGGCCCTGGCCACCAAGCGCGCGGGTGCCGCTCCCGTGCAGCACCAGCTGCGCACTGCGGACAAGGACCGCCTGGCCTACCAGGGCATGCCCGCCACAGAGTTCGGCCTGCCGTACGAGTTTGCACTTGATTTGCAGATGCACACGCTGGATTCCGTGCTCACGCCCGGTTCCATCCTGAAGTTCAAGGTCACCAGCCCGGAGGAATGCGAGGTGTACCTCGTGCAGTTCGATTCCCTGGGCAACGCCTACCTTCTGGTGCCTGCGGAGGAGACGGAGGCTCCCGCCCATCTGCCCGCGGGCGTGGAGGTCATGCTTCCCACCAATGCGGACGACGAGCTGGTGGTGGGCCTTCCCGTGGGGCAGGACCTGGTGATGGCCGTGGCATGCGGCGCTCCCTGCAACTTTGCCCAGGAGTTCAACAAGACCCTGCTGGCCATGGGCTCTGCCCCCAACCCCGCATCCGTTCTCATGCAGACCATCTCCCGTTGCGGAACCAACCGCTGGGCTGCCGCCTACGTGTACGTCACCACGCAGGAAGGATAAAGGATTTACCAGGCACTAAGTACTGGGTACTATTTAGCCCGGCTGGCGGAATGCCAGCCGGGCTTGTGTTATGGGAAAGCTGTTGCCTGGGCTTTACTCCTCGCTGTCGTATTGCTGCGGCATGGGGCGGCGCTGGGGAGCGGGGCCGTAGCCGGGGCGTGAGGGCGTTTCACCCGCCTCTTCCTCGTCGTCGTACTGCGGCATGGGGCGGCGCTGGGGGGTGGGGCCGTAGCCGGGGCGTGAAGGCGTTTCACCCGCCTCTTCCTCGTCATCGTACTGCTGCGGCATGGGGCGGCGCTGGGGAGTGGGGCCGTAGCCGGGGCGTGAAGGCGTTTCACCCGCGTCTTCCTCGTCATCGTACTGCTGCGGCATGGGGCGGCGGGGCGGCATGGGGCCGTAGCCGGGCCTGGTCTGCTGCTGCTGCTGCTGCATTTCCGCCTCTTCCTCCTCGTCCGGTTCCTCCTCCGGTGCGGGCTGGCCGGCGGCAAGGGCGGCCACCAGCTTCTTGGAGTATTCCAGCTCGCGGGTAACCTGCTTTTCCTGCTTCTCGATGACCTTGGCGGAGTACTCCTGCAAGCGCGCGGCGTAGTCCTTGGCGGGCTTGGTGCTCATGTAGGGCAGGGGAATCATGGGCTTCTTGTCCGGCGTGAAGAGGTATCCGTAGGGCTTGGCGGTACACTTGTATTCCGGCAGCGGGGTGTTGGAGATGTAGCCAATGTAGGCGCCCCTGGCGTTCTTGACGGGGCCGCTGTTGATGACTTCCTTTTCAAACATCTGGCAAATGCCGCAGGTGGGCGGGTCGGAATACACGCACCACACCGGCAGGTTGTGCTTCTTGGCTTCCGCAAAGGCCTTGTCGGCATCTTTGAACCACTTGGGCTTCACCTTGGAGCGGGCCTTCTTCTCCTTCTGGAATTTGTCCATGGCGGCCTGTGCATCCTTGAGCCGCTGGCGGGCGGCCACCAGCTCGGGTGAGGCCGGGGCCTTCTCGGCATCAGCGGCCTTTTCCTTTTTCACCGTCTTGGGGGAATTGGTTGCGCCGGCTGCCACGGCCGGCTCCACCGCCAGCATCATGCATCCGCACAGGGCTAAAAAAAGATATTGCTTTTTCATGGTTCCATTATCGCGCATCCCCCCCGGAAGTCAAATAGAAAATGTGTGGGCTTGCACCAAAGCCCAAAATGGTGTACCCTAGGGGCATGGAATTCAATTACGAACTTTTGGAGCAGAAGGGGCTGAAGCTTTATCCCGTGCCGAAGCCTGTGGGTTCTTATGTGCAGTGCGTGCGTACCGGCAACTGCCTGCACCTTTCCGGCGGCATCTCCATCAACGGTGAGGATGCATACTACGGCAAGCTTGGCAAGGACGTGACGGTGGAGCTGGGCCAGAAGGCCGCCGCCGCTTCCATCCTCAACCGCCTCGCCGTCATCAAGGAGGAGCTCGGCGGCTCGTTCGATGCCCTCACCAAGATTGTCGCCGTCAACGGATTTGTCAACAGCGTGCCGGAGTTCACCGACCAGGCAAAGGTCATCAACGGCGCGTCCGACCTTCTGGTGGAGCTGCTGGGCCCCGCCGCGGCGCACTCCCGCTCTGCGGTGAGCGTGGCAAGCCTTCCGCTGGGCGTGGCGGTGGAAATCAACATGATTGTTGAGTTCGACCCCGCCAAGCTGTAAGCTTTTTGCAACCCCCAATCCCATGGCCAGCATCGTTCTCGGCATCACCGGTTCGATTGCCGCGTTCAAGGCGGCGGGTGTGGCGTCGCGCCTGGTGCACCTCGGTCACGAGGTGCACTGCGTGTGCACGCCCACCGCGCTGCAGTTCGTCACGCCGCTCACGCTCATGACTCTCTCACGCAACCCCGTGGTATCCTCCTTCCAGGACGAGACGCAGGGCTGGGTGCCGGTGCACATCGAGCTGGCGCAAAAGGCGGACGTGCTGGCCATCGTTCCCGCCTCCGCCAACACCATGGCCTGCATGGCGCGCGGCTTGGCTCCCAACGCCCTTACCAGCCTGTACCTCGCCTACCGCGGGCCTGTCCTTTTCTTCCCCGCCATGAACGGCGCCATGTGGGAACACCCCGCCACGCAGGAGAACGCGGCCATCCTCGCCGCGCGCCCCCACCATAAAATCATCGGCCCCGCCCAGGGCGACCTCGCCTGCGGATACAGCGGTACCGGCCGCCTGGTGGACGAGGACCAGATTGTGAACGCCATCCTCGCCGCGCTCGCGTAAGCGCACGCCTTGAAGCGCCCGCGCAGCAACTACCCCGCGCGTGAGTTCGCCAAATTTGGCATTTTGAATTTAGCATCACTGCCGTCCCATATAAACGCTCAGAGTGGTGCAACCCTTGGTGTGAACGGGCGTGGTTCCGTCTTCGCCAAGGCTACGCCGAGACAGGTGGTAGGCAAACCGACCCCGAATCCGCCCCGCCGCGATGCGGCGGGACTCCGTTA
>CALCWC010000029.1 GCA_937905985.1 uncultured Verrucomicrobiales bacterium | reverse complement strand
GGTGGAGGCGGTGGCAGCGGCCAGGATGGCGCGCTGGTGCACCGTGGCACCGTCCGCACCGCTGTTGTGGTAGGAGCCGAAGCCCTGGCCGAAGCTGATGCCCGCCTGCGTGTTGGCGGAGAAGGCATGGTTCACGCCGATGCCGTAGCCGCCGCCGTCAGACTTGAAGCCCCTGTCACCCGTGGTGTGCATGAAGGTGCCGAACCCGCCGCCCCACACCGCGGTGTCACCATCCTTCAGGGCATACCCCTGCGCCCCGGAGAGCCGCACGAACTCGCGCACATACGCGCTGCTCGCCCACAGGGAGTTCACCAGCGCCACATCCAAAGCATCCGGGCCGGCGGTGGGTACGGGCCCCACGCCCTGGATGTCGGTCAGGGTGAGCGACGTCCGGTCGTCGGAAAGCGTCAGCGTGGCCGTACCCAGCACCGTTCCATCCTCATCCGTGATGTCCACGGAATCCGTCGGCGTCAGCAGCCCCGTGATGGTCTCGCTCGTCATGCTCACCAGCGTGATGCTCTTGCCGTTGAAGGCGGCCCAGTTTGTCACGGCATCGCCGTTGAAACCAAGCTCCACGCCATCCAGATTCAATGCACCGCCGAGCGTGACCATGGGCGTACCTTGGGCACCCGCCTGGCCTTGCACAATATGGAAGTTCAGCCGCTGGCAGGAGTCGATGGTGCCGCCGATGCTGGCGCCTGTTCCGTGGATATGGACGGAGTTGTTGCTGCTAACCCCGCCTGTCTCCACATAGACTCCATGCACGCTGCGTCGAATCGCGATTTTGCTTCCCTGATAGGTGGTGTCACCAACCGTGTAGGATGCACCCTCACCCACCAGGTGGACCGTGTTGTCCGTGGCATTGCCGCCATCAGAAGCGGCACCACCATATACATCGGAAGTAACCAGACCGCCAGCCATGATGGCGGTGTTGCCGGTCGCATTGCCGGCAATCGCCTCGCAGCCGGCCAACAAGCCAACCTCGCTCCCGGTCATGATAGCGGTGTTGCCGTCGGCATTGCCGACTTCCGCATAACCGCCGACCACTATATGGGCAGAGCCGCCGGACATGTTCGCGGTGTTGCCGGTGGCATTGTCCTTCATTGCAATACCGCCGGCCACTGTCTGGGCAGAGCCGCCGGACATGTTCACAGAGTTGCCGGAGGCACTGCCGTTCACCGCTTTGCCGGCATATACATCTCCGTCGGTGCGACCAGCCATCGTTAGGGTATTGTTGCTGGCACTTCCTGATTTTGCGTAACCGCCACACACATCGGAATGAACATACCCCCCATTCACGATGACCGTGTTACTGCTGGCATCGCCATCATTGTTCGAGTATCCGCCGAACAGCATGGAAGTGATCTCCCCATTGTCCATGGTCACGGTGTTGCCGGTCGCATCGCCGGTATCATGTACATAGCCGCCGTATACGTAGTTGGTTTCGCCGCCGGTCATGGTCACGGTGTTGTCGGAGGCTTCGCCGGAGCTCGAATAGCCGCCGTATACCTTGCCATTAACCTCACCGCCGTTCATGGTCACGGTGTTGCCGACCGCATCGCCGGTACCCTGTACATAGCCGCCGAATACATCGTTGCCAACCTCACCGCCGGTCATGGTCACGGTGTTGCCTATCGCATCGCCGATATTCTGTACATAGCCGCCGCGTATATCGCCATTAACCTTACCGCCGGACATGCTTGCAGTGCAGCCGGAAACGCTGCCGGATACCGCGTAGCCGCCGCACACGTCCCCAAGGGAAGAATAGCCGCCTGTTTCCACCTCAAACACCCCGGCAGAGCCGCCCGTAACATCACCGGTTTCGGCGTATGCACCGAAGATGGAGTCAGGGGCAGATGTTTGCGGTGAACCGGGATTTGCGGTATAGCTGGTATGCCCGCTTGCGAATAGCAGGGAGAGGGTCTGTGCATCATCACTCAACACCATGCTGGCGGTGGCAAGCACCTCGCCGCCCGCATCCAGGATGTCCACGGGATCGCTCGGGATGATCAGCCCCGTGATGGTCGCGCTCGTCATGCTCACCAGCGTGACGCTCTTGCCCTCGAAGGCTGCCCAGTCCGTCACGGCATCGCCGTAGAAGCCGAGCTCCACGCCTTCCAGGTCCAGCGCCCCGCCGAGCGTGATCATGGGCGTGCCCGGTGCTCCCGCTTGGTCATCCACCAGGTGGAAGGTCAGCAGCTGGCAGGAGTCGATGGAGCCACCGGTCTCAATGCCAACGTTGATGCCAGTTCCGTGGACGTGGACGGAATTACCCAGACCTTCGCCGTTTCCCGCGTGAACTCCGTAGTCAACGGTGATTGAACTTCCCTGATAGGTTGTGCCTCCAATGGTGTACTCAGCACCCTCACCGATGAGGCGAACCGTGTTGTTGGAAGTATAATCCCCGATTCCGCCGTACACCTCCCCGGCAGAGCCGCCTATCATATTCACGGTGTTGCCGTTAACGTTGCCGTAAGTGCCTTCGCCGCCGTATACACCCGCGGCAGAGCCGCCTATCATATTCACGGTGTTGCCGGAGGCCTCGCCAGAGCTCGAATAGCCGCCGTATACGCTGTAATCAACATAACCGTCTGTCATGGTCACCGTGTTGCCGGAGGCCTCGCCGGAGCTCGAATAGCCGCCGTATACGCTGTAATCAACATTACCGTCTGTCATGGTCACCGTGTTGCCGGTCGCATCGCCGAAATCATCCACATAGCCGCCGTATACATAATCATTAACTTCACAGCCGGACATGGTCACGGTGTTGCCGGAGGCATTGCCGGAATACGTATAGCCGCCGTATACCTCGTCGCCAACCTCACCGCCGGTAATGGTCACGGTGTTGCCGGTCACATCGCCGGAATCACCCACATAGCCGCCGTATACATCGTTGCCAACCTGACCATCGTTTATGGTTACGGCATTCTCGGTCGCATCGCCTAAATACGTATAGCCGCCCTTTACCGATCCAGAAACCTCACCGCCGGTCATGTCCACGGTGTTGCCGGTCGCATTGCCGAAACCCGTAGAGCCGCCGTATACCCAGCCATCAACCTTACCGCCGGTCATGTCCACGGCGTTGCCGGTCGCATCGCCGGAATCATCCACATCGCCGCCGTATACATATCCATAAACCTCAACGCCGGTCATGCCCACGGTGTTGCCGGTCACATCGCCGGAATCATCCACAAAGCCGCCGTATACATTGCTGCCAACCTGACCGTCGGACATGGTCACGGCGTTGTAGGTCGCATCGCCGGAAACCGAGTAGCCGCCATACAGAGTGCCGCTGGCCGTACTCCTGGTTATGGACACGGTATTCTTGGTAGCCTTGCCGGTATTCGCAGTGCCGCCAACGACGCTTGTTCCTGCGGAACAGTCGGACATGGTTACTGTATTCTCGTATGCATCGCCGTCGCCACCCACATGGCCGCCGCATATTCCCCTGGGGACCTGACCGCCTGTCACCGTCACGGTGTTGCCAGCCGCATCGCCGTTATAAGCCACATAGCCGCCATACATAACGCGAACCTCACCGCCTTCCATGGTCACGGTGTTGTTGGCGGCATTTCCGTTATATGTCAAGCCTCCTCTGACTCTTGCAATGTATTCATAGCCGCCTGTTTCCACTTCGTAGACCCGAACAGAAGCGCCGGATGCTTCGCCTGTATCGGCGTAGGTTCCGTAGACGTTCTCAGGAGGGCTGGAATGTGTGCCCGGATTGGCCGTGTAGTTGGTGTTGGCATACGCGCTGCCCATCAGGGCGGCGGTGATCATGGTGATGAAGTATGTTTTCTTCATAGTCTTGATTGATTGGTTGTTCAATGCACAGGCTCTATTTCTCCCGCATATTGGTGATTGTAAGGTTTGCCAATACTGTAGGTCAAGCACAATTTTGCAAAAAATTGAACTTCGCGTGGGCGCACCCAAATATAAACCACGCCCCGCATGGCTCAAAGCCAAGCGGGGCGGGCGTTTCACGCGCGAGAAGCGCGCCTAACTTATAAATTGTAAATCGTAAATTGTAAATCCAATTCACCATTGGTTATTCAGCGCCTTGGTTTCCTTGTGGATTTCCATGTTTCGCTCATTGCAGCCGCGGATGGGGCGGGGCTCGTTCAGGAAGGTATCCAGCACGATGACGCTGTTCTTGCCCTTCTGCAGGAAGTTGGCGGGGCAGTACAGGCGCTCCTGCGGGCCCAGGTTCCAGTAGCGGCCCAGCAGGTGGCCGTTCACCCACACATAGCCCTTGGACCAGTCCTTCATGTCGATGAACGTATCCGCCGGCTTGTCCAGCTCCACGTTTGCGTGGAAGATGCCGCCCGTGCAGGCTCCGTTGATCTTGTCCTTCTGCGGGCGGGGTGCGGCGTTGTCGGCCAGCGGCAGCAGGGCCATCTTCCAGCCCTTGAGCGGCTGGTCTCCCAGCTTCACCTCGCCAATCACGCCCTTGCGGTCCTTCTCAATGAACGCGCCGTAGTTGACGTGGCCGAAGGTATCCAGCACAATCTCCAGCGTGGCGGGCTTCTGGCGCTCCGGCAGGTCGATGCTGTTCTGCCCCTTCATGCGGTCCACCACGCCCACGGGCTTGCCGTCCAGGTACACCTGGGCGTAGTCGTTGGCGGTGAGGTGCAGGGGGGCGGCGGGCCCTGCCGGCACGGAGACGCTGTAGTGGGCGAGCCCCTGGTTCTGGCCTATGGATTCCAGCGTGGGCAGGGAATCCTTGGCATCTTTCAGCTGCTTGAAGAGCTCGCCGAGCGGGGCAATCGCCTTGGGGGTGAACTCCGGGATGTCGATGCTCTCCGGCACGGCGGGCGGCTCCGGCAGCTTGGTGCCCTGCGGCATGAAGCCCTGGATGATATCGCGGTACTCGAAGTATTCCTTGGTGAGGTTTCCGTGCTCGCCCACGGGGGAGCCGTAGTCGTAGCTGGTGAGGTCCGGCTGGAAGGCGGTGCCGTTGAAGGGGTTGGTGTTGGAGCCGGCGGTGAGACCGAAATTGGTGCCGCCGTGCACCAGGAACATGTTGAAGGAGTACCCCTTCTGCATGAACCACTTCACGGAGTTGAGCACGCCGCGCGCGGGCGCCCAGTTGCCCTCTCCCCAGTGGCGGATCCAGCCGGGGTAGGTCTCCGCGGAGAACGCGGGCACCTCCGGGTTGAACTGCCACGCGCGGTCGAACGCGCCGTCGTTCTCACCGGGGTTCAGCCCCAGCGCCACGCCCTTGGGCGTGTACTGCAGCTGCGCCTGGGATGCGCCTTCCGACACGAACAGGTCCTCCGCGCCCTTCTTGGTCCAGAAATCCTTGAACCACTCCATGTACTGGTGTTCCTCATGGCCGGTGCGGTAGCTGCCGTACTCGTTCTCCAGCTGCACCATGAGGATGGGGCCGCCGTTCTTGGCCAAGCGCGGTATGGCAATATCGGCCATCTTCTCCATATAGAGCTTCTGAGCTGCCATGAACTCCTCGTTCGCCGTGCAGCGCAGCTTTGTCTCATCGGCCTTCAGCAGATAGGTCGGCATGCCGCCCAAATCCCACTCGCCGCAAACAAAGGGACCCGGGCGGAACAGCACCCACAGCCCCTCCTGGCCGCACATGTCGATAAACGCCGCAATGTCGTTGCTGCCGGAGAAGTCCCACTTGTGGTCGGACGTCTCCAGCCCGTTCCAAAACACATAGAACGAGATGGCGTTCAGGCCCATGGCCTTGGCCGCCTGCAGGCGCTGTTTCCAGTATTGGCGTGGGATGCGCTGCGGGTGCATCTCGCCCGCGCGTATCTGGAAGGGCTTGCCGTCCAGCATGAACTCGCGGTTCTGTTCCCCGCCGAATGCAAAGTCTGCCGCCTTGCCGGGCTGCGGTTCCTGCATGTTGCCGACCGCCACAGGGCTCGCCTGTGCCGTTGTCATGGCCAGCGTTGCCGCCAGCATGGTGTTCCATAAGAGTTTCATATCCCCGCAATCCTATCATCCCCACCCCGCCTTGGCAAGAAAACAACGCGTGAATACTCCCTTTCCCGCTTCATGCTGGCAAGCTGCGCGCTTGACAGCATGGGGCTCATTCTGTAACCTTTGGGCATGTTTTCCCTGCTGTCCGACAAGCTCGACGACGCCTTCCGCAAGCTTCGGGGCGTGAGCAATATCACCGAGTCTAACATCAAGGATGCCATGCGCGATATCCGCATGGCCCTGCTGGATGCCGACGTGGAGTACTCCGTGGCGCGCGAGTTCATCGCCCACGTCAAGGAGCAGGCCATGGGCGAGAAGGTGCTCAAGTCCGTGAAGCCCGGCGAGCAGATTGTCAAAATCTTCCGCGACGAGTTGTCGGAACTGCTGGGCGGCGATGCCGCCGAGCTGAACCTCGCGCCGCCCGCGCGCATCCTGGTGGTGGGCCTCAACGGCGCCGGCAAGACCACCACCAGCGCCAAGCTGGCACGCCGCCTCAAGATGGAGGGCCATCATCCGCTCTTGGTGGCATGCGACTTGGTGCGCCCCGCCGCCATTGACCAATTGGCCACCCTCGCCGCCCAGGTGGAGGTGCCCGTCTACACCCCGGACGCCGCGGAGAAGGACGTCATCCGCGTGGCCAAGGACGCCCTGCGCTGGGCGGAAGGGCAGGAGCACGACTGCATCATTTTCGATACCGCGGGCCGCCAGGAGGTGGACGAGGCGCTGGTGGACGAGCTGCGCCGCCTGGCCAAGTACCTGGAGCCGCAGGAGGCCCTGCTGGTGGCGGATGCCGCCACGGGCCAGCAGGCCGTGCGCGTGGCACAGACCTTTGACCGCGCGGTGGGCCTCACCGGCATCATCCTCACCAAGCTGGACGGCGATGCCCGCGGCGGTGCCGCGCTCTCCATGCGCGCCGTTACGGGCAAGCCCATCAAGTACATGGGCGAGGGCGAGAAGCTGGACATGTTCGGCCCGTTCGTGCCGCAGCGCATGGCGGACCGCATCCTGGGCATGGGCGATATCGTGGGCCTGGTGGAGAAGGCCGCGGAGAAAATCGACCAGCAGTCCGCCATGAACTCCATGAGCCGCATGATGAGCGGCGAGTTCAACTTCAACGATTTCCTCAACCAGATGCGCATGATGCAGAGCCTGGGCCCGCTGGAGGGCCTGCTGGGCCTGCTGCCCGGGTTCTCCAAGATTTCCAAGAACCTGCCGGAGGGAGCGCTGGACCCCAAGCGCATGAAGCGCATGGAGGCCATTGTGCTTTCCATGACCAAGGCGGAGCGTGCCAACTACAAGCTGCTCATCCCCTCCCGCCGCCGCCGCATTGCCAAGGGCTCCGGCTGCACCGAGATTGAGGTCAACCGCTTCATCAAGAACTTCAAGGACATGAAGGAGATGATGGGCGGCAAGGGCAAGATGGGCGGCATGATGAAGCAGATGATGAAGGGCGCAGGAAAGGGCGCGCCCAAGGGTATGCCGGATATGAGCGCCCTCATGAACGCCGCGCAGAACGGGGAAGGGGAGATGCCCGATATGTCCCAGCTCCCCGATATGTCCCAGATGCCGGATCTCTCCTCCCTGGTTGGCCTGGGAGGCGGTGGAGGCAAAATGCCGCAACCCAAGGGGCTCGGCGCGTTCTCCGGCCTTTTCCGCAAACGCCGATGAAAAAAATCCTTTCCCTACTGGCGGCGCTTGTCCTTTGCGGCATGGCGCACGCCCTGGTGCCGCAGGACGTGGTGGTGGTGTTCAATGCGGAATCCCCGCTGAGCGTCCGCACCGCGGAAGCCTATTGCGCCAAGCGCGGCATCCCCAAGGAGAACGCGGTGGGGCTGCGTGGTATCAAGGCTGCGGATATCTCCCGCGCCGACTACAACCGCTTCATCATGGAGCCCCTCATGGAGGAGGCTCGCGTGCGCGGCTGGCAATGGCCCGCCCACGACAAGATGCTCGGCAAGCGCAAGGCCGCCATGGTCCTCATGCCGGACATGCCGCTGCGCATCCAGGCCGCCGCCAACCTGCCCAAGCAGCTCGCCGGGAGCGGCAACAACAGCGCATCCCTCGACTCAGAGCTCATGCTCCTCGGCGCGCTCTACCCCCTCGGCGGACCTCTCGGCAATCGCGCCTACAAGAAGGACGGCAACATCAGCGACTACAACGCACACGTCCTCGCCGTCTGCCGTATCGATGCACCCGACGAACTCACCATCCGCCGCATGATCAACGATCCCGTGGAGGTGGAGCGGAACGGCCTCTGGGGCTGGGCCGTGGTGGACCAGGGTGGCCCGTACCCGGAGGGCGACGCCATGTTCAAGACGGCGGCCTCCTACGCCAAGGTGCAGGGCTTCCCGCTCTTCAACGAGACCTCCAAGCAGTGCATCGGCCCGGACTTCCCGCTCTCGCCCCACGTGGCCGTGTACCTGGGATGGTACAGCCAGTACCCCAACGGCCCCTTTGCCGCCACCGCACCGAAATTCAGCTTTCAAAAGGGCGCCGTGGCGTACCACCTGCACTCGTTTAGCGCGGTGTCCGTGAAGAACCCCAAGCAGTGGGTCTGTGCCCTGCTGCAGCGAGGCGCATCCGTCACCGCCGGCAACGTGGCGGAACCCTACCTCGGCGGCTGCCTGGACCCGGAAATCTTCTTCGCGCGCCTGCTGCGCGGCTACACCGTGGCGGAAGCCGCACTCATGGCAACCCCCACCACATCTTGGCAGGGTGTGGTGCTCGGCGACCCCCTGTACCGCCCCTTCGCCGCCCGCAAGTCTGCCGGAGCGGCAGATAATGCCTTCGCTCGCTGGTACCGGGCCTGCCGCGATACCGGTGCGGATCTCGCCGCGCTGGAGGGCCAGGTGGTTTCCAACCTCCGCAAGACGGATGGCGCGGTGCTGGCAGAGGCCTTTGCCTGGCACTGCGCGGAAATCAACCGCCTGGAGAAGGCGGCGGACTATTTCCGCATGGCCGCGGAATTGTCTTCCACCCCGGTGGACTGGACCCGCAACACGCTCCTGCAAATCACCGTGAACTACAACCGTGGCGAAAAACGCCTTGCGGAAGCCCTGATGAACCGCATGCTGGAGCAGACCTTGGGCTCCCCCTACCGCAAGGCTATTGAGGAAACCGCCGACACTGTGGTGGAGGAACGCCGCAAGGCCAAGGCCGCCGCTGCCGCCGCCAAGGCAAAGGCCGCCGCCGAGGCTGCCAAGGCCAAGAAAGCCGCCCAGGAGGCCAAGAAGGCGAAGCCCGGAAAATAGGATCGTGTATCCACCCCGCACGGAGGCGAGGTTGCGTTAGTTATAAGTGCGAAGGGGGGCACCCCCTGGTCATACGACCGGGGCTCAAAGTTGTTGCCGCTGCGCGGCTCAATGTAGCGCGTCTGGCGGCGCGAAGCCAGATAAAACCAGTGTTCCCGCGTGCGAAGCACGCCGAATTTGAGCCGCCTTGGCGGCGTTCACTTTTCCCAGCCCACGCCGTAAGGCGTGGGGGTAACCACGCCCGATACGCTTGCCTCGGCGTAGCCCGCAGGGCGTAGACGGGTATCGGCACATAACCCCGCCTTGCGCGGGGTGGATTAGCGCCAAAGCTCCGCTGCCGCGCGTTTCTTCCTTTACATCAGCCGCTCGGGCAGGTATCATCCCGCTACTAACCATGCGCGCTTGGACCTCTATCAAGG
Source organism: uncultured Verrucomicrobiales bacterium (assembly GCA_937905985.1). Classification (GTDB taxonomy): domain Bacteria; phylum Verrucomicrobiota; class Verrucomicrobiia; order Verrucomicrobiales; family Akkermansiaceae; genus Akkermansia. The sequence goes on along the minus strand of CALCWC010000029.1, from coordinate 6,458 downwards.
AATACCACGATATCCTCTTTGAGCTGTACAACGGGATAGCCAAAATCACCATCAATCGCCCGCGATGGCGCAACGCTTTCACGCCGGACACGGTCGACGAGCTGGCGGACGCCTTCGCCTACTGCCGCGACTGCCAGGATGTGCGGGTGGTCATCCTCACCGGGGCCGGGGACAAGGCCTTTTGCAGCGGGGGTGACATGAACGTGAAGGGTCACGGCGGCTACGTGGGCACCAACGGCCTGCCGCGCCTGAACATCCTCGGCGTGCAGCGGCAAATCCGCTCGCTGCCCAAGCCCGTGATTGCCATGGTGAACGGCTTTGCCATCGGCGGCGGCCATGTGCTGCAGGTGGTGTGCGACCTCTCCATCGCCTCGGAGAACGCCGTGTTCGGGCAGACCGGGCCGCGCGTGGGCAGCTTCGATGCAGGCTTCGGCGCATCCTACCTGGCTCGCCTGGTGGGGCAGCGCAAGGCGCGTGAGATTTGGTTCCTCTGCCGCAAGTACTCCGCGCAGGAGGCCCTGCAGATGGGTCTGGTCAACAAGGTGGTGCCGCTGGAGCAACTGGAAGACGAGTGTGTGGCGTGGGCGGAGGAGATGATGCAGCACAGCGCGCTCGCCCTGCGCATGATCAAGGTGGGACTCAACGCGGAGCTGGACGGCCAGGCCGGTATCCAGGAGCTGGCGGGAGACGCCACCATGCTCTACTACATGACCCCCGAGGCCGCCGAGGGCGGCAAAGCCTTCCTGGAAAAACGCAAACCGAATTTCGACAAATGATGAAAACATACCTTCCCCTGATAGCCGCCATATCCGCCGCGCCCCTGCTGGCTCAGCACGCGCCGGACCGCCACCCGCTCTATGATGCCGCTTCCCCCGCGCAGGAGGTCAAGCAGCCCGCCGCCACGCAGCTCAAGCTCGCCGTGATGTCGGACACCCGCATCACCACGGACATGAAGGAGCTGCCCGCGCAAGCGCCCACCAAGGTCAAGCTGAGCGGCTGGCGCGGCGAGCGCTGCAGTTTCCAGCTGGTGGTGCAGGCCAACGGTGCCGCCAAAAACCTGCGCGTATCCACAGAGCCGCTTGCCAAAAACAACATTAGCATCCCGTTCACGGCTTCCATGGTGCGCTACACCAAGGCCGCCGGAAAGGTGGTGGCGGATATCATAGGCGATGAAAACATGTGCGACAACCCTGCGGGCGTGCTGCGCCCCATCTGGGTGCAGGTGGATATACCGCATGAACACAAGGCCGGCAACTATACCGGCAGCGTGCTGGTGATGGCTGACAATTGCCCCACTGAAGTGTGTGAAGTGGAGCTGGAGGTGCTGCTGGAAATCCTGCCGCCGCCGGACGCGTGGAAGATGCACTTCGACCTCTGGCAGCAGCCGGAATCCGTGGCGCGCTGGCACGGCGTGAAACCTTGGAGCCCGGAGCACCTGGCCCTCATGAAGCCCCTCATGAAGCGTCTGGCGGACGCCGGGCAGAAGGCCATTACCTGCGCCATCATCGACGAGGCCTGGAACGGCCAGACCTACGACTGGTTCCCCTCGCAGGTGGAATGGATCATGGGCGCGGACGGCGAGATGCGCTACGACTACACCGCGTTCGACACATGGGTGGAGTTCATGATGAACGAGGTGGGCATGAAGGATGCCGACATCTTCTGCTACACCATGATTCCCTGGGGCATGAACATCAAATACCGGAACGAGCGTCGGGGCGCGTCCGCCTTCGACACGCTCCACCTCGACCACAAGAGCCCGGAATTCGAGCGCGTCTGGGGCAACTTCATCACGGATTTCCGTGAGCACCTCAAGGAGAAGGGATGGCTCAACCGCACCTCCATCGCGCTGGATGAGCGCGGCGACGACCTCGTGCGTGCCGCCATGGCCGTCATCCGCAAGTATGCGCCGGAAATCCGCATCGTCTCCTCCGTCAACAAGCCCAGCGAGGTCTCCCAGGGCGTGTACGTGCTCTCACCCGCGCTGGAGCACACGGGCATGCTCACGCCGGAACTCAAGAAGGAGCGCGCAGAGCAGGGCGGCAAGACCATTTTCTACACCTGCTGCGGCCCGCAGAAGCCCAATACCTTCACCTTCTCCCCGCCCGCGGAGGCGGAGTGGCTGCCGCTCTTCGCCGCCGCCAACCACCTGGACGGCTATTCCCGCTGGGCCTACAATTCCTGGAACCGCAACCCCTTCGAGTGCACGGATTTCGGCACCTGGCCCACGGGCGACTGCTTCCTCGTCTACCCCGGCAACCTCTCCAGCATCCGCTTTGAGCGCATGCGCGACGGCATCGAGGAATTCGAGAAGGTGCGCATCCTGCGCGAACGCGGCAACACGGACGCCCTCGACAAGACCCTCCAGGAAATCTTCACGCTGAAAAACTCCTCCGGCAACAACCACGCCCAAGACGTCCAGCGCGCCAAGGATGCCATCCGCGCCGCCCTGTAACCGTTCTCTGCCGCTATGATTATCGATACCCATTGCCATCTGGCGGATCCCAAGTACGAGGACGTGGCGCGCGTGTGCAGCGAGAGCGCCAAGCTGGGCGTGGGGCACGCTGTCTCCCAGGGCACCCACCCTCGGGACTGGGAGCGCAATATCGCCTTGGCGGCGCAATTCCCGCAGCACATCAGCTCTTGCCTGGCCCTGCACCCGCTGGATTGCACGGAGGCGGAGGATGCCGACTTCGACCGCCTGGCGGAGCTGTGCCGCACGCATCCCCAGGCCGCTATTGGCGAGACCGGGCTGGACTACTACTGGCCTGCGCCCGACGGCTGGAGCGAGGCGGACTACCGCGCCCGCCAGCATCATTTCCTGGAGCGGCATTTCGCGCTCGCGCAGGAGCTGGGCCTCAACATCTCCATGCACACGCGCGACAAGGTGGGCGACACCGCCTATCCCTGCTTCAACGATGCCTTCGCCATCGCCCGCAACTTCCCCGGGGTGCGCCCGGTGTTCCACTGCTTTATCGGCACGCGCGAGCAGGCGGAGAGCATCTTCGCGGAGCTCAACGGCATGGTCTCCTTCACCGGCATCCTCACCTTCAAGAAAACCCAGGCCGTGCAGGAAATCGCCACCTGGTGCCCCGCCGACCGATTCATGCTGGAGACGGATTCCCCCTACCTCTCCCCGGAGCCTTTCCGCGGCCAGGTGAACTTCCCCGGCCGCACCCGCTATGTGGCGGAAAAGGTGGCCGCCCTCCGCGGTGTCTCCCTAGAGGAGCTTGCCGCGCAAACCACCCGCAACGCCTGCGCGTTCTTCCGCCTGCCCGCTCTCGCGGTTTAATCCTCCTTCCTGCGCCGGAAGACAAAGCGTATCTCCCGCTCCGGCCGGCTGTGGGCCTTGTTGATTTCGCGGATGGCGCGCTGCGCTTCCGCGGGCAGCTGCTCGAACACCAGGAAGTTGGCAATGACGGTGTCCGCGCCCTTGAAGGTGAGGTCGGCCTCGTAGTCCTGCCCCTGGTGGGTGACTTTGGCGCGGTAGGGTTCGCTGTCGGTCTGCAGCCACTCGTAGGGCATCTTGCCGTGGTGGCCCGCCATGCGCCATTCCACGCGCGTGGCATCCACCTCCAGCAGGATGTGGTTGGCGCGGTCCTCCCAAGAGCCCTGCGCCAGCTCCCGCGGGTCCTCGAACCAGTCCGGGACGAATAAAGAGAAAAAAATCCCCGCCGCGAACAGGAGCAGCGCGATGGCGAGCCGTTTCCTGTTCATGGCGGGGAAGCGTTTGGCGGTGTGCCGCGCTTAGTTGGCCACCACGTTGACGAGGCGGCCCGGCACCACGATGACCTTGCGCACGGTCTTGCCCTCCGTGAATTCCTTCACGCGGGGGGCGGCCAGCGCCTGGGCCTCCAGGTCCTCCTTGGTGATGTCCACCGGAACGGTGAGCTTGTCGCGCAGCTTGCCGTTGACCTGAATGACGATTTCGCGGGTGTTCTCCACCAGGTATTCCGGGTTGTAGGCGGGCCAGGGCAGGGCGCTGAGCTGGCATGCCCCCAGCTGCGGGAACGCGCCGCGCAGGATGCTGTACAGCTCCTCCGTGATGTGCGGGGCGAACGGGTTGAGCAGCTGCAGCAGCGTGGCGTAGTCCACCACGCTCACGCTTTCCGCCTGGGTCATGGCGTTCGTGCATTCCATCATCTTGGAGATGGCGGTGTTGAAGCTCATGTCCTCGATGTCCTCCGTGACCTTCTTGATGGTCTTGTGGAGCTCCTTGCGCGCGGGGGTGATGGTGGTTTCGTCGGCATCGGAAACCTTGCCGCCGAGCACCCACTCGCCCTCCTGGTTCTCCACCATGGCGATGCGCCACACGCGGGCCAGGAAGCGGCTGATGCCCTCCACGCCCTTGGTGGCCCAGGGCTTCACCTCCTTCAGCGGGCCCATGAACATCTCGTACAGGCGGATGGCATCCGCGCCGTAGTCGCGAACAATGTCGTCCGGGTTCACCACGTTGCCGCGGCTCTTGGACATCTTCTGCCCGTCCTCGCCCAGGATGAGCCCCTGGTTGACGAGCTTGTTGAAGGGTTCCGGGGTGGACACCAGGCCGTAGTCGTACAGCACCTTGTGCCAGAAGCGCGCATACAGCAGGTGCAGCACCGCGTGCTCCGTGCCGCCCACGTACAGGTCCACGCCGCCGGGTTTCTGGTTGCCCGCCATCCAGTACTTCTCCGCATCCGCGCCGATGAAGGCGTTGTCGTTCTTCGGGTCGATGTAGCGCAGGTAGTACCAGCAGGAACCCGCCCACTGCGGCATGGTGTTGGTTTCGCGCGTGGCCTTGTCGGAGTAGTGGATCCACTCCTTGGCTTTCACCAGGGGGCCGCGGGGGTCGCCGCTGGGCTTGAAGTCCTCCATCTCCGGCTGTAGCAGGGGAAGCTCGCTCTCAGGGATGGCGTAGTGGTGGCCGTCCTCGCCCCACACGATGGGGAAGGGCTCGCCCCAGTAGCGCTGGCGGCTGAACAGCCAGTCGCGCAGCTTGTAGTTCACCTTGCCGTGCCCGTAGTGCTTCTCCTCCAGCCAGGAAATCATCTTGGCCTTGGCCTCCGGAACGGGCAGGCCGTTGAAGTGCTCGGAGTTCACCATCGTGCCGTCGTACCCGCAGAAGTCCTTCCACGGCGTGGCGGGGTCGTCCGGCTGCACCACCTGGATGATGGGCAGCTCGAATTTCACGGCGAAGTCGTAGTCGCGGCTGTCGTGCGCGGGCACGGCCATGATGGCGCCCGTGCCGTAGCCCGTGAGCACATAGTCGGCAATCCAGATGGGGATTTGCTTGCCGTTGACGGGGTTGGTGGCGTACGCGCCGGTGAACACGCCCGTCTTCTCCTTGGCCAGGTCGGTGCGCTCCAGGTCGCTCTTGGCGGCGCATTCCGCCTGGTAGGCCTTCACGGCCTGCTCCTGCTCCGGCGTGGTGATTTGCGGCACCAGCTCGTGCTCAGGGGAGAGCACCATGTACGTGGCGCCGAACAGCGTGTCCGGGCGCGTGGTGTACACCGTGATGGTCTTGCCGTTGCAGTCGAAGTTCACTTCCGCGCCCGTGGACTTGCCGATCCAGTTGCGCTGCAGCAGCTTGATGCTCTCCGGCCAGTCAAGGTTGTCCAAATCGTCAATCAGGCGTTCCGCGTAGGCGGTGATGCGCAGCATCCACTGGCGCAGCTTGCGGCGCTCCACGGTGAAGCCCTTGCTCTTCCACTCCTCGGCCTCCTCGTTGGCCAGCACCGTACCCATGTCCGGGCTCCAGTTCACCATGCCGTCCGCCACGTAGGCCAGGCGCACGGCGTCAATCTGCTCGCGGCTCCAGCCCTTGTCTTCAAGCTCCTTCACAGGGCGGGCCTTCTTCAGCTCCGTGTTGTAGTAGGAGTGGTACAGACGCAGGAAAATCCACTGCGTCCAGCGAACGTAGTGCGGATCCGTGGTGGCTATCTCGCGGTCCCAATCATACGAGAACCCCAGCATCTTGAGCTGGCGCCGGAAGTTGTCGATGTTCGCGTAGGTGGTGATGGACGGGTGCTGCCCGGTCTTGATGGCGTACTGCTCCGCCGGCAGGCCGAAGGAGTCCCACCCCATCGGGTGCAGCACGTTGAACCCGCGCATGCGCTTGTAGCGGCTCACAATGTCCGTGGCCGTGTACCCCTCCGGGTGTCCCACGTGCAGCCCCGCCCCGCTCGGGTACGGGAACATGTCCAGGATGTAGCACTTCGGCTTGCTGGCATCGAAGCCCTCCTCCCCGGGGTTGTGTACCTTGAAGGTTTTCTCCTCGTCCCACACGTGCTGCCACTTGGGCTCGAAGACATCGAAAGGATATGGATTTTTGCGTTCTGACATGTCGCGCGGCACTATAATACACGCGCGCCTGATGCGCAAGCCTTTTTTGAATCTCCTCCGCCCCGCACGCACGCCGCGGCATCAAATGCCCCACCCCGCGCCGTCAGGCGCGCGAATTTCGGCAAATCCTAAATCCC
>CALCWC010000028.1 GCA_937905985.1 uncultured Verrucomicrobiales bacterium | reverse complement strand
GAGAATCAGGGCGGTTTCGCCGTCATCGTTGGCCTGATTTTCATCCACGCCCTGCTCCAAGAGGTATTGCACCATCGGTATCTTGCAGTGGCCGATGGAGGCCAGCAGAGGGGTCCAGCCGCGGCTGGTGCAGACATTCAGGGATGCACCGTGCTTCATGAGCAGCTTCACGGCATCCACATGCCCCTCCAGCGCGGCATACAGCAGCGGGGTAGCGCCTTCGTGGTCCGGCATGTCCACCATGGCCCCCGCTTCCAACAGGATGCCGATGGTGGAGGTGTGCCCGGATACTGCGGCGAAGGTGAGCGCGGTCCAGCCGTTGTTGTCCTGCAGCCCCAAATCAATGTCGGGGGTCTTGCGCAGAAGCTCCTTGGGGCTGTCGTCGCGGCCATCGCGCGCCAAATCCATCAGGGTGTGGTACAAGTGCGCCACGCCGCCCAGTTTCTTGAGTTCAAGCCCCAAGTCATGCAGCTTTTCCGCGCTCGCCAGGTCCACAGCGTTGCGGCCGTCCGTGCCGCGGATATTGATATCTGCGCGGGCGCTCACCAGCACACGCGCCACATCCTCCCGGTGCATGCGGATGGCCACCAGCAGCGGGGTTTCGCCATCGTTGTTCACGGCATTGACGTCATCTCCGCAGACATTAAGCAGTTTCTCCAGTCCCTCCACAGAGCCCGAGCGAACGCTCGTGAACGTCAACACCGCCTCGGCGGAGGAGCTGGAAGCTCTCACGGGGATTGGCCCCGCGCTCCAGCAGCAGGGCCACCACGGCGGAATTCATTTGCTGCGCGGCCCACATGAGGGGAGTGAGGCCGTTTTCGTCCCGCGCCTCCATGTCCGCGCCATCCTGGAGAGCCTGGGCCGCGCCGGCGGCATTGCCGTGGGCGGCACAGCTGATGAGCGCAGCGTTCGGCTTGTCGCCCTTGGCGGCGGCAGGCTGCTCATGCACCTCAACGCGGGGGGGGCAGGCGGGTTTGCCTGCCTTCTCCTCATCCGGGCTGCACGCTACAAGGCATACCGCTGAGCACGCCAGCAGCATCATCCTTGCACTGTATCCCTGCCTCATAAAGGGAGTGAACACCGGGGGCATGCGGGGCTCAATGAGGCACGGTCAGGCTTTCCGCCTGCTCGCGGGTGAGCTCCACGCACTGCCAGGGAAGCCCGTACTTGTTGAGGGCCTCCATGAAGGGATCGGGGTCGTTCTGCTCCATGTTGAAGA
>CALCWC010000027.1 GCA_937905985.1 uncultured Verrucomicrobiales bacterium | reverse complement strand
GCAACCATGCGGGTTAGCGCTCCGCTACCGGAGCGCTATGGGACGGCAGTGATTTGGGATTGAGGATTTAAGATTTGGGATTTGTGCCATACGCAGCCTGATTGCGCCACACACCGGGGGCGTACACATGCGGAGTGTACGGCAGAATGCTTCGGTACGTCGGGGTGAAAAAGTGAAGAAAATTGCCAATAAGTGAAGACATCTTCTTACGTTTTTTGCTAAACATAAGAAGATGTCTTCATTTTAGGCTTCAGGATTTCACTTTAGAAGCGCGCAGACCCCGTCTGCAGAACAACGGGCCAGTCTATGCCGAGACTTCAGGCCTCTGAAATTCTGCCCCGCGGGTTCACATGTCGTAGTCATATGGAAGTTCATCCGGATTGGCGGTGAAGAATCTCTGGGCGCGGCTGCGGGGGCACTGCGGAATGGTCATGCGGATGGCACCGCTTTCCAGGAGCGGGACCAGGTAGCGCCGCAGGGCGTATTGGCCGGAGGCGATCTTGAGGTAGGCGATGATTTCCGCGCGCGTGCGCGGCGTGCGGCAGAATTCCAACAGGTGTTTTGCATCTGCCGCAGTGCACGGCGCAACCTGCACTGGCTGGGCAATGTAGGCGCGGGGCTCATCTTCACCTAACACAAAGGCATCCTCACCAAGGAAGGCGCGCTGAGCATGCTGCTGATGATACAGGGTGACTTTGAACTCTCCCATGATGTTGGTGAACACCGGCTCGGGCAAATGGTTTGCAACCATGGCGCGGCGGATGGTGGGAATGCCAGAGTAGCGGTTTTCCGTTAGTTTCAGGACCTCCAGGGCCGTTACCAGAACGGGGTTTCGCGTGTCTGGCTGGGCATGCCCCAGCTGGTCGATGGTAAGGCGCCCGTACAAGCCGCCGGGATTGGTGATTTCCAAGCGGTCATCGTACATGTTGAGTTGAATGGGCCTGGTCTCGGTGTAGATGCTGTAGTCGCGGTGCACCAGGGCGTTCAGCACAGCCTCACGGACGGCATCCAGCGGGTATTGCGGCACGTCGGTACGCAGGCCGGTGTGAGCGTCGATCGCGGTGGCGGTGCGCATGTTGTTGCGCACGAAATCCAGCGCCTTTTCCAGCATTTCGGGAATGGTGCCCTCGATGCGTTTGGTGTCGAGGAAGCGGTTGCCTGCGGCGTCGACATCCCCCATCTCGCGGCCCGGCACGCGCGTGGCGGCAATGCAAAGCCGCGGATAGAACGCCTGCGGGAACAAGCCGAAGAGCAGCAGGGCGGCCATGGTCATGCGGCCGTCTTTCGTAATGCCGTTCAGCTCGTCCTGCTGTTCCTCTGTCAGGCGTGCCAGGTTGGGCCTTGCGGCTCTCAGCCGTGTGCGGTAATCTTCCAGCAGCTGCAGATCCAGCATGTCCATGGTTACCCCATCCGCCGGGCGCACGTCATCCCTGAGGCGCTTCCGAAAGGCCTCGTAGCTGTATACCTCGTACTCGGTCATGGGTTTGTCGGCATCGCCCACGCGAACGTAGGCGCCCTTCAAGCGACCCTTGGCCGTTTTGAAGCAAGGGCGTTCGGCGATGTCGAGCGCGGGTATCTCGGCGGCGACAAAAACCTTGCCTCCCTCGTCGTACACTGTCAAAACGGGGCGCACCACTGGGGTCATTTGCTCCCCGTACTCCATCACTCTTTTCTGGAGTGCCTGGGCATCGTACACGCCCACCTTTTTAAAATGGTTCTGCTCGTCCAGCCCGAACACGAAAACCCCGCCGGCGTCCTGGTTGGCGAACGCCGCCATGGTGTCGTACAGTTTCTCCGGGCAGCCGACGTGCGCGGCTTTGACCTCCATGGTCTGCCACTCGCAGCCTCGGCGCCGGATTGTTTCTATCAGGGTGTGCAGTTCTTCCTCAATCATGATGCATTTGTTGTTTGCTTTTCACTTTACACCCAAAAAGGTAAAAAGTAAAGTCTTAAAGTGAAGATTTTTTCAAAAAAGTGAAGAAAGTTCGGCGAAATTCTTATGTTTATTGGAGAAAACGAAAGATAACGTTTTCACTTTACGCTTCGAGATTTCACTTTAGAAGCAGTCTGATTGCAGCCACGGGACGAACGCCAGCGCGCCGTGCGGCGCGCCGAACTCTCAAAATTGTCAATCGTCAATTTCCTCATCTTCCCGGCACCATTTCAAAGGTGTAGCCCTTGAGGTATTCTGTTTCGGGGATGTTGAGGAGGACGGGGTGGTCCGGGCTTTGGCCGTGTGATTTGACGAGACGGAGGGTGCAGTGTCCGTCCACGGCGGCATCTGCGATGGTCTGCTTGAAGATGGCGGCGCTGGCGTGGTGGGAGCAGCAGAAGGTGGAGAGCACGCCGCCCACGGGGAGCATTTGCATGGCGCGCAGGTGGATTTCCTTGTAGCCTCGCATGGCGCCGCCCAGGCTCTTCTTGTTGCGGGTGAAGCTGGGCGGGTCCAGGATGATGAGGTCCCATTTGGGGTCGGCGCCGTTGCGCACGGCCTCGCTCTCCCGCTTCAGGAAGTCGAACGCATTCTCGGCGATGGCATCCACCGTCACGCCGTTGAGCTGGGCGTTCTTCTTGACGGATGCGATGGCGTCCTCCGAGATATCCACGGCGGTGACGGATGCGGCGCCGGCCTTGGCGCAGGCGAGGGCAAAGCCGCCCTGGTTGCAGAAGCAGTCCAGCACGCGGCGGCCGCGGGCAAACTTGGCCACCTCGCCGTAGTTCTGCAGCTGGTCCAGGTAGAGCCCGGTTTTCTGCCCGGTGGCGAGATCCACCAAGAACTTGATGCCGCGGGCTTCCGCCTCGAAGGGCTCCGGCTGGCCGCCGCGCGCCACGTAGGTTTCAGGAGCAATGCCCTCCGCCACCAGCATGGGCGAATCGTTGCGCACGATCATGCTGCGCGGGTTGAAGAGGTCACCCAGGATATCGCGTATCAGCCCCAGGCGCAGGTACATGGCCATGGTGAGCGTCTGCACCACCAGCACATCCCCGTAGCGGTCCACAATGAGGCCCGGCAGGCCGTCGCTCTCGCTCCACACCAGGCGCATCAGGGTTTCGCCGGGCAGCATGCGCTCGCGCAGGTTGGCGGCCATGCCGATGCGGCGCGCGAAGAAATCGCGGTCCAGATCCTGCTTGCGGCGGGAGAAGCGGCGCGCCACTATCTGGGAGTGCGGATTGTACATGGCAGAGCCCAGGTAGCGGTCCTTCTGGTCCTTGAGCAATACCACGTCGCCCGGCTGCGGATTGCCGAACACTGTGCGTACCTCCGTGCCGTACACCCAATCGTGCCCGTGAAAGATGCGCGCCTTGGGCGCTATGATGAGTCCTGCCATGACCACAGCATACAGCAACGCGCCCCGCGCGTCAATGGATTTGCGCCTGGCGGTGCAAATCAAATGGGGATTGGGATGAGGAAAGAAAGCGCGCTCACCATTTTGATTTGTACATTGTACATTGTTCTTTGTACATTGTACTTTCCATTCTGGGGGAAGCGTGGTAGAATGCCGCGCACGAACAACCTGCGCACGGAGAAAAAACCATGAGCGACCCCACCAAGTACCGCAATCTAGCCATCATCGCCCACGTGGACCACGGGAAAACCACCCTGGTGGACCAGCTGCTGAAGGCGGGCGGCACCTACCGCGAAAACCAGGAGGTGCAAGAACGCGCCATGGACTCCATGGACCTGGAGCGAGAGAAGGGTATCACCATCAAGGCCAAGAACACCTCCATCCATTGGAACGGGTACACCATCAACATTGTGGACACCCCCGGGCACGCCGATTTCGGCGCGGAGGTGGAGCGCGTGATGAAGATGGTGGACGGCGTGATCCTGGTGGTGGACGCGTACGAGGGGCCGCAGGCGCAGACGCGTTTCGTGCTGCGCAAGGCGCTGCAGGAGGGTCTGCTGCCCATTGTGGTCATCAACAAGATTGACCGCCCGCATGCCGACCCCGCGAAGGTGCACGACCAGGTTCTGGAGCTGCTGCTGGAGCTGGACGCCACGGAAGAGCAGTTCGAGGCACCGTTCGTGTACGGCTCCGCGCGCGACGGATATTTCATGAACAGCATGGAGGGAGAGCCGCCCGTGGACTGCTCTCCCCTGCTCCACCAGATTGTGCAGCACATCCCCGCGCCTAAGGATGCCGACCCCGACAAGCCGTTCCGCATGCTCATCTCCAACATTGATTGGGACGACTACGTGGGGCGCGTGGCCGTGGGCCGCATCAGCAGCGGCCGCGTGCAGAAGGGCGACACGCTCTACCTGCTGCGCCCGGACGGTTCCCGCGTGCAGGGCAAGGTGACCAAGCTCTTTGAGTACAGCGGCCTGCAGAACACGGAATCCACCGTGGGAGAGGCCGGCAACATCATCGGCCTTTCCGGGTTCGAGGACGTGGACATCGGCGAGACGCTGGTGGCCGACCCCGAGGGCGAGGCCTTGCCCTTCGTGGAGATTGAGCCTCCCACCGTGCAGATGGAATTCAGCATCAACGACGGCCCGCTCGGCGGCAAGGACGGCAAGAACGTCACCAGCCGCATCATCCGAGACCGACTCATGCGAGAGATGCGCACCAACATCTCCATCAAGGTGGAGGACACGGATTTGGCGGGCGTGTTCACGGTGTCCGCCCGCGGCACCATGCAGATTGCCATTCTGGTGGAACAGATGCGCCGCGAGAACTACGAGGTGCTCGTCTCCCGCCCCAAGGTGATTCTGCGCGACGTGAACGGCGTGAAGGAGGAGCCGTTCGAGACGGTGTTCATCGAGGTGCCGGACGAGTTTGTGAACGGCGCGGTGCGCATTATGGGCAACCGCCGCGGCATTCTGGAGAACATGGAGGCCAACGGCAACGGCCGCACCTTCATCCAGGCCACCATGCCCACCCGCGGCATCATCGGCTTTGAGTTCGAGCTGGTGAACCTCACCAGCGGCCACGGCATCTTCTCCCACCTCTTCAAGGAGTACGCCCCCTACGCCGGCGAAATCAACACACGCCAGAGCAGCACGCTCGTCTCCATGGAGAACGGAATCGCCAGCCCGTACGCCCTCCAGGCCATGGAGGAGCGCGGCCCCCTCTTCATCGGCCCCGGCGACGAGGTGTACGAGGGCATGATTGTGGGCGAGAACCCCAAGCCCATCGACATCCCGGTCAACCCCACGCGCGAGAAGCACCTCACCAACCACCGCTCCGCCAACAAGAACGTCTCCATCCAGCTCACCCCGCCCCGCGTCTTCTCCCTGGAGCGCGCCATCGAGTACATCGAGCCCGATGAATTGGTGGAGGCCACCCCGCACTTCATCCGCATGCGCAAGCGCATTCTCGACGCCACCGCCCGCAAGCGCGCCGCCTTCGCGGAGCAGCAGCTCGGATAACCCCCTCACCCTTCACCAACTACCGTTATGTGGGATACCATCGTCAGCTATGGAATGGACGGCGTCCTGTACGTCGTTGCGGGCATCCTGTGCCTCATCGGCCTGGTGGGCTGCGTGCTGCCCTTCCCCGGCCACCTCTTTGTGATGGGTGCCTGCGTGTGCGCCAGCATCGCCCACGGCGAGCCGCACCCCGCCTGGTGGCTCTGGGTCATCCTGGCGGTGCTCATGGCCCTGGGCATGACGGTTGACACGCTCTGCTCCATGGCGGGCGCCAAAAAGTTCGGCGGCTCCAAGGCAGCCATGTGGGGCGTGCTGCCCGGCGTGATTGTGGGCGCGTTCTTCGCGCCCATCGGCCTCTTTGTCGGGCCCTTCCTCGGTGCCTTCCTGGCAGAGGTGCTCATCATGCGCAGGGAGCTCGGCAAATCCACCGTCTCCGGCGTCGGCGCCACCCTCGGCTACATCGCGGGCGTCCTCTCCCGCTCCGTCGTCGCCATCATCATGCTCCTCTTCTTCTTCATCTTCATGTGGTAGCAAGGCAGACATGGACGATACGGAAAACATCGATGTGCAGGAGGTGATACGCAACGCGGAGGCCGGAGACGCCGACGCGCAGTTCACGCTCGGCAACCTGTATTATTCCGGCGAGGGCTTGAAGCAGGACGAGGTAAAGGCCTTCCACTGGCACCTTAAGGCTGCGGAAGGCGGCCACCCTATGGCCATGCAGACGGTGGGCTGCTGCTACCAGTTCGGAGAGGGGGTGAAGAAGGATATCGCCAAGGCGCTCGCCTGGTATCGGAAGGGGACGCCCCTCTGGAGCGGCTGCCGCTTCCACCTGGCTCTCTGCCTGCTCAATGGCACCGGCATGAAGAAGAACCCCAAACAGGCCGCAAGGGAGCTGGAAAAAGCCTCCGCAGACAACAACACCGACGCCATGGTGCTGCTGGGGCAAATGCACCTGGGGCATTTCGGTATCCCCCGCAACCTGGAGCAGGCGTTCCACTGGTTTCAAAAGGCTGCGGAATTGGGAAACCGGGATGCCATGTTCCAGCTCGCCCTATGCTACAAATGCGGCACCAGCGTGGAGGTTGACCACGACATGGCGGATTTCTGGCTCAAAACCGCCGCCGGCCTCGGCGAGGAACACGCGAAGTGCATGCTCTACCGCAACATGGCACTGGACACCCTCTTCCAAACGGATTTGTAATCCGTTTGCACGGCATTCTTCTACGGCAAGGCCTTCCGCCTGCGCATGTGCAGCACCTGTTTTATTTCGCCATTTATTTCGCCACTTATTTCGCCGGGTCCCGCCTCTTGACGATTGATTCTGCTATACCAGCGCCACGTTAATTCCCCGCAGATTGCATCGTCCACCCGCAAATTCCCCATGCACCAGCATAGGCGCGAACTTCCCTCATCCTAATTGACTAATTGCTGCAACGCGGCTACGACTCGTCCTCTGCCGCTTGCAGTATCCCGTCTTCCTCTCTAGGCTCACGCCACGCTCTCTGCGCTTGGGCAACCGTCAAAGTTGAACAACTTTCAAAAAGTGTTGACTTTCTCATTCAGCTTTTGTAGCATAGCGCAGCTCGGAGAGGGATTGAACATTTCATTGAAGTGGTCGTCCAAGTTACCTCCGAGCTTTTCTATTGCATCAAGTTCGAGCGAGTAAATGCGCTGCCCGCGCCGCTGAACGCCCCCTCACGCCGTGTGTGTACACACATGGCGGAGGATGCATAGCGGATTTTTGCCCCGCTGTGCATACGTGATATGCCCGCAGAACCCCGCCAAATTTGAGAATTTCTGGGCTTTTTGCCTGGTAAAGGAGCGCTGAAATAGAGAGAGGGCAATTATATTATTGGCGGGATGCTGTTGTCATGTGGTGATTAGTGGCGCGGGCTTTGCTCGCCCGGTGCGGCTCGTGTCGGACGGCGTCGAACACCCGAACGCCATTCCCGCCATGTGTGTACACACACGCGGAGGATGCATAGCGGATTTTCGCCCCGCTGTGCATACGTGATATGCCCGCAGAACCCCGCCAAATTTGGGAAAATTTGGGATTTTTGCCCGGTAAAGGAGCGCTGAAATAGAGAGAGTGGCAATTTTTTATTTTGCCCAAATATAGTGTGTGAGTGTGTAGTGCGTGGCGCGTGAAGTTAGCGCTGCGCGGGCAGTTTGTCGCGGAGATGCGGGGCATCACCGCGACGCCGTTTGCTCGCCGCACGCTGACGCTCGGCAAGCGCGTTCGCGGCGAACTGCGTCGATCGCTCGAACGCCGTAAACGCCGTGTGTGTACACACATAGCGGAGGATGCATAGCGGATTTTCTCCCCGCTATGCGCGGGTGATACGCCCGCAAACCCGCATTGTTTGGGGATTTTTGGGCTTTTTGCCCGGCAAAGGAGCGCAATATTGTTTGTTTGGCAGATTTATTTTATGCCTGGTGATATAGTGCTGGCGTGTATAGTGCGCGGCGCGGGCTTTGCTCGCGCGGCTCGTCGCGGTGTCGCGGAGATGCGGGGCATCACCGCGACGCCGTTTGCTTGCCGCACGCTGACGTGCGGCAAGCGCGTTCGTGGCGGCCCTATGGCCGCGCCTCTGAACGCTCCTCATGACTGCGTGTGTACACACTCACGAAATTCCCCACGCGCCAGGCTTGTCACGGCGTAGCTTTAGCGAAGACGGACGCGCGAATTTTCAAATAGCTCGCCTCGGCGAAGCTTTAGCGGAGACGGGTACATCGTACATCGTACTTAGTACCTTGGCGGGCGGTTATTCCCGTTCCGCTTCCGCGGCTTCCAACACGGCCTCGTCCTCCTCGCCACACCCGTACGCGGGAATATCGTTGCCCGCTCGCAGCGCGGGAATATCGCGCTGCGCGAGGATTGTTTTCACCTCGCACTCCCAGATGACGATCACCTTCCAGCCCATCGACTCCAACTGCGCCTTCACCTGCGCATCGCGCTCACGGTTGCGGCGGAACTTCGTCTGCCAGAAATCGATGTTGGTCGCGGGCGTGCTCGCCGCCTTGCAGCCCTCGTGGTGATGCCAAAAGCATCCGTGCACGAATATCACCGTCCTGTGCTTCGGCAGCACAATATCCGGCTTCCCCGGCAAATCCTTCCGGTGAATCCTGAACCGATACCCCAGCGCATGCAGCAAGCGTCGCACCGCCACCTCCGGCTTCGTGTCCTTGCTCTTGTTCGCCACCATCACCCGGTGCCGCTGCTCTGGTGTCATCGTGTCCATCACTTCGTTAAGCGCGCTTCATAAGTATAGCAGAATTGTCTTCATCATTTGCCTGAGATTTTAGCGAGTCTACGTAAGAGGACAAAACTTCACCAGTTCTTGGAAAAGAGGCAAGTTTAGTGTTGATAAAATCAGACAAATAATCAACTAAATTATGTTCATGAATACCACCAGCATCTATGGGACGTGATGTGCAGCCAAGCGAGTTAGATATTGCGAAAAAAAATCCAGATGCCAAGTTTTGAGTGTAGTATTTTTCGATGCAATTGCAAATATCAGTGTTCATCCAATTGCTAATCTTGGTAGCTGGGCCTGCTACTAAAATATTTCCGATGCAATAGTCTACATCCTTTCTTGCTGATTTAGAAAGTCGGTATACATCTGCACACCATGAGCTCATTTGTTTGCAAAATAAGGGAATGGATAACCTCTCAAACAACAGATGCAAACGTGTTAAATGTTTGATTTTCAGTTGATTCTCAGTCATTTTTTTGTTTTCGGTGTTGAGAAAATTTATAACACGAGCAAAATGTTTCGGGTGTGAAGCAAAATACTCTGATATATATGGGTATCGAGAGCCGTGAATAAGAAGGCCAACTCTGTACTCAATGTCTGCACAACCTAATAGATTCAATTCATTATTTGCACACAAGTATTCTACAAGTCGCGCAATATCCGAGTCGTAACATCCTGACCCATCGCACCAAGAAGACCTTGCATATAGACATAAGATGATTTTTAAAAGTCGCATTGGTACTTTTTTGTATGAATACAATACTGACCTTAACGCTAAATCCTCCCTGTGATTTTTTATGCAATATGATAGGGCATTAATCTCGTCTACATCAAACTTATCAAGTTTCAAATAATCGATTTTTCCCCAGTAAATATTACACAGTTCGGTGCCGTGATTTTCTATAAATGAAAACATCAATGCCGAGCGATTGAAGCAAAGAGCAAACGCAGCTTGTTGTTCTATAGATAGCAGAGGGAAGATGTTTTCTAAAAACTTTATGCAAGATCTTTCACCATAATTTGAAATATAACCACGAGAAAATCTAAATAAGTGCTGCACGGGAGCATCACTGCATTTTATCCATGATTTAAAAAAATCGTCAAAATTAAAATCTTCAAACTCGGAGAATACGCACCCCAAAGAATACATGTCAATTTTATCTATTTTTTTGATATATTCAAAGATGTTTATGCTGTTTTGCAAACACTCAATTATCAAATTTTTGATGTGTGTTAAGTCTTGATTGTTGTTTGTATAATCTATATAAAATAGGTCAATATTTCTTAAAAATATATTATCAGATGTTATGGTTTGAAAGAACCGCAAACCAGTTTGATATGCTTCATTATTTTTATAGATGTTAAGCAGGCTGTCTAACACATCTAAACACTCTCCGCATATTCTTCCTTGATCGGCTTTTTCAAATAAAGCAAAGTTCTGACTTACACGCTTCCATATATCTGCATGAAGTTCGTTCCTTGTAACGGGTATAATATTGATTACCTTAAGTGTGCGTTCTGCAACTCCTGTACATAGTTTCAGCATGTGCCCAAGCGCAGCTTGCTGGTATTTGAATATCTCCTCCGCAGATGGCGGGCCAGAACGGCGGCATGAGAACTCCCTTGTTCTATAAAGAGCTCCTGGATAAACAAAGGCTACAGCTGAACCACCAAAGAACTGCTTGATGCAAACCTCCCAACAGAGATCAGGACAAATATCTGCTAGAGCATTTAGACAGTCGAGGCGTTGAGAGAAATCTGCATTGGTTTGAGGTATGGCGCAACTAAGGAATGCATTGGCTATTTCTTCTAGACGATCCTGCGTTTCTTCGTCGTTGCAATTCTTGTGCCATTTTCCAAGAAGCAATATAATCCTCTTTAAATAAGCAGGAGCTTTCCCTAGTATGTGAATTGCATCCGCTAATGCTGAATTTATGTCGTTTGATAAATCATTTTGCTCAATAAACTCAATAAATAAATCGGGTGAGAGTTCCGCAAAATAGCTGAAATATTGTGTATTTTTAGTCAAAGAACAATTGTTTTTGCAGTTCTCGAGTACATCTGTAGTTAAATTTTTGCAAAGTGCAATTAGTTTTTCATATCCGGATAGTTCCCATATAAGACCATATTCAGAGCAAATTAGTAGCGCATTGAGTAAGTGTCTTCGCGTACTATCAGAGTATTTATTACTTTCGGTGATGAATGCTCGCTTTGTTATTACATCCAACCTCTCTATAAATTCCTTGTCAATTTCAATGTGTGCAAATTTTATGGAGTTCATAGGTGATTGCACGCCAATATATCTACATACGCCTTTTGGAGATACTCCGCATTTGCAGGACCAGACAGGTGTTTCATCCAACTGCAAAAGATTTGCAAAAGCTTTTTGGAAATCTGCATATTTCTTAAACTCACCTAAGCTTAAGTCAATTACAGCCTGTTCTAAATTCTCTTCATTGGTACCGATGCATCCAAGGAAGCTAAGAATTTTGACTATTTGTATATTACAATCACTAGCGATCCATTTAGGCGCTTTTGCAGATTTGCTTAATTCTTGCCTTATAAGGGTCCTGCTATAGCCGCAGTTTCTCGCAATTACTTCTATATTCTTTCCCTTGTTCTCACTCGCAAATAACCTCACGCTATGATAATCCAGTAGACCTAGCGAAATATCTATATGATCTACAGGCATTCCCCTCGTAATTATTTGTACTATGTGGGAGCAACCATTTGCAAAGCATACATCTGCCAAATCCGAATTGGCAACAATTGCTATACAATTTCGCTTGCCGAGTACAAATGATGAGATTGATTCTTCCTTCGCAAAAAATATGCTATTTAATCTATAAGAGTATAAATCTTTTAGATCAAGCAGGCATTTCGCAAATGCAACTCCCTCGAGCTCAGAATCTGCAGAAATTACAAAGGTCTTTTCAGGTTTGCTTGCAAGCCATTTTTTGAACTTTAGTTTGTGTTTTTCTATTTCTGCATTAAATAAATATCTTGGCATTCCTGTTGTTGTGGAATTACTCCACATAGACCACTTAGATTCTAAGTCGGATACACCTTCTATTTCAATTCGCAGGTATTTTTTTAAGAAATTAAGTTTGACGATTGGTTCTTGATTTATCCAGTCTACGAGTTCTCTTCGATCGATAACTTTAACAGCATTCCAGTCGTTCTTATTCTGTTTTTCTTTTACCCATTCTTCCTTTTTCTCCCATAGCCTTGGTGTAACAAATACATATGTTGATTTCTGTCGAATTACAATATCCGTGCTTTTAGTTCTTTTGTTATAGTCACTGTTTGCTTTCTGTTGCGCGTTTTTGTTTGTTCCTATTTCCCAGTATGATTTTCCTAGTGGAATATGGTTGTGCTTAGCTGTGTTGTCTACTTCGCCGTCCCACCCTGGCACATGGTTGTCTTCTCGTGAATGAACGTCTAACTCCTTTATTTGGTCTCCAGCAGAATAGATAAGCCTTTTTATAATTTCTGGGAGCTCGTCTCTGGCTTCTGTTCGGTCTGCCCATCTGTCGAGATCGGTGCTGTGGACATCTTCTATGGCGATATCTGTGTTGCTCATGAAGGGTCAGTTGGTTTTTCGTTTTGCTTGCTTAGCCAGCTTTGCAGAACCTCACTTGCAGGGCGAGTTTCAGGCAGAGTTGGCCGTTTTCGTCTGGGAAGAGTGATGCGTATTGGTGCCTAGTGGTAGAAGGATGCTCAAAACGTGTGTAGCGCAACAGGTATTCATCCAATGCCTGACGATTGTACAAGTGGTATGTTACTAAATTGCCATCTGGTTTTACAATCAGGAAGCCGCCGTTGGCATCCTCGGCTCCTTTCCATGGCTTGGAAGGCGTCATGCCCAACGCAACCGCTTCAAGGAACTTTTTAATCTTGTAATAGTAGAGATTGGGGTCTTTCAGGCCAACAGGGTCTTCTTCAGCTACTTTCTGGGTGACTTTTTCGAGGCTCTCCTCCCAAGTGAGGTAGTGCATCAGCAATAGTTCACCAAGAATATCAGGCATTATTGTATCGATGTAGTTCAGATTCTGTGCAAACTGTGAACCCATCAGATGCTGATATTCGATTTTAGCTCCTGCCTTTTGCAATAATTCCATCAAGATTTTGATTTTCTTGTTTGGATTGGCCTGGGCCTGTTGCATAATTTCTGACGCAGTCTGGTCATCGATGCCATGAACGTGGTAGAGGATGTTTGTATTGTCTACGCTAGCGTTCAGTAGTGTGGGGTCGGAGCCTAGATATGATTTGATGCTAAAGCCACAGGAAATATTTTGGCCTGCTCTTATATCATTGAGCGTAAGGATGATATCTTCCTTATCTGACGCTTTGGCTTTCAAACGACAATCGCATAGTCTTGCCAAAAACTGTTGTGCTTTCGGGAACTGCATTTCTGCCTTTTTCCCCTCGCTTATGCGCTTCTGAATATCTAGCAACAATGCTTTAGCTTCGTTGGCGCCTTCAACAGCGGATATCGTTGGTCCAAGTTCGCCATTTTCCGAAA
This sequence comes from uncultured Verrucomicrobiales bacterium, assembly GCA_937905985.1. GTDB lineage: Bacteria > Verrucomicrobiota > Verrucomicrobiia > Verrucomicrobiales > Akkermansiaceae > Akkermansia. The sequence continues at coordinate 4,133 of CALCWC010000027.1, read as the reverse complement.
CGGCCCATATACCTCCTTTGTCTGCTATGTAGTAATATGCCAATGGTCCATTAGGCCCTTCGCCTCTGTATATGGAAATCACGGGGAGGTGGTTGGTCTTGAAAGGGTTAAGGTCTGCATCGCAGGCCACAAGGTAGGGAAACCCGAGCAAATGGAAGAAAGCATATACCTCGCTCCATTCACCTACATTACCTGATAACACATGTTCGCTCATATTAGAGAATAATTTTTTTGATTTGTTCTGCAATGGCGCGGATGACGGGGACCGTCACGCTGTTGCCGAATTGCTTGTAGAGGTGGACATCGGAAAGGGGGAGTTTGAAAGAGTCCGGGAAGCCCTGGAGGCGCGCCCATTCGCGGGGTGTCATTTTGCGGATGCCCTCGCGGTTCACTTCTCCCTTGATATGCGTGGTGGGCTTGAGATCTTTCTGTCGCTTGTCGATGATGAGATTTCTCTCACGCCCCATGCCGCCGCAAACGATGGCGCCCGCGATGCTGTCCAACTCGCGGATTTCGTAGCCGAAGCCGTTGCCCTTGGCAGCGTGCCTTTCCTTGTGGCGGCGCAACGTGTCCATGTACTGCGTGCTGAGGTAGTACTTGGCGGGAACAGGCTTTTCTTCCATGATGTCGCGGATGCACACCTTCTTGCCAGTTGGGCGGGGGAAGTTGAAATTGTCGGGCGCGATGTCGTTGCGGAACGCCACGATGTAGATGCGCTCGCGGTTTTGAGGCACGCCAAAATCTTTCGAGTTGAGAACCTTGTGAAACACCTTGTAGCCCATCTGTTCGAGCGTGCCGGTAATAATCTTGAACGTCTTGCCCTTATCGTGGATGGTCAGACCTTTCACGTTCTCGCAGAAAATCACTTTGGGCATGTGGTGCGAGCATATGCGCGCCACATCGAAGAACAGCGTGCCACGCGACATACCCTTGTAGTCGTCGTCAAACCCCTTGCGCTGGCCGGCAAGGCTGAATGCCTGGCAGGGGAAACCCGCTAGGCAGATGTCGAACTCCGGCACGTCTTTCTCATCGATTTTGGTAATGTCGCCATTGATGGGGTGTATGCTGGGGAAGTTTGTTGCGTAGGTCTTCTGCGCATAGGAGTCCCATTCCGATACAAACACGGTGTTGATGCTGTTTCCAAACGCTTGATCAAACCCCATACGAATGCCGCCGATGCCCGCGAAAAGGTCTATGGAGCGCAACTCTCCGTATTGGGGTGCGCCCTTTTCTTCATCAACGAACAAATCGTGCACAATTCCTTCCTTGACGAGCTCGCCTGCGATACCATCCGTAGGAGAGGTATGAGCATGACCATGTGATGGATTGTGCAAGTTGCCCATGAAGCTTGCAATGTCCATGCCCAGGGCGTTGACAATTGCAGCAAGATTCGTCAGGGAAATATTGGTGTCGCCGCGCTCAATGTTAATAATAGACGAGCGCCCAAGGCCGCTATTAGAGGCCAGTTGGTCTTGGCTCAGGCCGACTTCAAGGCGTCGTTGGCGTATGGCGTCGGCTATGCGGGGTAGGATATCAGCATCGTTCATCAAATGTTGATTATAGTCAACATTTGGGGTGTTGTGTAGTCCAGTATACTGGACATATGAGGTGATAAAGAGTCCCGCCTACGGGGGGCGGGACTCGCGATTGGGAGAAGCGATTTTCTGCGCCAGCGGTTCAAAAATCGCGCGCAGTTTGTGCGTGGAATGCTGGGTTATTCCTCAAACAGCGCTTTGATGCAGCGTTCGTTTTGTTCTTGGGTACCGATGGTGATGCGGATGTATTCCGGGAGACCGTAGGCGGCCATGGGGCGGAGGATGACGCCTTGGGCGAGGCATTTGTTGAAGCAATCCAGGCCGTTGCCGATTTTGACAAGGATGAAATTGGTGTTGCTGGGGATGTAGGGAATGCCGCGGGCTTGGAATTGCTGCTCGAAGAACTGTCGGCCGGCGCGGTTGAGGGCAACGGCTTGCTGGAGGTGGTGGGAGTCGTTCAGCGCGGCGGTGGCGGCAGCTTGGGCGAGGGAAGAGACGTTGAAGGGGGAGCGGGTGCGGTTGAGGTCCGCGGCAATCTCCGGGGTGGTGACGGCGTACCCGACGCGGAGGCCGGCGAGGCCGTATACCTTGGAGAAAGTGCGGGAGACCACCACATTCTTGCCCTGGTCCAGGTATTTGAGGGTGTCGGGCTGGTCATCGGCGTACTGGATGTAGGCCTCGTCAAAGACAACGACGACGTGGTCCGGGACAGCAGCCATGAAGTCATCCAGCTCCTGCTGGTGGACCATGGTACCGAGGGGGTTGGTGGGGTTGGCGATGTAGACGAGCCGCGTCTCCGGCGTGATGGCGCGGAGGGTGGCCTGGAGGTCGGTGGAGAAATCCGGCTTGTTGGGGATGGAGACGTAACCGGCGTTGACGGTCTGGGAAAGAATTTTGTAGAGCGCGAAGCTGTGGTCAGCGGCGATGGCGTGGGAGCCGGGGCCGAGGAACACCAGGCTGAGGAGAAGGAGGAGCTCACTGCTGCCGGCAACGGCGACAACTTGTTCCATGGCAACATCATGGAAAGAGGCTATGCGCTGGCGGCAGGTGAAGGCGGAGCCGTCGGGGTAGAGGTTGGATTCCCAAGCGGCGTTCTGCATGGCGCGCACGGCGAGGGGCGAGGGGCCGAGCGGGTTCTCGTTGGAGGCGAGCTTGACGATATCGCCGGGCTGCATACCGATTTCACGGGCGGTTTCCTCAATGGGCTTGCCGGGCTTGTAGGGAACAAGGGAAGAAATGTGGGGATTCGCGGGAACCATAAGATTTACTATGTACTATGTACTAAGTACTATTTGAAGGATTTGTTGCGCGAGAAGCGCGCAAGAGATGGTAGCACGAGGACGGGCGGTGTCAAGTTCGTTTTGCGGCGAGGTTGTACAAAAAGCCGCGCGCCCGCAGGGGCGCGCGAACTTTACAAATAGTACATAGTACATCGTACCTAGTACATCCTCACTTGGCCCACGTAAGGATGACCTTGCCGGACTTGCCGGAGTTCATGGCGTCGAAGCCGTCCTTGAAGTCGGTGTAGTCCAGGCGGTGGGTGATGATGGGGGAAACGTCCAGACCAGAGCGGATCATGGCGTCCATCTTCTGCCAGGTGGAGAACATCTCGCGGCCGTAGATACCTTTCATCTTGAGGCCCTTCCAAACGAAGGTGTTCCAGTCGATGCTGGTGTTTCCGGGCTGGATGCCGAGCAGGGAGATGCGTGCGCCGTACATGGAGTACTTGATGATGTCCTGCAGGCAGGAGGGAGCGCCGCTCATCTCCAGGCAAACGTCGTAGCCCTCGGTCATCTTGAGGTCCTTCATGGCCTGCTCGATGGAGTCGCCGTTCTTGACGTTGACGGTGCGGTCGGCACCCAGCTTCTTGGCGAGGCCGAGGCGATAGTCGGAAATATCGGTGACGGTGACGCTCTTGGCGCCGGCCTTCTTGCAGACGGCGGCAGCCATGGAGCCGATGAGCCCGGCACCGGTGATGAGCACGTCCTCACCCACCAAATCCCAGGAAAGGGCGGTGTGGGTGGCGTTGCCGAGGGGGTCCAGGATGGAGGCAATCTCCATGGACATATCCGGGTGGATGGGCACAATGTTGCTCTGGGGGATGGAGAGGTACTCCGCGAAGCAGCCGGGGCGGTTCACGCCCACGCCCTGCGTGTTCGGGCAAAGGTGGAACTGGCCGCGGCGGCAGTTGCGGCAGGTGCCGCACACGATGTGGCCTTCGCCGGAGACAACCTGGCCGGGCTTGTAGGCGGTCACGGCTGCACCCACCTTCTCAATGATGCCGCAGTACTCGTGGCCCACGTGCATGCCGATGGGAATGGTCTGCTGGGCCCAGGGGTCCCAGTTCCAGATATGCATGTCAGTACCGCAAATGGCGGTCTTGTAAATCTTGACGAGAACATCGTTAGGACCGACTTCGGGCATGGGTACGTCCATCAGTTCGAGCCCCTTGTCAGCCTTTGTTTTGACGAGAGCCTTCATATAGGTGTCATTCTACACTTTTCCCTTGCCGATGCAAGGGGAAAGTGGGCAATTTACAATTTACGATCACTGCCGTCCCATAAAATTTCGAGAAGACACAAAAAAGTGGTGGTAGGT
>CALCWC010000026.1 GCA_937905985.1 uncultured Verrucomicrobiales bacterium | reverse complement strand
CGCGCCGCGGGCGATGATGCTGCCCTCGCGCAGGATGAGGCCGCGCGAGAATGCGGGCAGGATGTCCTCAATGCGCTGGGTGATGAAAATAATGGTGAGCTCCGGGCGCTGCGCGGCCAAATCCGCAATGGTGTTGAGCAAAAATTCGCGCCCGGCGATGTCTAGGAACACGCTCGGCTCGTCCAGTATCATGAGGTCGGGCTGCGTCATGAGCGCACGGGCGATGAGCACCTTGACCTGCTCGCCGGAGCTCATGGCGGCCACGGGGCGGTCCGCCAGGTGTTCCGCACGCAGGGATGCCAGCAGTTCCGCGGCGCGTGCCTCCTCGTCCTCCGCGGGGCTGCGGAAGAGACCGATGGTGGCATCCGGCCCGGAGAGCACCATCTCGCGCCCGGTCCAGTCTCGCCCGCCGAGCCACTGGTGCATGAGCGGGCTGACCCAGGCGATTCGCTTGCGGAGCTCCTGGAGGTTGACGGTGCCGAAGCGGTGCCCCAGCACCTCCACGGTGGCGCCGAAAAGCGGCCAGGCGTAGCCCATGAGCATGCGCACCAGGGTGGTCTTGCCGGCGCCGTTGGCACCGAGGATGAAGCACCTCTCGCCGCGTTCCACGCGCCAATTGATGCCGTGAAGCACCTCCCTTCCGGAGAGGTACACGCTGGCGTTCTCTATGCGGATGGCATTCATGGAAAAGCAAACGGCGGGGTTGCAGCGCACCGCAACCCCGCCGGGTAGGGAAAAATTACTTGCGCTCGAAGAGGGAGCGGATCTTCTTGCCCACAATCTCCACGGGGTGCTCCGCCAGGGCGGCGCGCTTGGCCTGCAGGTTGGGGGCGCCGGCGGCGGCCTCCGCCAGCCAGTCCTTGGCGAACTTGCCGCTCTCGATGCGCTGCAGGCTCTCCTTCATCTTGGCCTTCACCTCCGGGCCCAGGATCTGCGGGCCGTTGTAGTACTCGCCGAATTCGGCGGTGTTGGAGATGACGCTGTTCATGCGCTGGATGCCGCCGCTGTAGATGAGGTCCACGATGAGCTTGGCCTCGTGTACGCACTCAAAGTACGCCATCTCATGCGGGTAGCCCGCCTCGATCAGCGTCTCGAACCCGTACTTCATCAGGTCCACCAGGCCGCCGCACAGCACGTTCTGCTCGCCGAACAGGTCTTCGTAGGTCTCCTGCGCCATCGTGCATTCCAGCACGCCGCCGCGGGTAAGGCCCTCCGCCTTGGCAATGGCCAGCGCCGTGGCGCGAGCCTTGCCGCTCGGATCCTGGAACACTGCAATCAGGCCGGGGCAGCCAAAGCCTTCCTCGAACACGCGGCGCACCTCCGTGCCCGGGCCCTTCGGCGCCACCATGATCACGTCCACGTCTGCCGGCGGCTCAATCGTCTTGAACACATACGCAAAGCCGTGGGAGCAGCACAGCGTCTTGCCCGCAGCCAGGTGCGGCTTGATCTGGTTCGCGTACACCTCCCCGTGCTTCTCGTCCGGAAGCAGAAGGTGGATGATATCAGCCTTCTTGGCGGCCTCGTCCACGGGCATTACCTCGAAGCCGTCCTGTGCCGCTGCATCCCAGCTCTTGCCGGGGCGGATGCCGATAATCACATGCACGCCGCTGTCGCGCATGCAGAGCGCCTGAGCGCGCCCCTGGGCGCCGTAGCCAATGACCGCCACGGTACGGTTGTTCAGAACGCTCACGTCGGCGTCCTTGTCATGCAGAATCTCCATTGTCAGAATATTGGTTGAGTTAAACGCCACCCCATGCGGAATGACGCGACACAATATACCACCCGCCCGGCGCTAATCAAGCGGTATTTGGTAAAATTATGACAAAACCCGCACGCCGCGATGCCTTCACCCTAAACTTTACATGCGGCGCGGGATGGAATATAATACGCGCGTGAAGCTTTGCACCAAGCTGTTTACCCTTTTGTCGGCCGCGGCGCTGTGCGCGCCGGTCCAGGCCGCTCCGCGCACCGCGTTGCCTAATGAGGACATCGCGGAGGAAGTTGGAACCGACGAGCTGGAGGAGACGGTGGAAACCGTGAAACTGGGCGGCGAGGACCGCGTGCCCTCCATCCAGGAAGGCGTGGGAGAGGCCGACGAGTACGACCGCACCGCCGCGCCCAACGCTCCCACCAACGTGCGAACCCAGGAGGCGGACGCCGAACCCGGTGCGGAGGGCATGCCGCTCAAGGACACGGAGGCCGTGCTGGACGTGACGTCGCCGGACCCCTCCCGCGTGGCGTATGCAGGCACGCGCAAGAATGCGCGCACCATGTCGCTGACCGTCCCCGGGCCACGCGGGCTGATAACAGACCGCAACGGAGAGGTGATGGCCACGTCTGAGGTGGCGTACCAGCCGGCCATCCTCTTCAACCAGCTGGAGGACGAGAGCGATGCCGCCATCGTGGCGGTGGGGCGGCGCGTGATGGCGGATTTCGCCAAGCTGGGCATCAAGGTTTCGGAGAAGACGGATGAGCAGCTCATCGACCACTACCGGCACCGCCGCTGGCTGCGCCTGCCCATCGGCCCCATCTTGCGTGAAAGCCAGGTGGCGCCGCTGCGCAAGAAGATAGCCCAAATCAACCACGGCCAGCTCACGGCACTGTACATCCGCAACTATCCCGCCAAGGAATCCGCGTGCCACATCCTGGGCTACACCGGCGCCCAGGCCAAGCTGCCCACCGGCCCCATCAACCATAACGACCCCATCTTCGCGCGACAGGAAGGCCGCTCCGGTCTGGAATCCTGGTTCGACAAGCAGCTGACGGGGCAGCCCGGCGTGTGGCGCCTGATGTTCGATGAGAACGGCAGGAAGATACTTGACGAGCTGCAGGTGAAGCCCAAGCCCGGCGGCACGGTGGTGACCACGCTCAATCTGGAGTGGCAGCGCGCGGCGGAGGAGGCCCTGCGCAAGAACACCCGCGGCCGCGGCGCCTTTGTGCTGGTGGATGTCAACACCGGCGAGGTGCTGGTGCTTGCATCCGTACCCAATTTCGACCCCAACCTGTTTATCCCGTCCATCTCCCAGGAGGACTACGACAAACTGCGCAGCGACAAGAACACACCGCTGGTTTCCCGCGCGTACGCGGGCGTGTACCCGCCCGCCTCCACCTTCAAGACCATCACGGTGGCATCCGCCCTGCGCTATGGCATTATCAAGGAGACCACCCGCATCTACTGCCCTTACTCCATCCGCATCGGCAACCATGAATTCCGCAACGCCAGCAAGTTTGTGGGAGACCTGGACTGCGTGGGCGCCATCCAGCTTTCCAACAACCCGTTCATGTACCAGATAGCCGCCACGCGCACGCCGCACCTGGGCTCCCGCCTGTGTGAGACCGCACGCCGCTTCGGCTACGGGCGGACCACCGGTCTGCCGCTGGCGGACAAGGCGGGCAACGTGCCGGACGAGTCGTGGATGCACCGCAACTACGGCCGCGGCTACGCCACGGGCGATTTCGCCAACATGGCCATCGGGCAGGGCGCCATCCTGGCCACGCCGCTGCAGGTGGCGCACGCCATCTCCGGTGTGGCCAACGGCAGCTACCTGCCGCGCCTGCAGCTGGTGCGCCAGGTGCTGGATTCCCGTGGCAATGTGCTGTTCCAGTTTCAGCCGGGGGCGGAAGGCTCGCTCAAGGACTACTCCGAGGCTCTTGCTTCTGTGCGGAAGGGCATGCGCGCCGTGGTGGAGGGCGGTACCGGACACCGCGCCGCTCTCAGCTACGTCTCCAACGCCGGCAAGACCGGTACCGCCCAGTGGGGCAAGCCGTCCGACGATTGCCGTCTCGCCTGGTTCGCTGGCTTCATCCCGGCAGACAACCCGCGCTTTGCGTACGCGGCGCTCTACGAGGGCCTGCCTCACCAGCGCATCTCCGGTGGCCACATGGCCGCTGCCATTGTGCGCTCCTTCTTTGAAAAGGTGCGCCCCAGCATGAAGAAGGCTCTGGAGGAGAAGAGCGCCAAGCTTACCGGCAAGGTCGCTGGCGAGGATGAGGAAATCCAGGACATCGAGGTCATTGACGAGGAGGCCGCCGCCGCCCTGGAGGCCGAGGAGAAGGCCCGCCGTAAGCAGGAGGCCGCCGCCAAGGCCAAGGCCGAACAGCAGCAGCGCCGCCAGCAGCGCAGCGGCTGGGACGACGGACGCTCCCGCGACTAAAACTACATTTCCCCATGAAACGAACGCACCTGACCAACAGTCTGCTGTCCGCCTGCCTGTGCGCGGGCGCGCTGCACGCGGACGATTCTCTCATCAACCCCTGCTACGGACCGGACAAGCACGAGTTCTTCTCTGAAACCAACATCACCCGCGCCTTTCTCAGGTACCGGAACTACAAGGTGGACTACAACGTGGTCTGGCAAGGCTTCTACTACGGTTTGGGGGAAGAGTGGACCCTCTGCGTGGGTGGAGCGGAGTATTGGTACAAGCACCGCATCTATTTCGACGGCGGCAGCCTGCGCTTCCACCTGCGCGACCAGGGTCTTTTCACCGGTGTGTGGTACTACCACACCTTCGGGGACAATGATGCGTACGGGCTGGAGGGTTACTACAACACCATACGCTCCATCGGCATCTCCACGGAAGCGTCGTATACCCTCAACACATACTACTGCCACCGCTTCGAGTCCGTGGGAATCACCACCCAGCTGCGCTTCATGATGGACGCCCCCGCAAGCCGGGGGCGATACAACGACCCCGTCTACCACTATGAGCTGGCCGCCTACGCCAAGCTGGGAGAAAGTACGGGGCTGCAGTGGCAGCTGTACGCTGAACATGAAAGTTCCACGGGCCAAGTGTGCGCCGCCTATTCCTGCGTGAGCATCGGCTACCAGTTCAACGACCACTTGGGGGTGATTTTCGGCATCACCAACATGCTGCACGACTGGGGCAAGACATGGCACGGCATTCCGTACCTGCCCATGGACCGCGGCATGGGGGTTAACATGAACATCCGAATCCTATTCTGACCAGCCCCACCATGCCCTGCCTCTTGGACAGATGGCGACACCTGCTCGCGGAATATCCGGAATTCCGCATCCTGGAGGATGGGGAAACGCCGCAAGGCTACACCGTGGCGGAGGTGGACGACCTCTCCGCGCGCGTGCTCGCCTGGTTGAAGGCGCAAGGCATCGGGCGGGAGGACATCGTGCTCATCCGCCTGCCGCACGGCGCGCGCCCCTGCATTGCCATGCTCGGCGTGTGGAAGGCAGGCGCCGCCTGCACCGCGGTGGACGAGGACATGCCGCCGGAACGCGTGGGGGCCATTGCCGCAGACTGCGCGTGCCGCGCCGTGGTGGACGAGGCCGCGTGGGCGGAAATCACCGCCTGTGCGCCCGCGCCGGGGTACGCCGTGCCAGACCCGCACGATGCCGCGTACGCGGTGTACACCTCCGGCTCCACGGGGCGTCCCAAGGGAGTGCTGCAGGAATACGGCAACCTGGAGCCGTGCGGGCTTTCCCTGTGCCTGGGCGGCGAGTCCATCCTGCAGGCGGGGAACCGCTACGCGGCGGTGCCTCCGGTGCATTTCGTGGCGTTCGTGATGATATGGCTCTTTGCGGTGGTGCGGCGCGTGACCATGTGCGTGATGCCGCTGGCCGTGGCGCGGGACCCGCGGCGCATCGGCGCATACATCCGCGAGCGGCGCATCACGCACATCTCCCTGCCGCCCTCACTGGGCAGCATGCTCGCGGACATCCCGGACTGCCTGAAGTACCTCATCGTCTCCGGGGAGGCCGCGCACGGCTTCTTCAAGCCGGGGCCCCGCAACATGAATGTCTATGCCTCCAGCGAGAGCTTTTTCATGATTGCCAATTTCCTCATTGACCGCCCGTACGCTAAAACTCCCATCGGCAAGCCTGAATTTGACGGCGAAATTTATCTATTGAATGAAAATGGCGAGCCTGTGGCGGAAGGTGAGGCGGGCGAGCTTTGTTTCCCTTGCCCGTATTTTCGCGGCTATGTCAACATGCCGCAAGAGACCGCGCGCGCCAAGCGCGGCGGGCTTTTCCACACCGGGGACCTGGCACGCAGGAATCAGGATGGCGTGTACGAGGTCATTGGCCGCCTGGATGACATGGTGAAAATCGGCGGCAACCGCATCGAGCCCGCCGAGGTTGAGGCCGCGCTGCGCCGCGAGCTCGCCACCGATTGGATTGCCGTGCGCGCCAAGGGCAACCCGCCGCGTCTCTGCGCCTATTTCACCGGCAGCGCCGCCGTGGACAACCCCGCCGCCCTGCGCGCACGCCTGCTGCGCTCCCTGCCGGAGTACATGGTGCCCGCCTTCTACATCCACCTGGATGAAATACCGCTCAACGCCAACGGCAAGCTGGACACCGCACGCCTGCCGGAGCCGGATGCAGCCCCCCATGCGCCCTACGCCGCCCCGCAGTCCGATGTCGAGCGCCTGCTCTGCAACGCCATGGCCCACGCGCTGGAGGTGGAGAGAGTCGGAATGGACGACGATTTCTATGCGCTGGGCGGGGATTCCCTGCGCACGCTGGAGGTGGTGTGCACGCCGGGCCTGGAGGCGCTGGATGCATCTGCCGTGTTCCGCGGCCACACCCCGCGCCGCATCCTGGAGAGCATGTCCGCCCAGGCTTTGGAAACACCCGCCGACACGCGCAGCGTGCCGCTCAACGATATGCAGCTCTATATGCTGGAGCGTGAGCGCATCACCCCCGGCACCACCATGTACAACCTGCCGTGCATGGTGCAGATGAACGCGGAGGCATCACGCCTGGCGCGCGCCGTGGATGCCGCCGTGCGCCACCATCCCGCGCTGCTCTCCGTCTTTGAGAAGGCGGCGGACGGCACGCTGCTCCAGGTGTACAGGCCGGAGACGTTCGTCCCCACGGAGGTGGTGGACACCACGGAGGCGGAGTTCCACAAGCTGTGCCAAACGCTCGCGCGGCCGTTCACGCTGTTCGGCGCGCCACTCTTCCGCAGCTGCGTCTTCCGCACGGAAAAGGCCGTGTACCTCTTCATGGATTTCCACCATGCCATGGTGGATGGCACCTCCATCAAAATCATTTCCGTCACCATCGACCGCGCATACCACGGGCTCCCCCTCCAGCCGGATCCCGGTCCCGCCACCATGCGCCGCCGTTCCGCAGAGCCGGATTCCCCACCCGCGCTGGACGACCGCCGATTCTTTGAGCTGCGCTACGGCAGCCTACCCCAGCCGCAGTTGCGCCCGCAGACGGACTGCGATGCCACGCAGGCCCGCCAGGGCTTGCTGCAACAGCCGCTGCCCTTCACCTCCGCCGCGCTGGATGCCCACTGCCGCCGGCATGGAATCTCTCGCAACGTCTTCTTTGACACCGCCGTGCTGCTGGCCACCGCCGCCTACAACCGCAACCCGCGCGTGATGCTCACCTGGACCTATCACGGACGCGGCAGCGCGGCGGATTGCGCCACCGCGGGCTGCCTGCTGCAGGACTGCCCGCTGGCCGCCGACTTCTCACGCCCCATAACGCTGGACGAGCTGTACCTCGATGTGCGCGGGCAGGTGGCGCAGGGAATCGCCCACCGCGCATATCCCTATACCCTCCGCCGCTTTATGCCCCCGCAGGATGATTTGGCATGCGTGTTCTACCAGGATGACCTGCGGCAGATTGGCGGCGATTGGTCGGAGCTTTACGAGCGCGTGCTGGACATTTCCCCGGCGGACGGGCGCGTGCAGAACGTGCTGGACATCGAGTTCATCGTGGATGACGATGGCGAGCTGAGCGTGCTGCTGGACTACGATGCAGACCGCTATTCCGCGACAAGCATGGAGCGCTTCCATTTCATGCTGCGCCGCACGCTGGAGGGAATGTTGAAGGACACGCCGGAGAGCGTGCAGGCCATCATGGAGGAGGGAGCGTGACATGTGGTTGATTCTTGCCATAGCGGCCACCCTGGCCTGGGGATGGGAGGAAACCTTTCTGAAAGCCGGAACGGATGCCTCTCCCCGGTACGCGCCGCTGCGCATCGCCGTGTGCCTGGGGTTGGCCATGGCCGTGCTGGCGGGCGTCTGCATACCTTTTTCGGAGAGCGGTCTGCCGCTGACGCAGCTCGTGCGGCAGAACAGCCTTTTCTTTATCATCCCGCTGGTGTACGGGCTCGCCATGCTCATCAGCAACATCGGCTACAGATACCTGGACGCCTCCGTGTTCGCGCCGCTGGAGAACGCAGCGGGTGCGTTCACGCCCCTCCTCTTCATCGTCTGGTTCGCATGCATGGGCAAGCTCGGCTCCATGTGGGGGAAAATCTCGCCGCTTGACGCCGCAGCAGCCGCCGCCGTGGTTGTCGGAGTCGTCTGGCTCGCGCTCATGCAGCACCGCCACGCCAGGGAGGCTGCCGGAGGTGCCAAACGCGCGGGTGCGCTGGCCTTTCTGTTCCCTCTGGTGTTCTGCCTGGTGGATGCGTTCGACACTTTCCTGTGCGGCGCCATCCTGGGCGGGGAGATAGGAAAGGGCATGGGCAGGGTGGACTATCTCATCCTCTACTCGCTCACCTTTGCCGCCATCGGCCTGGTGTGCTGGTGCATCCTGTACGGGAAGACGGGGCGGCCGTACAACCCGCTGCGGCGTGTGTCCGCTCCTTTCCGCAGGGCAGCCGCGCTGGAATGCGGCGCGCTGACCTCGTACGTCTTCGCCATGGCGGAGAACCCGCTGTACACGGCCCCCATTGTGGCTGCCTTCGGCATTGTCACTGTTGTCATTTCCCCGCGTTGCCTGGGTGAGCGCCTCACCCCCGTGCAGTATGTTGCCATTGCCTTGGTGCTGGCGGGCGTGCTCGCCCTCGGCGTCTCCGAAGGTTTGGAATATTTAGAAAACTAATACCATGACATCGAAACTCTCCATCAATTTCTCTCAAGACGGTGACACGCACACCTACGTCCTCTCAGGGCGTATCGACACCACCAGCGCCCCGCAGCTCTCCGCCAACCTCCACCTCGATGGCGCACGGGAGCTTGTATTCGACCTCGCCGACATCGACTACCTCTCCTCCGCCGGGCTCCGCGTCTTCCTGCAAGCCCAAACCACCATGAACAAGGCTGGCGGCTCCATGCACATCATCCATTGCCAGCCCCACATCCGGAAGCTCTTTGAAATCGTGGGCTTCACCTCCATCATGGAGATCAATTGACGGAGTCTCCCCGCCCACTCAGGAGCGCAGCGGGAAGGTATCGGAGAGCGGGTAGTCCGGCACGTGGATGAGCTGGACGCCGTAGAGCTCCGCGATGGCAGGTGCCTGTGAGGCGGGGTAGGCCTCTCCGTAGTAGATGGTTTTCACGCCGTGGGCGCAGAGCGCCTGCATGCAGGAGGTGCAGGGCATGGTGGTGCAGGCCACGATTTTGGCCTCGCCGCGCTTGAAGAGGCTGCACAGGTTGATTTCCGCGTGGAGCATGTACTTTTGGCGCTCCTCGCGGGAGTCCCAGAAACCCGCCGGCGCGGTGAACCCGGGGAAGAGCCCGTTGTACGAGGTGCCGATGACGCGGTTGTCCTTGTCCAGCGCGGCGGCTCCCACCTTGCGGTAGGGGTCTTCAGAGCGCAGGGCGGCCACGTGGGCCAGGGCCATCACGTACTGGGGAATGGGGAGTCTGTCGTTCATGGCGGGGTGGGAAAAGGGTTGGTTCAGATGCGGGAGGTGAGGGCGTACCCCGCAAACAGCAGCAGCACGCCTAATACGAGCGAGGTCAATATGTAGGCAAGGCCGAGCCCGAAGGCTCCCTGCCGCATGAGGGCTAAATTCTCGTTGGCGAAAGTGGAAAATGTGGTGAAACCGCCGCATACACCCACGGTGAGCGCGGCGCGCAAATCCGGGTGCAGGGAGAACCCGCGCTCGAACAGCCCGGTGAGCAGGCCCAGCAGCAGGCAGCCCGCCAGGTTGATGGCGAGCGTGTGCCACGGGAACGCGGTGGTCTCCACCCAGTTCTTCACCAGAAGCCCGGTGAGGTGGCGCAGGATGCCCCCCACAAAGCTGCCTAATCCGATGAAGAGCGCGGTCTGCATGCGTGCTGCGTGTTACGCCATGCGGGCGTGCGCATCCGCCTCGATGGCCTTCCAGAGCGAGTCGATGCCGGCTTCCACGGCGGCCTTGGAGCTTGCCACGTCTGCGCCCTTCTCTCCGTGGGCGAAGAGGTAGTACTTGATCTTGGGCTCCGTGCCGCTGGGGCGCACCGCAAAGCTGCGCCCGTCCGCCAGGTCGATGAAGAGCATCTTCTCCGCGGGCACGGGGTCGCCCTCCGCGTCCACCATCTTGCCGCTGGAGAAATCGCGCACGGCCACCACGGCGGCGCCGTCCATCTCCTTGGGCGGGTTGGCGATGTAGTCCTTGGTGAGGGCGGCAATCTTGGCGGCGCCGTCCGCGCCCTCCATGACGATGTTCTTGCCGAGCTCCTTGTAGTACCCCAGCTCCTTGTAGATGTTGTTGAGGCATTCCAGCAGGCCGATTCCCTGGGTGGCGAGGTAGGCGTTCATCTCCGCGAGGCAGAGGGCGGCGCAGTTGGCGTCCTTGTCGCGCACGAAGTCCTGGGCGAGGTAGCCGTAGCTTTCCTCGCCGCCGAAGACGAAGTACTTGCTGTGCTCCAGGCGCAGGGCGCGGGTTTGCTCCTCGGTCATGGAGCGGTAGCCCTGGCGCTTCTCCGCGGGGATGGCGTTCTCATACTTGCCGAGCTTGGCGGCAATCCACTTGAACCCGGTGAGCACGTTCACCGTGGCAATGCCGAAGTGCTCCGCAATGGCATCCTGCAGCGGAGAGGTCACAAAGGTTTTCACCATCACCGCGTGCTCAATGTTCTGCGGCGTCACCAGCCCCAGCTCGCGCATGCTCATGCAGCGGTACCACGCCAGCAGGCAGCCCGTCTGGTTGCCCGTCAGCAGCTGCATCTTGCCCGTCGCCTTGTCGCGTACGGCAATGCCCATGCGGTCGCAGTCCGGGTCCGTGGCAATCACCAGGTCCGCGTTCTCACGGTCTGCCTGGGCAATGGCCATGTCCAGCGCGGGTGCGTTCTCCGGGTTGGGGCTGGCCACGGTGGGGAAGCGGCCGTCCTGCACATCCTGCTCCGCCACGGTGGAGAGCTGGCAGCCGATGCTCTTGAGCATGGGGACGATGCAGCGCTTGCCGGTGCCGTGCAGGTTGGTGTACACCACCTTGGCGGAGGCCTTGCCGAAGACCTCCGGGCGCAGCACAATGCCCTTGAGGCGCTTGATGTAGATGTCGTCCATCTCTGCGCCCAGCACGCGCAGCTTGCCTTGCTGGTCGGCGGGCAGGGGCTCGTAGGTGTCGCTGGTCAGCGCGTTCACCTCGGCAATCACGCCCTGGTCGTGCGGGGCCACCAGCTGTGCGCCGTCGTTGAAGTAGGCCTTGAACCCGTTGTCGTGCGCGGGGTTGTGGGAGGCGGTCAGCATCACGCCCGTGTCCGCGTTCAGCTCACGGATGGTGAAGGATACCTCCGGCACGGAGCAGGGGCCGTCGAACAGCGCGCAGTCGCACCCCAAATCCGTGCAGATGCGCGCGCACAGCTCCGCGAAGTCGCGCGAGAAGTGGCGCGTGTCGTGCCCGATGACGATGAGCGGCTTGCGGCCGGTGCCTTCCGCCTCCACGAAGCGGCGCACATAGGTGATGAGGCCGCGCATGGCGCGCCCCACGTTGAAGTAGTTCATGCTGGCGGTGCCCACGCAGGGGAACTCCGGGCGCCCGTTCACGCCGCCCTGGCCCTGTTCCGCGGGCATGACGATGTTGCCGACGGTGCGGCCGCGCAGGCCGCCGGTGCCGAAGGCGAGCGTCTTGTAGAAGCGGTTGTTGAGCTCGGCCCACTCGCCGGCCTGCACCAGCTCCGCAATGGTGGCGGGTACCACGGGATCCGCCGTGCCCCCGGTCAGAAGCTTGATGTTTTCAAGGGACGATGCAAGCAGCTTGCCTTCCGCAACCGCCTGTTCCAAAACGGGGAAAATCTTGTCTACCATACGCGCACCATACTACCACGCACACCCCCTCCCCGCAAGCACAATCGCGCGCCAAGTATGACCGACAAAACCTTGCGATGAAGCACTACAATCCACAACTGGGGAAGAAATGGGGTAGACGGGTCAAAGTATAGGAAAGGATAAGATAGGAAGTGCTGTAAATAGAATGAGAAAGGAATGCAAAGTATAGGAAAGGATAAGAAAAGTATAGGAAAGGATAAGAAAAGTATAGGAAAGGACAAGAAAGATTCGTCAGTCGCAAATCACCCATTTGCCTATTTTCCGGCCATTTTCTCGTTCAATTTTACCCGCATCCTTGAGTTTTGAAATCAGCGTGTTGGTGTATACAACAGAAATCCCCACCTCCTTGGCGATTTCAGCAATCTTGATGGTCGGGTTTTGGCGCATCAATTCCACAATGGCCTGCATATTCCGCTGCTTGCGGCCAGTTTGGGCAACTTTCCCTTGGGGTTGTGCCACAAACGGGGTGGCCTGCGCCTTGCAGAATTCCAGCATGAAGGAATTGGGGCGACCATGGAAGAGTGGAGGCGGCACCTGCGCCTCCCTGCAGACCCTGCAAATCTTCTCAATGCCGCGCCCCCATGACTCTACCAGCCCTGCTCGGAAGAAGGCTGCGGCGAGCGAGGGGTTGTAGGGTTCCGAGCGGTGTTCCTGCAAGTACTTCTCCAGGGTCCAGCCCTCCATGGCGAGGGTGCTGTTGGAGATGTAGAGCTTGTCCTCGTATACGCGGATCTGCATGGGAATTCCCGCAGCGTAGCAGGTGTGGACGAGAGCGTTGAGGATGGCCTCCCTGACCGCGGCCCTGGGGAAGGGGTATGTTTCCACGCGGTTGATGCCGCTGTACGACACCGCTGCCTTGAGATACTTGAGGTACAGGATGTCGATGATGCGCTCCGCTTGCACGAACAGGGAACCGTGAATTTCGTCCATGTAGGCAATGTCCGCATCGTTGGGGAAAAAGGCAATCTTGGCGTAGGCTCCGGTGAACCAACGTTCCGGCGCGGGGTGGAAAAGCAGCACGGCGGCTCGGGTGAGAACGCCATTCCGGATGAGACCCAGCCCTTTCAAAATCTCTTCGTTCCCCTCGCGTGCGGATTCCTCCGTCATGCGCCCGCTCTGCACGGCCCCCTTGCGGAATGCGGCGAAGGCGGCGGGCTCCAGCTCGTCTAGGGAAGCATCCGCCACGGGTGCGGCATCCCAGTAGAAGCTGCTGCCCATGCGCTGCAAAAGAAACTGGGTGAGGGCACCGCCCTGGAGTTGCTGCCTAGTGCTGCCCGCGCGGTAGTGGTACTCGCCTTTGCAGCTGACGGGGTAAAGGCTGGGTTGCACGTTGATGCGGAGGTACTCCGCGCCCTCCTCCGTGCGGAGCAAATCCACATCCGCCAGGATGCCGAGCACATCCCGCACCTTGTTGGGTATGTCCTCCAAAAGCTTGCGGGCGTTGGGTACTCCCACTATTTTCCCGTCGTTGTCGCACCCGATGTAGATGGAGCCTCCCTGCGCATTGGCGAAGCCGCATATCCACTTTAGATATTCGTCTTTCCAGGTCAGCTTCCACTCTGTGTTCTGGTTTTCCATAGCCATCGGGAAACGTGTCCATCATATACCCGTGCCTGTGGCGTGTCAACCGGCAATTGACAATCCCGGCGGGGAGCGATATCCGTGCCGTGCACCCACGCGCGAGCCAGATGTAGTCGCGCGCGGGCGAATTTCCTGTGCGGAGGGCTTTTATTCATTGACACGCGGGGGCTATATGGTAGACTCTGAGAATATGAGTACGGACAATCAACGTGATTTGACACCCGTTGTGCCGCGCAGGTTCCGCGCGGTGTTTTTCCTGCTGGTCAGCTGTTTTGCGCTGTGGGGTTTGTTGAACAACATGACGGACAACCTGGTGCCGTCGTTCCAGAAGATATTCACGCTCTCGCAGTCGCAGGCGGGCCTGGTGCAGGTGGCGTTCTACGGTGCGTATGCGGTGCTGGCCATCTTCGCATCCATCCTGATTGAGGAGTTCTCCTACCGCGTGGGTGTGCTCATCGGCCTGGGCATCTATGTGCTGGGCGCGCTGCTGTACATCCCGGCATGCGGTTGGCAGAGCTTTGACACGTACTTCATTGCCATCTTCATTGTGGCGGGCGGCTGCTCCCTGCTGGAGACCACCTGCAACCCGTACGTCCTCTCCCTGGGCGACCCCAAGACGGGCGTGCGCCGCTTGAACTTTGCACAGGCTTTCAACCCGCTGGGCTCCCTCATGGGCATTGTGCTGGCTCAGCAGTTCATCCTGGGCAACCTGAACCCCGCCACCGCGGAGGAGCGCGCCGCCATGGCCCCGGACCAGCTTAAGGAGATTGTGAACTCCGAGCTCTTCTGGCTGGGTGCCCCGTATGTGGGCCTGTGCGCCATTGCTCTCATCATGTGGGTGTGCTTCCTGCGCTCCAAGGCGGAGGAGCAGAAGCCCGCCAAGACGGAGGGCGGCCAGGGCGGTGGCCTGCGCGTGCTGGTTGCCGCGCTGTTCAGCTTTGTGCCGCTGTCCGTGCTGTACTGGCTGTTCCCGGACATGGACAAGGTGCAGTGGATTCTGCTGGGCATGCTGGGCCCCATCGCCTACATCTGCATTGTGGGCTCCTACCGCAGCATGCTGGTGGGCCTGCTCAAGACCCCGCGCTACTGGTGCGGCGTGATTGCCCAGTTCTTCTACGTGGGTGTGCAGATTGCCGCCTGGACCTGGATGAACGTGTACTGCCAGAAGGAGCTGGGCGTGGCACCGGACACCGCCGCCAGCTACTATGTGATTGCCCTCTGCTTCTTCATCCTCTGCCGCTGGATTGCCACGTACTACATGAAGAAGTTCAACCCCGCCGCCATGATGAGCATCTTCGCCGTGGGCGCCATCCTCTGCTGCCTGGGCGTGATGTACCTGCCCAGCGATGTGCTCTTCAGCATCGGCGGTTTGCCCTTCTCCGCGAACGTCATCTTCCTGGTGCTGATGAGCGGCTGCATGAGCCTCATGTTCCCCACCATCTACGGCATTGCCCTGGGCGGCCTTGACCCGCGCATCCTCAAGCTCGGTGCCGCTGGTCTCATCATGGCCATTCTCGGCGGCGCTATCATCACCCCGTGGATGGCCGGCATCATCGGCAACGTGGACAGCTCCTGGGCGTCCCTCGTGAGCGGGTTCGACACCACCTGGGACGACAACCTCAAGACTTCCTCCACGCTGTTGCGCGCCTCCTTCATCGTGCCGGCCATCTGCTTTGCGGTGGTGCTGGTGTACAGCCTTATCTTCCGCAAGCCCGCCACGCCGCAGGCCGAGGAAAAGTAACCCCTCTCTTTATCCATTCCAACCCATAATCCATACGACATTATGAAATACGATACACTGCCGACCATCGGCATTCGTCCCACGATTGACGGCCGCCGCCTTGGCGTCCGCGAGTCCCTGGAAGACCAGACCATGAACATGGCCAAGGCCGCTGCCGCCCTCATTGAGGCCAACGTCAAGCACGCCAACGGCCAGCCCGTCAAGTGCGTCATCGCCGACACCTGTATCGGCGGTCCCGCAGAGGCCGCCGCCGCCAACCAGAAGTTTGCGGAGAACAACGTGGGCTGCTCGCTCATCGTCACTCCCTGCTGGTGCTACATCACGGAGACCTTCGAGACGGACAACCGCATCCCCAAGGCCATCTGGGGCTTCAACGGCACGGAGCGCCCCGGCGCCGTCTACCTCGCCGCCGCACTGGCCGCCTACGCCCAGAAGGGCGTGCCTGCCTTCTCCATCTACGGGCATGACGTGCAGGACGCCGACGACACCTCCATCCCGGAGGACGTGGCGGAGAAGATCCTGCGCTTCGCACGCGCCGGTATCGCCGTGGCCACCCTCAAGGGCAAGGGCTACCTCTCCATCGGCGGCTGCGCCATGGGCATTGCCGGCTCCATCCTGGACCAGCCCTTCTGGGAGGACTACCTGGGCATGCGCGTCCAGCCCGTCGACATGACCGAGGTGAAGCGCCGCATGGAGCTCAAGATCTACGACGAGAAGGAGTTCGAGCTCGCCATGGAGTGGGCCAAGCGCTACGTCCACATCGGCCCGGAGCGCAACCGCCCGGACCTCATCCTCTCCCCGGAGGACAAGGAGCGCACGCTGCGTGAGAGCATCCTCATGATGATCATCTTCCGCGACATGATGCACGGCAACCCCTACCTCAAGACCATCGACCGCGAGGAGGAGGGCCTGGGCTTCAACGCCATCTGCGGCGGTTTCCAGGGCCAGCGCCACTGGACCGATTTCTACCCCAACGGCGACATGGCGGAATCCCTCATCAACAGCACCTTCGACTGGAACGGCCCGCGCGAGGCCATTCCCTTCGCCACGGAGAACGATGCC
This sequence comes from uncultured Verrucomicrobiales bacterium, assembly GCA_937905985.1. GTDB lineage: Bacteria > Verrucomicrobiota > Verrucomicrobiia > Verrucomicrobiales > Akkermansiaceae > Akkermansia. The sequence goes on along the minus strand of CALCWC010000026.1, from coordinate 87,488 downwards.
ATGAACGGCGTGTGCATGCTCCTGCTCCACCAGCTCACCGGCCAGGCCGCCTGCTTCTCCGATATCCGCACCTACTGGTCTCCCGCCGCCGTCAAGCGCGTCACGGGACACACCATGGAGGGCCACGCCGCCAACGGCATCATGCACCTCATCAACTCCGGCTCCACCGCACTGGACGGCAACATGTACTCCACCGACAAGGACGGCAAGCCCTGCATGAAGAAGACCGGCGAGACCACCCAGGCAGATATCGACGCCATGATGGACAACTCCTGCTGGTGCCCCGCCAACCGCGAGTACTTCCGCGGCGGCGGCTACTCCCTGCACTTCGTCTCCAAGGGTGATGTGCCCATCACCATGATCCGCATGAACCTCGTCAAGGGGCAGGGCCCCGTGCTCGTCATCGCTGAAGGCTACACCTGCTCCCTCCCGGAGGAGGTCAACAAGACCCTCGACGAGCGCACCGACCCCGGTTGGCCCACCACCTGGTTCGCCCCCCGTCTCACCGGAAAGGGCGCCTTCAAGGACGTCTACTCCGTCATGGCCAACATGGGTGCCAACCACGGCGCCTGGACCTACGGCCACATCGGCGCAGACATCATCACCCTGGCTTCCATGCTCCGCATCCCCGTCTACGCCCACAACGTGCCCGAGGAGGACATCTACCGTCCCGCCGCATGGAACCTCTTCGGCACCGCAGACCCCGAAGGTGCAGACTTCCGCGCCTGCAAGAACTTCGGACCCATCTACGGCAAGTACAACGGCTAACGAAGGTACTAGGTACCCCTCTCCGCCAAGGTTTCGCCGAGGCGGGCTAAGTACCAGGTACAATTTGTAAGTTCGGCGCACCCCGCGTCCATTCACCGCCCCCATCCGGCTCCCCGCCGAATGGGGGCACTTTTCTGCCCTATCACCCACCCCCTTTTAACCACGCCTTCACTTTACAACGAAGCGGCAATCGCAAACAGCGCCTCCCGAAAGTCAAATCCCAATTGACATTTATCCATCCACACCTGCAACGGCATGGACAAATGTCAACTTTTAGACTGGTAAACGAGCGCTGAAGAAGAGAGAGGGGAATGTTTTTGTTGGCGGGGAGATAGTAGTGTGGGGGTAGTATTGTGTCGCGCGGCCTGGTTGGCGCGCGGCTCGGATAACGGACGCGGTGCGCCCGTTATGCGGCGGCATTATGCCGCCGCACGTTGACTCGCGCCGCTAGGCGCGCTGACTTCTTAAATCGTAAATCGTAAATCGTAAATCCAACTGCCTCCCGCCTCCTCAGAAACCACAACCAAATCGCAACCCTGGACCAAGCCCAAGACTACGCCCTCACCCAATACAAGGCCAAGCAAGCCGCTCGCAGCACGTTATAGGTTCATCCTGCTCGAGTTTCAATAACTCGAGGAGAATAACCCGTTCACAGAAGCATGCCGCAGGGCATGCTCCCAACACCAGAAGAGTAACACGGGCTACTCTTACATAAGTAAAAGATCAAAAGGCAGACGAAACGTTATGCAAATTTATGATAGTATACGCTTAATGAAAATCAGGGTAAATACCAGCATAAAAAGCATATAAAGACTGTAAAGAATCAAGCAGCTCTACCTTATCTTGTTGAGGAATCAAATGCTCTAAGTCTCTGCCGAACGGATCCATATGGTATGTTCGTTCATTGAGCGCATTGATTGCAGAAGAAAGGACTTTCTGCAAAAAAGGGACATCCACATGGACATAACTCTGCAACTTCGATTGAGGCCTAAAGTCCAAAATAGCCTTAACCATCCTGAATTCCAAAGTGGTCAGGCCATGTATACGCACATTTGACCGTATAGAGCGAGGCCAAATAATGAAATTCATAGCTGCAACTTGCAAAACTGGTATTAGTCTAGGCCGCTTACTAAGAAAGTAGCACACGCCGTTTGTGATTGTTGAATAAACATCATATATGTTTTGACTGCTATCATGAAAAAGGAAAAGGCGAATATCTACTAAAAAAGACTCAGAGGGTTTTTTGAAATAACGAAGAAGAAAAATGCAAAACTTGACGCCTAACTGATTCGAGGCATATTTAAATAGATATTTCCCTGATTTTCGAGATGCTTCAAGCGGATGATAGTGATTTGACGATTCTATGGTATATTTGTTGCTAGAACGTTCGTGTGTTATGCTATTATTACAAAAATAGTCCAAGATTTTCGTTAAAGACGTGATCCCAGTACAACGCATCAGCTGGACGCAAGATTTTATAATACAATTTGTAATTGACGTATCGCTAGTCCGAGTCAATGAATTTAATAAGTCAATAAAGTATTGAGAGCGGTGCTGATACGGCAATTTATCATCTGCAACAATCCAAGCTGAATTGTTGCGCTCTGCCTTTAATGTAGAAAATATAGCATATGAGTACTTTTTATCATTATCGATTTTTTCCATGCAAACTTTATAAAACAGCTCGATTGAAAGCATCATTTGTAAAGGGATGACCGAGTTGCCTCCATTCAAAATCAATCGTTTTACGCGAGATTTAGATGATATGTCCAAGGAACTAATCATTCCCTCAACGTCGCTAAGAGTAAGGGCCGCCTTGTACATATATGAATTATTTAATGCATTTATCAAACGTGAAATATGTTCGTTCGCAATATAGTCCTGCATTTTTTTAATTATCTCATCAAGAACACTATGTTGACGAATGAACCTGTTTGTTTCCTGGCAAATATTATCCCAAGCAATTTGCCTAGCTGCATTGGGACTGGACGTACCACCATGCACATCTGTCAAATATTCTGCCACTCCATAAGCAAGCATTTCTCTGGATATACCAGGTTTAATAGTCTCTGCACAGACGGCCAAAAATATAGCCTTTACAGAAAATAATTTTTTCCAAGCGGTGTCAGAATAATCATAGATATATAAATGTTCAACACTCGCCAGCCTATCTGCAATCCTTTGAATTTGACGAGGTGTTTCAAAATGTATTTTTTCTCTCAGCATGAAACGCCTAGCTAGAGGAGAGTTGAACTTTTTTTCTTCAAATACCATTTTGATATATTCTGAACACGCGAGATCATGAATTTTGGGTATATCGAACTTCACATCAAAAATTTTCGAAAGATACGCCTCCGCGTCTATGCAACCTATTCCGCGTCCCCGCAGTTTATTGTTAATTTCAGCAGGCGAATAATTGCACACAATAAATAAGTTTTTAATTGATTTCAGCCTTTCGAACAATGGAAGCAAGTTCTGAATGACTTTAGTGTTTGCCCTTTCCAAATCATCAAAAAAAATTATTGCAAACTTTTTATCTTTAGATTTGATAAGTTTTTCAGCTATAATATTTGCGCTTTCTTTTACTTTTCCTGCAACGTCATTCTGTACTAAATTCCTGACGGCATTATGTATATCAGAATTCCCGCCTAAAACGAAGTTCAGCAAATAATAGAATATATTGTTGCCTATCTCGACTCTGCTTATCACAGGTTCACCAACGACATCCATCAATTGCTGCTCTACCATCCTCCACACATCTTCAATATTGCGAGTGCCCCACAGATCTATCTCACATATCGCGTACTCACCTATATAGCCGTCAAAATTATTGTCCAAGTCCCATTTTTTCGTCAAGTTCCTATTAACATATCGGCTGAGGTGCGATTTACCTGAACCCCACTCACCTGTTATCGCAATCGCCTTACCTGACGTCCCTGTAATGCTCATCCTACGAATCCATGTACAAACTCCTCCGTACAATTTGCTGCGATTCAGGTTTTCCCCTTCGTCTTTCGTCTCTTTCGCAGAATTATTATTGGGCATTCGAAGCAATAGCAACATTGCATAACAATAGGCCATCGCTGCCATTATCTTTTGCCAACCATCCCAATCGCCACAGGCAAGAAGGGCAAAGAGAATCAGAGCGCCAAAAATTAGAGTCACGAAGAATATGCCATTCTGTTTTTTCCTTAAATGTAGTTCAATTACGCAAACTATGGAGAGTATTTCTCCAATAATAAGAAAATTCCAATTTTTCGCGATAAATTGTCCCCAATTTTCAAATGTAATGCAACTTATGAATACACGCCATACTGAATAGCAAATCAATGTTAGCAGCGCGCTAACAGCAAGAGGATATTTTTTTATTATTTGTAACATATACAGTTTTCTAATTGAATTTTAAATATTCTTCTGAAGCACATTTCTACTTCTTTTCTTTGTTGCTACCAATTTCAACTTATTATAGGCGGTATTTCAACCATCTTCTCTACAATGCGGCGCTGCTCTTTCAAGGGTGGCAAGGGGCATGGGAGTTTGTGGAGCGTATTGCTTGATAGCCCTTTGATGCCTACGCCTTTGCCGTTTAAATAACCAGTCTGCTTCAATAACCAGAAAACGTAATAGAAGAACATGATCTCCACACCCACATAGGGGCGAAGCCGGTGAATATGGTTCTGGATGCACATGCTCTCGTCATCTTGCCAGATGGCGGCCCTACCACAATCACCTCCCTCGCACACGAGCAAGTCCCCTTTTTGTACAGTGCATTTTTCGATTTCATTCTCGGTGAACAGCATTTCTTTCACTTTGGAAAAATCGAAGCGGTTCCAGTACACGTTTGAGGTTGTGATAAACTTTCGGAGAATGCCGTTCCGCGTTTCAGCAGTGGAATTTTGCGCCTTGCCTGTGTTGTGCGCGAATATATCCCCCATATGCACCCACTTCCAGGAATCTGGGATATCGAAGGGAATTTCTTCTTCTGTGATGGGAGGGAGGGGCTTTTCTTTCTTGAGCTTGCCTGCGGCGTTGAGCTTCTTCTTTTCCTTCTGAATTTGCTGGTAGAGTTCTTCTGCGGTGCCTTCTTCCGGGCGCTGGGGAACGAGCTTGCCTTGGATGGCGTACTGGAGAATGCTCTTGCGCATGTCGTCCGGGAAACGGGCATCCAGGGATTCCAAGACGGTGTAGGCTTCGCCGTACTGCTCCACCAGCGGGAGCATCTGCTCTATCTTCTCCACAATGCGCTGCTGCTCTGCCAATGGGGGGAGAGGGATAAGGAACGCTTCAATTCTTTTGATTGCCAATTTAGGTTGTCCAACCTTAGTGGTGCAATTTGCAATTTGTTCCTGTACACAGAAAGAACTCAAGGAATATATGAACCAATCTTGATTAATTTCCTTTATAATAAGTCGGTCAGCATTTTCTGTGAGATTCGCGCCATCCAACTGAGCTGGTATTTTACCCACGCGCCCTATTGTTCCAGCTACTGTGATGTATACATCTTCCTTTTGTATAACATACTTGGATATTGACTGGTAGATATCACATGGCACATATTGCAATTTCTCCATTGATACGCTGCCGTCTTTCATATCCGATACACGGATATAAATATGTCCTGTATTTTCAATTGTCAATCTTCTACCAGCAGGTATACGCTTGCCACCCAAAACTTTCGCTATTTCCCCCAGCCTTACCCACTTCCAAGATTCTGGAATATCGAAGGGGATTTCGTCTTCTGAGATGGGAGGGAGGGGCTTTTCTTTCTTGAGCTTGCCGGCGGCGGTGAGCTTTTTCTTTTCCCTCTGGATTTGTTGGTAGAATTCCTCTGCTGTGCCTTCGTCGGGGCGCTGGGGAACGAGCTTGCCTTGGATGGCGAGCTGAAGGATGCTGGCTTTGAGCTGTTCCGGTGTCATTCTTCTGTTCCTTTGAGCATGGCCGTGATATCCGCGAGGGTGCGGTCAATCTTGGCGTTGAGGGAAGCGCGGCGCTCCTGGTACTGCTGGATGAGGTCGAGGGGATCGAGCACTTCCTCCGACTTGTGGGGGAAGCCGCAGAGGTCGAGGTTGTAGCCGTTGTCCGCCAGCTCCCTGGCGGAGAATTTGCGGGCCTTGTCGAAGCCGTCTTCCTGAATAGGCTTGCGCTTGTTCCACCATTCGATGACGGGGGCGAAGTGGTCCAGCAGCATGGGCTTGGTCTTGGAGAAATGCTTGTAGCCCTGGGGCATATCCAAGCGGTAGAACCAGGTCTCCTTGGTGGGTTGGGTGTGGTCGAAGAAAAGGATATTGGTGGTGATGGAGGTGTACGGTGCGAACACGCTTCCGGGAAGGCGCACGATGGTATGGAGGTTGAACTCCTTGAGCAGCTTCTTCTTCAGTGCGACCTTGGCGCCATCCGTTCCGAAGAGGAAGCCGTCCGGCAGGACGACAGCGGCGCGGCCATCGCGCTTGAGGCGGCGGAGGATGACGGCCATGAAGAGGTCCGCGGTCTCGCTGCTGGCCAAATCTGCGGGGAAGTGCTGCTTGATGGAATCCTTTTCCGCGCCGCCGTATGGAGGATTCATGAGAATGACGTCAAAGGCGTCTCTCTCGGTGTAGTCGAGCAAATCGCGGGAGAGCGAGTTGTCGTGCACCACGTTGGGGGAGTCCAAGCCATGAAGCAAGAGGTTGGTGATGCAAAGGGTGTAGGGGAATTGCTTCTTCTCGATGCCGTAGAAGGAAGAATTGAGCGTGGATACATCTTCCACTCGCTTTGTTTGATTTTGAAGCACCTTCAGCCATGAGGTGATGAAGCCGCCGGTGCCGCAGGCGAAGTCCGCCATCGTCTCGCCGATTTTGGGCTGTACCATCTTGGCGATGAAATCGGTAACGGCGCGCGGCGTGTAGAACTCGCCGGAGCTGCCGGCGCTCTGGAGCTCGCGGAGGATGGACTCGTAAATCTCCGCGAAGGCGTGGCTTTCCGTGTAGTCGTCGAGCCGCAGCTCGTCAATGACGTTGAGCACCTGGCGCAGCAGCACGCCATCTTTCATGTAGTTGTGTACGTCTGCAAAGGCAGCCTGAACGATGGCCTGCCGCACGGGCGTGTTGCTGGTAACGGGCAGTGTCTGGAGCGTGGGGAAGAGCTTGGCGTTCACAAACTCCAGCAGCTCGTCACCGGTGGAGGCGCGCCCGCGCTTGTCGTCCACGGCCCAGTTTCTCCAGCGGCATTGTTCGGGGATGATGGACTTGTAATCCTCCTCGGTGGCCTCCCAGTCGGCCTCCTTGGTGTCGTAGACCTTGAGGAAAAGCATCCATGCAATCTGCTCGATGCGCTGGGCATCGCCGTTGATACCGGGGTCGTTCCGCATGATGTCGCGGAAACGTTTGACAAAGCTCGATACGTTGCTCATAAATTAACAGCCTGTGATGAATAGATGGCGCGCTCCAGTTCGCGGACAGCGCTGAGGTAGTTGTCCCTGCCGCCGAAGGCACCGATGATTTGCGCCACGGCGCCCCTTCGGCAGAAGGGCTCCAGCTTCAGCACGTTCATGTCCTCCAGCTCGTACACGCCCACATCCGCGTAGCGGTCCAGCAGGTCCTCCAGCACTTCTCGTGCGGGGCCGCTGTACTTGCCGAAGAAATCCTGCTTGCGGACGTTGTTGGCACGCTCACGGCGGGTGAGGGGCTTTCTGCCGAACGCGACGTGGCAGATGAAATCGAAATCGTCCACACCCTCCATGCCCTGTTCTTTCTTCACGCCCTCCAGGTCGATGCCCTTTTCTGCAAACATGGACTTGATTTGCGCCTTCTTGTCGGCGGCGGACCAGTGGCGGATGAAACCGTCCAGCGAGGCGTACTCGGCCATGACGTTCTTTTTGGTGTAGTCCGTGATGCTTTCCTGGCGCAGCAGCCTGCCGTCGGCATCATAGTATGCCACGGTGACGAGGGTGGTTTCCACGCGGCAGCCGTCCGCGGCTACGATGGGCTTGTAGTGGTGCTGGTGAGGCGGCAGCGGGGGCAGCGGCGGATCTGGCGGGAGATTTTCCCCTCCCTGCAAATCATTGCCTCCTTCGGGGTCGTAGTCCGGGTCTTGGATGATGGGACCGTCCCAATCCGGGTCGGCAAAAAGGCGCGTGACCTGCCGCAGATCCATGACGGTGAAATGCGTCTTTCCGTCATTGAAGCGCAAGCGGGTGCCGCGCCCGATGATTTGCTTGAACTCGGACATGGAGCCGATGGTCTTGTCCAGCACGATGAGCTTGGTCATCTTGCAATCTGCGCCAGTGGTGAGCAGCATGGAGGTGGTGGCAATGACCGGGTATTTCTCACCCACGGAGAGGAAGGCTGAGAGCTTTTTCTTGCCGTAGACATCGCTGCCGGTGATACGCACCACGTAATCCGGGTTTTGCTTCACCAAGTCGGCGTTCATGTTGGAGAGCTCCATGCGCATGCGCTCTGCCGCATCCTCATCCACGCAGAACACAATGGTCTTAGCCATGCGGTCCGTGCGTTTCAGGAAGTTGGTGACAGTTTGGGCAACCTCCCTCGTTCGGTCCTCTAGGACGATATGTCGGTCGAAATCGCAGTTGTTGTAGATGCGGTCCTCGATGGGGTTGCCGAACTTGTCCACCTGGTCCTTGTACGGCCGCCACCCTTCTGCAATGTTGAGGAGTGGCGTAATCACGCGGAAGGGAGCGAGGAAACCATCCTGTATACCCTGGTTGAGGCTGTAGGTGTATAGAGGTTCGCCGAAGTAGTCGATATTGGATGCGTACGTGGTTTCCTTGGGCGTGGCGGTCATGCCGATTTGCGTGGCACCCTTGAAATACTGCAGCACGCGGCGCCACTGGCTATCCGCCTTGGCGGAGCCGCGGTGGCACTCGTCCACGATGATGAGGTCGAAGAAGTCCTCCGTGAACAAGGTGCGGTAATGCTCCTCCTCTCCGTCCTCGCCCACGAGCTGCTGGTACAGGGAGAAATACATCTGGTAGGAGGTGGTGGTGGCGGGGTCCTCCTTCTGGTAGTTGACCTTGTGGGTGACCTTCTCCAGCGGCTTGAAATCCTGCTGGATGGAGGTGTCCACCAGGAAATTGCGGTCTGCCAAGTAGAGCACCCGGCGCTTCATGCCGCTTTTGAGCAGGCGGTGGACAATCTGGAACGCGGTGTAGGTCTTGCCCGTGCCGGTGGCCATGACGAGCAGGATGCGGTCTTGTCCGCGCGCCACGGCATCCATGGTGCGGTTGATGGCCACGCGCTGGTAGTAGCGCGGGGTGGGTGTCTTGATATCGGAATAATAGGGCTGCTCAATGGCCCTTTGCTGGGGCTCGGAGATACCCTGGCCGCCGTTCTGCGCCGCGTAGAAGCGCGCCACCAGCTCATCGTGCGTGGGGAACTCCTCCATGCCGAAGATGCGTTCCTTCCCGGTCAGGAAATCATGCTCGGCGAAGCCGTCGCCGTTGGAGCTGTACGCAAAGGGCAAATCCATCATCTGCGCGTACTCCATGGCCTGCTGCAAGCCCGCCGTGATGCTGTGCTTGTTGTCCTTGGCCTCCACCACGGCAATGGGGTTGTTGTCGTTCAAGTAGAGCAGGTAATCCGCCTTCTTGGGATTCTCCCGGACGGGCTTGTTGCCCTGGATATTGACCCTGCCGTCTGTAATCGGGGCCTCCATGGAGATTTGCATCTTGTCCCACCGCCGTTCCAAAGCGGGTGTGATGAAGTGGCGTTTGATATCCTCTTCACTCATCTCTTTTTTGGATTGAATAGGGGCCATGGTGGGTATAACGACTCTGACTAACCGCTAGCGGGTAGCGCTAACCCAATAATCTACCACATCTCATGCTTCATGCAAGAAGAAAAGAGCAAATTTGGCGATGAAATTCATGTTTGTGTATTACAAAAGAAAATGCCGCCAAAGCGCATGGTGGGCGGGAATTCTGGAAAACGTATTGCTCCTTGTATATACCTTTTTTCTGTGCCTGAATTCGGGTAAATGGGTGGTGGCCGTTATCACGGCGTATCCGGCGGGTAGGGGATGGCGCGGGGGGAGGGTTATTTCCACAGGGGATGCTGCTGCCAGCCTACAGGGAAGCCCATTTCCCGGGTTATGCTGGGAACGGGCGCCCGTTCTGTCAAGAGCTTCTTTACCCTGTCCTTCCAATGACTGGTAGATGCCGTTTTCTTCAGCAGGACGCACAGCAAGGAGAGTAGGAATGCCGTTTTGGTGCGGTCGAATTGCGCCATGAGCGAGGACCAGTTCGGATCCGATGTCAGGCCGCAAATGGAGACGAACCTCTTTCGCAAAGGATGCTTATCGTTCTCGGCATCGTACAACCATTCCTTGTTCCATACGCGAGCATGATGGGCGCATGCGTTTCTGGCAGCCAGGAGCAAGGCGAACACCTGGGTGAAAAAGCCCTCATCTTGAAAGCCGAAACGACGTGCAATCGTTTGCTTGAGTCCTAAAGGCAAACCATCCTCAAACAGTTTGTGCAAGCTGCCGAATGTGGAAAACTGGATAAACACCCATGCGGGCAAATCCTCCACCTTTGCGATTTTCAAATCTTCCCGATGGTGACAGGCAAAGTCCTCGGTACTGATGTTGTAGTAGTACTGAAAAGTTTTCAGGCGCTCCTCCTTCGATATCTTGCGGAACTTGGTGGCAAAGCTGCCTGGCCTGCTCTGCGGATTTGGGATGCCTTCCCGTAATGCCCATTCGTATGCGATTTGGACGCGCCACGCCACTTCCACGCGCTCAATGGCATCGATAATCAACAAACGCAGACGTCGGTCAAACAGGTAATAATCCCACACTCGGTCAAACGTTGTTCCCTCGCGGAATTCATTCAGTTTCTGTACCTGCCCGTCGTTTTCTACCGTTTTCCGAAACGGGTAGCTGTATGCCGACAAGCGATAGTACCCGACAGCAGCCAAGCGGCGCTCCATCACGCCCCGAATAGCCTCATCCCCCAATCCGCGGGAGATAAGGATGGATGCCTGTTCAGCGTACGTCTTGAACGGTTTGATGGACATGGGTGGAAATAAGATGCCGCCGGGCTTGAGACCTGGCGGCAAATAGAACATGCGGATTTATGCGTCGCGGGGCGACGTCCTTTCGGAACCGCTTCGTGGTTCCTGTATACCACATCTTGTGTTGCCGAGTCAAGCCCCAAATGAAAAAATGTCGCAAATGCGCGCAAGTGTGCCGGGGGCGGGAATCCATGGCGGTGCATGGGATGCCCAGGAATTGGTGGTGGGCGGTTCTGCGTTACCACTGGGTGTCCGGGGGGTAGGGGATGGCGCGGGGGGAGGCGGAGTTGGAGGGGCAGGAGACGAGGGTGACGGTGACCTTGTGGGAGGGGAGGTTGAAGGCGGTGCAGACGAGGTTGTGGTAGGCCTTCATTTGGGGGAAGTGGCGTTCGCGCAGCGTGGCGTCTTCGTCCTGGGGGGTGGGGCCGCGGCCGCGTCCGGAGGGTTTAAGCAGGCCAAGACCGACGAGGCGGGCGAGGCGCTTGCCGAGGTCTGCTGGATGAATGCGGAATCCAAGAGACCTGAAAGACATTGGAACTGGCGAGATGAAATGCATAAGGAAGTCCTTTGGTTGGCGTATCAACTTCCCGACGTCGGGAAATTGATTAAAGAGTTTATAATAAATGTGTTGCGTTCACATTTGCCAGTGTTGTCCGAGGTCACGTGATAGTGATTGATAGCGATTATAACCGCATCAGGGGAAAGATACTTTCCAAGTGCCTTTGCGAGCGGATCCGCATCTCTCAAGAATCCCTATTTTTTGCAGAGCCGCCGTGCGGCGATAGAATGTAGCCGGACTAATGTCGAGAGCTTGTTTGACATCCTTGTAAGAAGCGGCAGGGTGGGCGGCAAGGAAGCGCAGAAGTTTTTCATCATCAGGATGGGGAAGCTGAAGGGAGGTTTGGTTCGGCAGGGAAACTGTCTCTGTTGCTTGGGTAAGTCTAGAGGCTTGAATTTTCCTTGCGTCAGCCTTGGCTCTCCGTTCCTGTTTTGCAAAATCTTCCTCTGCAGGCAGGTTTTCAGGATAGATTCCGCGGTCAGTCAACATTTTGCGAACAGAGGCATTGTTGTGAATATGCTCTTTTGTGATAGGCTGCTCACCATGCAAATCATTCTGCTTGACATTGTAATTAGTCATCTCGGTGGCAAGATTCTTTGCCGCTATAGTCACGGTCGGAAGAAAATCCGCCAAGGGGCGGTGCTGGGCCACATTGAATTTTGCCTTCATGTCAGCCGTCGTATTTCCACCGAATAGAGCTTGGTCACCCTTGGAACGGATTCGTCCAAATCCCGCATCATCGACCCCTCGTTCATAAATATTTTGGGATAATTCTCTTTCTGCTGCTCTCAATTGATTGCGGGCAGTAGAACGCTCTATGAATGCAATACGCTCGCTTATTATCTCTGTGCGACGGGTTTGAACCGCAAAATAACTTTGAGCAAAGGCAATTTCCGATTTCCTTGGATCGCCGTTCTGAGCAATGAGGTAGCATGCATAACGGGTAAGTTTGTAGTTGCAAATGGACAGAGAGGCACCTTTCCCTGTTGTGCGGGATTCTTCAAAGCGAAGGAAGTGGTCAGAAACTGTTCCGCCGGCATTTTGGCAAGATGTCATTGCTTTCTCGATGGCGGATTCGAAATTCTCCCATTTGCTGTATCCGAAGTGGGGCTGCAATTCTCTGGCAGTCCAATATTCCAAGGCGGGTTCGCCTTGTATGTGGTGGGCAAGGGTGTCAAAATGCTGTTGAAGCTCAAAAATCTTGGATGTTTCCATGATGTATCAGTAGGGGTGGCAGCTTGTATATTCCTCAGTTGTTGCAAATGTCGGATGTATCATTCGGCTCAATCCTCCTTGTGGAAAAGACTTTTCAGGGTGTTCGCAATGTCGGTCTCCAAGGACGTGATGCGTGCGGCGATGTCCTCCGCCGGTTCAGGCGGCTGGTACTTGTAGAAGTACCTGGTCATGGGTATCTCATAGCCAATCTTGGTGGCCTTTTCAGCGATGTTCCTGCCAACCGCGTGTATCTTGTCGTCACTCATAACCTTGTATAGCATTGCGCCCGGAGCGTGAGGGGGTGCAGTTCCAGACAGTCCACCCGCAGTCTACCACGCGCTCGGGCGGGCGGGCAAGCAAAATGTGAAACTCCTGAATTCGCGGTTATACGACATTACCACTGGGTGTCCGGTGGGTAGGGGATGGCGCGGGGGGGGAGCGGAGTTGGAGGGGCAGGAGACTAGGGTGACGGTGACCTTGTGGGAGGGGAGGGAGAAGGCGGAGGAGACGAGGTTGTGGTAGGCCTTCATTTGGGGGAAGTGGTGTTCGCGCAGGGTGGCGTCCTCGTCCTGGGGGGTGGGGCCGCGGCGCTTGTCGGTCTTGAAGTCGATGATGCTTGCGGCGGCGACGGCGCCGCCTTGCATGGTGAGGACGAGGCGGTCGATGGTGCCGGAAACCCAGACTTCCTTTCCGTTGAGGGAATCGATGGCGTCGATGTCCTGCTCTGCGTAGGCCACCTGGTTTCCGTTGCATTGGAAGAGTGCGGCGATGCCGGGTGGGTGTTGGCCGGGAAAATCGACAAGGGAAAGACGATTTGGCTTGACAAGGGGGATCCGTTGTATTATACTGCGACCATCCTGTGAATCACAACACACTCGAAGTCACCCAACGCCCGACACCCAACACCCAGGGCCTGCCCTTATAGACACCCAAATAACTGATAACCAATCCATAAGCGTTTTCTCCCGCAAAAGTCGGAGCGCGCCATTTGTTGTCGAATAATTCAACGTTAAGCAAACTTTCATTATAAATAGAACTTATGCAAAAGAGCACCAAAAACACAAAGGGCACGGCCCCGAAAAAGTCTATGAAGAAGCGGGAACTGGAAGAAATGGTCAAGCAGCAGGCGGACCTGCTGGTCGACCAGGCCAAGGCGCATGAACGCGAAATCCGAATCCTCCTGGATGCCATCGACAAGCTCAAGGGCGAGCCGGAGATGCCGCGTCCGCTGCGTCGCAGGCGGGTGCTCGACAAGCAGGAAACCGAAACCGACGGCAAGCCGGAGAAGTCTCCGCAGGAAGAACGCAAGGAAGAGGTGCTGAGGCTCTTCAAGAAGATGGGCCCGACGCGGCAGATTCCGGGCATTGAGGAGTTTGTGAAGAGGCTCCGTATCATGAACTTGGAGGACGTGGACGATGCCACGTTCACGGTGCTCATCCGCCAGCATTTCAACCGCGAGCTTGCGGACGCCTACGCCGCCCGCATGATGCCCCCGCGCGTGTACACCGCCATGGTGCACTACTTCGACGAGCATGTGGACGAGAAGCCGCTGGAGGTGGCGGACGAGTTCAAGGCGGAGCTGGAGCAGCTGCGCGCGGACGCAGCCGCCCGCGAGGAGGAGCGCAAGCTCCTGAATCCCACGGAGGGGCCCTTCCGGCTTCGCGGCCGCGAGGAACTGGAAAAGTTCCTCAACGAGCAGGTGGTGGACATCGTCAACAACAGTGAACACTACGCCCTGCTCGGCATCCACTTCCCCAAGGGGTTCATCCTGGAGGGGCCGCCCGGCTGCGGCAAGACCTTTGCCGTGGAGCGTCTGGCAGAACATCTCAAGTGGAATATCGTTCGCATCGATTCCGGCAGCATTGGCAGCACCTTCATCCACGGTACCTCCAAGAAGATTCAGGAGAAGTTCCAAGAGGCCGCAGAGAACGCTCCCTCCATCGTCATCATTGACGAAATGGAGGCTTTCACCCGCAACCGCGGCAATCTTTCCGAACATGACAACCACAGGGTGGAGGAGGTGGACAGCTTTTTGCAATGCCTGCAGCGTGCCGAGGAGAGGCATATCCTAGTGGCCGGCATGACCAACCACATCGAGTCTGTCGACCCCGCCATCCTGCGCACCGGGCGTCTGGGCACGCACATCAGGGTGGGCATGCCCTCCCTGGAGGAGGTGCAGGAGGTGCTGGCGCATGCGCTGGAGAAGCGCCCGCACCAGGAGTTTGGCCTGCGCCCGCACGCGGAGCGCTTGCTGGACCACCCGCTCTCCGATGTGACCCACGCGGTGGACGAGGCCGCCATGTGTGCCGCCCGCGCCCGCCGCAAGCGCGTGGAGGAGGCGGACCTTTCCCTCGCCATCGACGATTTGCTCCAACATCAGGAAGCCCGAAACAACCACCGCAAACCCATCGGCTTTGCCGAGTAACCCCCAACCCCATACACCGATATGAAAACAAGCGATCCAAACACCAATTCCATGGAGAACGACCTCCTCTACGCCGCGTACATGGGCGAGCTCGATGACCTGCGGGCGCTCATTGCCGCCGGGGCTGACGTGAATGTGAAGATGAATCACAAGGTCTTTGACGGACACACGCCGCTGACGCTCGCCGCTGTGTCGGGGCGCGCGGACTGCCTGCGGGCGCTCATTGCCGCCGGGGCTGACGTGAATGTGTACTACAAAAGGGAATTCAAGAATCGTGGCGGCGCAACCGCCTTGCATGCCGCCTTGCGGAAAAGCCACGCGGAGTGCTTCCGCATGCTGCTGGATGCGGGCGCGGACGTGAACGCCAGGGACTGGGAAGGGCAAACTCCCTTGATGTATGCGTGCAGTGAGGGGAACGGGGAGTTTGTGCGGCCGCTCCTTGAAGCGGGCGCGGACGTGAATGCCGCGGACGTGTGGGGCATGACCGCCCTGATGCGCGTCTGCAAGAGGGGCAAAGCGGAGCTCGCCCGACTGCTGCTGGAATCCGGAGCCGACGTGAACGCTGCGGACTGGCATGGCTCCACTCCACTGGCGTATGCCTGCATGATGAACGATATGGAGCTCGCGCGCATACTCATTGCCGCGGGCGCGGATGTGAACGCCGCGGGTGCGCGCGACTGGGTTGGCACGGGTCCGGACGGCAGCACGCTCCTGATGCGTATCTGCGGTGGGGGATCCGTGGAATTCACGCGCATGCTCATTGAGGCGGGCGCAGATGTCAATGCCACCGACAGCCTCGGCAATACACCTCTCCTCTTTTCATGCTCCGATGAGGATTGCGCCCGCGTGCTGCTTGCGGCGGGGGCGGACGTGAACGCCAGAAACTCGTATGGTGAGACCGCTCTGATGAAAGCATGCCAAGAGGGGTACGGTAAATGCGCGCACCTTCTCCTGGCCGCTGGCGCGGATGTCTCCGTGCAGGACAAAGAGGGCTACACCCCCCTGATATACGCGGTCTTCCGCAATTTCGGGGAGCTCGCCCGCCAGTTCATCGAGGCGGGCGCGGATGTGAATGCCGAGACCCAGGAGGGCATCACCGCGTTGTCGATGGCCTGCCACCGCGGCCACGCAGACTGCGCCCGCCTGCTCATCGAGTCCGGCGCCAACGTGAACGCCAAGGTCCAAGGCGGTCGCTTCCACGGCATGACCGCCCTCAAAGCCGCCCGCGAAAACAACTGCACCCCCACCCACGCGGAATGCATCCAACTCCTCCAAGCCGCCGGAGCCACGGAGTGAGGGGCTTATATCATTTTGGAATGTCGATGGTGTTGTGATTCAGGTAGGCTTCCCAAATGGTGTCAGGTTTCATCTTGCATATTTCCACAGGCGCAAGCTCCAGTTCCTCAAGCATGGGCACGCGGACCGTGCCCATGTTGACACCATCGCCAGAATCATCGCCTTCCATCATAGGTAAGATGAACACATTCTGGGTGATTTTGTACTCCGGGTATCTGTTTTTCAGTGCCAGCTCGTACAACTGCTGCTTGATGACATCATAGCCGCCTGGCATTTTTTTCACGATATCCTCCGCCTCGCAACCTTTTGGGGGTACATAGTATTTGGCATCATAAATGGTGAAAGTCTGTTTGTTCCCGTCAACTTTCACCATGTCGGCTTCCAGTGCAGAGCCGCGGTATACGTCTTTGGCGCCAACAAAATTCCATTTCGGCTTGGATGCCTCCATCTGCTCCGGGGTGGATTTCTCCATGCCGAACGCCACGCGGCAGGCTTCCTCCCACACAACATGGAAACCGCTCTTGCCGAACAGGTATATGCCGTCCGTCGTATCTTCTTCCTTCTCCTCAAGATAACGCAGCATCAGGTCCAGCAGGTACCGCCGGCGGTTGTCGAACCGCTGGGTTTGCTCTTTCTTGATTATGCGCACCAGATATTCCAAATCTGAAAATTCCTCATCGTGGTCGGGCGGATCTGTTATGGCGGGAAGCTCCAGCAAATCCGACAGATGGAGCTCCTCCAATTTCTGCCACGCTTGCCATACGAGATATTTGTGCAGGCGCGTGATGATATGGGCAGTGTCCGCCTGCTTCCTGCGCGTGTGCAACTCCATGTAGTAGGGGCGTCCGTCCTGAATGAGCGGCAACACCCTCCGGATGGTGCGCGGCCACATGATGCGCCCCTTGCCGTTCAGCTCGTTGATGTTCTCATTCACCCGGTATACGCCGTTCGCCTGGAAATCCATCACCAGCTCCACCATGACATGAAGAAAATCATGCCAAGCATCCTCCGAATCCTCCTCGCCTGTGCTGCTGGCTTCCTTTTTGTAGCGGGCAATGACCCGCATGACGGTGCGGAATGACTCCATGCGCGCTTCTGATTGGGCGTTGTCTTTTACTTCGGCGCAATACTTGGGCAAAATATATAGAACACGCTTGCCGAACTGAATCAATCCCACATACCGGAAACAGTAGTCGTATTTGTTTATGTACCGACTGTCCCAAGATGAGTCCGTATCATCGTCTTCTGTATCATAGGCTTCGTCAGATTTTGTAACGACCGTGCGCAGGATTTTGGCACACTTAAGCTGCTGCAGGGCATCTGACAAGCGTTTGTCATCTTCCTCGGAATAGCCGATGCCCAGCAACTCCCGCATCCGCTGAGAGTTGTAGTGCTGCTGCTCCCTAGCCCACACCTGTGCCAGTTTCTCCTCTGCCATTATCACGGGGGGTTACGGATTGTCGTCGTTGTCAACGTCTTCAGTTGCTTGTTTAGTGTCCTCTGGCTTCGACTGTTGCGGTATGCCATCCCACACTTTTTCAAAGAATACGCCGAGATTCGGATCATCTACAACGAGTTTCCCTCGCAATTTTTCACAAGTATTGTACTCATTCTTGAATATTTTTCCCCTAAATGGTTTTGCAGCATCCTCAAACAAGTACAGCAACACCTTCTCTTTAAGTGCTTTTTCCAAGTTTTCTTTGCTATCCCGCTCTTCCTTCTTCAAGAAGTAGTATCCCATCAGTTTGTCTTCCTGCACATGATGTTTCAGCAGCATATCGTTGATGCCCCTGCGAATCTTGTCCCAAGCGCTCTTTGAATCGTAGTCAGGATCTTGCCCCTCTGAGGGATTGATAGCCATGTTCTCAAAGCTCCAGCGGCGTTTGAATGCCGTGTCCATGGGGAACACCCCCTGGTCTGCGCTGTTCATGGTGGCCCAGATGTACAAGTTGTCGGGCAAGCGCAGTTCGTTCATGATACCGTCACTTGGGCGTGTGCCTGGCATCTCTTTGTTGCCTTCCCGCTCATTCAGCAAGTACTCGTAAAGTTCCTCGGAGGGACAAATAGCGTACTCGCTTTCATGCTTTACCACGCTGCCGTCCTTGCTGTTTTGTGAAGCTCGGTCCAATAGCTGGAACACATCGCCAAACACGGCCGCCGCGTTGGCGCGGTTGATTTCCTCAATAATCAGGCAGTAATTTGCATTTCGGTTCCAAAGGGCTTTTTTGAGCATCTTTGCAAACGGTCCGGGAACAAAGGCATACTCTATTTTCCCCATCGTATTGCCCTCGTCGTTCTTTGCCATTCTGGGACGGTATGTTCCCACAAAATCATAGTAGGTGTATTCCGGGTGGAATGTTACACGCATGGTTTTATCTTCGAACTGGATGTTCGCTGCTTGATTCAATTTAAAACTCTTACCCGTTCCTGGGGCACCCGCCCATATGCAGTTGCGAGCTTCTATCTTATCTTTTTTTTCAGTATCTGTATTCATGTTCGCGTTGTATGTTTTTTGGCAAAAACCTTCCAAAGGGCCACGTACCTTCCAGCCTGAAGTGTAGTCTGGCGTTGGAATCGTGTTGAGCTCATCTGGACTTGGTCGGTTTTCAGCCAGAAAGTTATATACTTCATCGAAGAGTCCGATCCATTTTTGAAAATCCTCATCCGTCGTTCCGGTAATGCCGTTGTCAAAGAAAATTTTTAGCATGCGGCGATTCCGCGCTGAGGGATTCTGTTTTGCGTGTGGGCTTGACTCATCTTGGATGAATATCTTCCAGTTGCTTGGGTGGTCCTTTAACTTATCGCATAAATAATAGAAGTATTTTATTCTAATACATTGAAGATTTTGCGTATCATCGTTTGTTTCAAAATTTATGACTACAACATGATGCACTTTTGCTAGAGTGAAAGCACCTTGGAAGTTGTTATATTGCGGGCATAAATTCAATTCATTTACGGAAAGTTTATTCTCGCCATCCGTAACATCAAAGCATTTCTCTGTTTTTAGCCTGCCTTCGAGACCCCACCATTTCTTTGGATTAATAATATCATCGAGCGCGGAGTCTTGAAAATTGCTTTTGTGGGTTTCAAAGTATCTTTTAAAATTTTCTGCAGTGATGGAGCGGTCTGAGTTTTGCTCGTTTGCAGTGCCTTGTGAGCGAAATTGATTTCCTTCGTTTTCTTCTGGCATGGCTTTGTGTTCAGGTTGAGTCCTTATCGGTATCTTGCATCACATGCAGAAAGAAGTCAATTTTTTTCTTCCGCGCCGCACGTTGACTGCAGATGGGGTTTCGTGTATAGTGGTTGCATGAGACTGGAGCTGCCGAAATCGGGATCTCGGGAGGTGCTGGAGTATATTGCCGCACTGCCGGAGATTGGGGCGGGTGATGAGGTGGAGTTGGACTTTGGGCGGGTGAATGTCTTGACATCGTTCTACATGCTGGCGCTGGGGACGGCGCTGCGGCGGGTGCTGGCAGGGAAGGGGTGCCGGTTGAGTTTCACCGGGTTTCAACGCGATGCGGTGGAGAACTATGCGGGGTACATGGGGATGAAACACCTGCTGGATGAGGCACTTCCGGTGGAGGGGCTGAAGGAGGCGGAGCAGGACGAGGGCACGCATTTGCCCATCACCCGCCTGTCCATGAAGGAGCTGTTCAAGGCGGCGTTCGAGCAGCGGCGGTTCCTGGAGGCGGGCGATTTGATAGAGGAGCAGGCGCAGCGGCTGGCGCGGGTGGTCACGGCGCACACGCCGGAGCTTGCGCCGCTGATGGGCTTCCTCATCCGCGAGATCCTGCGCAACATCCCGGAGCACGGGAACGCGGACGAGATGTGGATATGCGCGCAGAGGTGGAAGAGCAGCTTTGCAGAGCTCACCATCCTGGACGAGGGCATAGGCATCTTCAACAGCCTGGCGAGCAACCCCAAGCACCGCGAGTACATCACAGACAACGGACAGGCGCTGCAGTGGGCGGTGAAGCCGGGCATCTCGCAATCCTTCCAGCCCTCGTACAAGCCGAACAAGCGCAGCCAGTGGGAGAACTCCGGCTACGGGCTGTACATGGTGAGCGGCATCTGCCGCGAGCTTGGCGGCAAGTTCCTGCTGGCCAGCTACGGCAACTACATCTCGCTGCGCAAGGACGGCACGTTCGAGCGCGGCGCCACGGATTTCCACGGCACGGTGCTGCGCATCTCCATTCCCACCGGCAGGGAGCTGGACACGCGGGACCTGCTGCGCCGCCTTTCCGAGGCGGGCGAGCGGGAGGCCTCCACCATCCGCAACGCCTTCAAGCAGGCCTCCAAGCCCTCCCGCGGCCTGCTCACCGAGCTGGGAATCGACACCCCGCCGCAGGGGTAGGCGGGGCGCATGTTCGCGTTAATTGCGTTTCTTGACCGGGCGGGGGGTGCGGATGCCGTCCGGGCAGAGATTCGTGGCGAGCATGGAATCGGGGCGGCGCGGAGGAACCGGTAGGGCTCCAGCATGCCCACCCTGAATCGGCAGGCGGTGCCGAGGGGTTGTTTTGTACTATCAATCCAGTAGTTCATCCATTCAAGCCCCAAAAAACCGCTTGCAAGCAAATTTGAAATGCGCTAGACTCCAAAAACAAGTTTTTACCCATGAATATCGAACATATAGGCTGGGAGAGGTCTGCCGTGGAAGAGGTTGGCGACCTTTTGTTGGAACTGGCGGCCAAGCGCGCGCGCGATTTTGCGCATGCCACGGTGGTGGTGCCCACGGCTGAGAGCGGGCGCAGGCTCAAGGAGTACTTGGCGGAGAAGGTGAAATCCGGCGATGCCGACAATATGGGCGGCAAGACGGCCCTGCTGATGCCGAAGGTGGTGTTGGTGGGGCATCTCATCAGCAGCGAGCACCCGCGCGCAGCCACGGCGCAAGAGGAGTTCGCCGCTTGGGTGGAGGTGCTTTCCGCGCAGCCGCCGCATGAGAAATGGCCGCACTTGTTCCCGGAGCAAATCACGGAGAAGCACCTGTTCACCTGGGCCATGAACGCGGCTTCGTCCCTGGCCTCCCTGCATTCCCTCCTGGAGAAGTACGAGGTCACCACCCAGGGCGTCGTCAAGCACCTCAACGGCGGGTTCGCCGCGCCTGAAACCGATTTGCAGAAATGGAAGGGGGTCACTGACAACGAGGTGCTGCGCTGGG
This sequence comes from uncultured Verrucomicrobiales bacterium, assembly GCA_937905985.1. Classification (GTDB taxonomy): domain Bacteria; phylum Verrucomicrobiota; class Verrucomicrobiia; order Verrucomicrobiales; family Akkermansiaceae; genus Akkermansia. Next base: position 66,060 of record CALCWC010000026.1, on the reverse strand, counting down.
GCGAGATCCAGCAGATTTTCAACGCGGTGGAATCCACGCTGGACCGGTGGGACAGGATACCCGCCTGGAAGGTGCGGGCGGACGAGGTGGCCCATCTCCGCCACCACCGCCCCGGCACGCTCCTCTTCGTGGCGTGCATCCCCGAAATCACGCCGCAGACGGAATCCTACCTGCAGGCGGTGGAACGGCGCTGGCCCGGCACAGTCACGGTGTGGGTGAACGCACCAAACGAGGAGCAGTGGCGCGCCATGTTCGACGCCGCCCACTGCGGGCGCCCGAAAGTGGGGCCGTGGAGCGTTTACGAGCCGAATCCCGGTACGCTGCGCGATGAGCAAATCTATGTGGAGGGAACCGCGGTGAAAATGGCCCAGCGTGCCGTGGCCTGCGCCAAGGGAGTGGCCCCCGAAGACGTGGTGCTGGCTTCCTGCGATGCCAGTTTCTCCCCCTACATTGAAACGGAATTCAGGCGGTACGGCTGGCAGCTCCATCTGCCGGAGGGCCGCACCATGATGAACACGGACGCCCTGGCCATCCCGGGCCAGCTTGCCGCATGCTGTGCGGAACCGGAGAGCGTGGCCGCCCTGGAGCCCCTGCTGCGCAACGTGGTTGTGCAGCGCTGTTTTGCCAGGGAGGGTTGGGACGGCTATGCATTTGGCCTGGTGCTGGACAAGCTGGTGAAGCTCTACTTCCCCGCGCGCACCGGGTACCTGCTGGATCTGCTCAATGTGAAAAAACACCTGCCGGCATTGCGGAACGCCATCGGCAAGCTGCCCGGCGCGGAGACGGAAGCCGACCCTGAGGCCACGGACGAGCTGGATGTCATCTTCCTTGAAAGGGACAGGAGGGCGGAGTACTCGTTCTATGCAAGCGATGTGTGCCGGTTCGTCCAGCGCTGCCGCGAGGATTTGCCCGCCGCCCTCAAGGAACTGTGCGATAGGCTTCACCAGCGGTGCGCGCAGGACGGAGGGAGCACCGCAGTGGAAGAGGATGAGGAAGCGGCTGCGCGGGCGGCGGCGCGTGTGGCCGGCTACGGCGCCGCCGTTTCGGCGTTCAAGGCAACCCTGGCGGAGTTCAAGGCGTTCTTGGACAGGCACCCCATGGATTCCCGGAAGGCCCTTGCCATTCTGGACCACCTGCTCTCCCAGTCAGGCATGCAGGTACAGACCCAGCGCCGGGAGCACACGCACGCGGACCTGCTCGGCTGGCGAGAGCTGCCCTACAGCAGGGGCGGAACCATCATCCTCACGGGCTTCCACCACGGCTGCGTGCCGGAAGCCGTGGCGCACGACTCCTTCCTGCCGGATTCCGTGAAGGAGGCCCTGGGGCTTCCCTGCGCCAAAGCCAGGGAGGCGCGCGACATGTTCATCCTCATGTCCCTTTTGATGAGGAAGAATTGCAACGTGCGCATCCTGCTCTCCCGCATGTCGGCGGACGGCTCCGGCTCGCTCGTCTCGCCGTCGTCCCTGCTGCTGCATTGCAGCGCAGACGAGCTGGTGCCGCGCGTGAAGGACAAGCTGTACCGGGAAATCCCAGTGGAGGACGACGGCGCGGACCACGGCCGCGTGTGGCGGCTCCGCGGGGGCGGGGCGGACGAACCGAAGGCGGCGGGCATGGAATCCATAGCCCTGCTCGGCCCCGGGAATGACAACAAGTTCCGAAACATGAAGTTCTCGCCTTCGGACATCAACGCCTTCCTGACCTGCCCGCTGCGGTTCTGGATGAAGCAGATCCTGGGCATCTCCACCTGGGACATCCACCCGGACGACAAGGTGGAGATGGAGGCCAACGAGTTCGGCAACATGGTGCACCACCTGGCGGAGGACGTGGCGCGCCACTACCCCGCCATGAAAGAGGGCCTGACGGAGGATGAGGTGAAACACTACGCGCAGGAGCGCCTGGAGGCGCGCTTCGCGGAACGCTACGGGCAAACGCGCCTCGCCTCCCTGGAAATCCAGCGCCAGAGAATCGCGGACCTGCTGCCCGCGTTCGTGCATTGGCACTTCACCGGCCTGCAGGACGGCTGGGAATGCTACGATTGCGAACACAAGGTCACGGATTGGGAAATCCCCCTGCAGGACGGCTCCGTGGCCAAGCTCAACATGCGGGCAGACCGCATCGACCGCAAACCGTGCGAGGGCGGGTACACCTGGCGCATCATCGACTACAAGACCCATGAGTACAAGCCGTGGAGCAAGCACACGTCCACCATGGCGGACGAAAAGTACTTCGAGGAACTCATGCCAGGGTTCCCACTGCTTGTCTGGAAAGAGCGCGGCAGATGCTGGACAGACGTCCAGCTGCCCCTGTACGCGCATTGGCTGAAAGAGACCATGCAGTGCAGCGAATTCCCGGCGGTGGCGTACTACAACATGCCGCGCAAACCGGGCAGGCCCGCCGCGTACAGCGAGATGACAGAGATGTCTGCCGCGCCGGGCGCGTGGGAGAACGTGATGCAATGGGCCAAGAGCGCCATGCTCTGCATGAAGGACGGGTTGTGCCTGTACTCCGCGGAGAGCCTGGGCCGCACCAGCTATTCCGCGTTCTCCGCCATGGCCAACCTCCAAGACCCCCGCAACCTTTTCGGCAACCTCAGGAACCTCTAAATCCACTTTCCCATGAACAATTCCAACCAGCTCCCCGTTACCAGCAACCTCATCTCCGCTTCCGCCGGAACGGGGAAGACATACCAGCTCTCATCCCGCTTTATTGCACTCCTGGCCCTGGGCTACCCGCCGGAAAACCTCATCGCCCTCACCTTCACCCGCAACGCCGCCGGTGAATTCAAGGAACGCATCCTCAACGACCTGGCCAAGGGTGCCGAGAGCGACACCGGCGCGGCCGAGCTGCGGGAACGCATCCGGCGCACCTGCCTGGGTGATGCAGAGGGCAAAATGGTGCCGCTCTGCCCCCGTCTGCAGAATGCGGATGCCTTCACCAGCGCGTTCTTCCGCGATTTGCTCAAGCGCGTCGTTGCCAGCCTGGCCAAGCTGCAGCTCTCCACGAACGACAGCTTCTTCAATCGGCTCGTCACCTCCCACAGCCTGGAACTCGGCTACAGCTCCATCCGCCAAATGTCGGACGCCGAGCTGGTGAAGGTGCAGTGCCGCGCGTTGAAATCGCTCCTGCTGTGCGACAACGAGGATGAGGTGGCGGCGTTGAAGGTACTGCTGCATGATGCAGAGGAATTGAACTGCCGGGAAAAGGGATCCCTGAACGTGCTGCTCAAGAACACCAACCGCTTCTATTCCATGTACAAGGATGTGAGCCCGGAGGCGTGGGGAAACTGCGCCGCCTTCCCGCACCTCGCGGCCATGGTGGAATGCCTGGAGCAATGCCCCATCGACCGGAGGGAGCAGGAACTGCGTAGGCTCGTGGAGCAAATGGACAGGGATTTGGAGGCCAAGCTCGACAAGGCGGGAAACGCCCTCGACTACAATGCCCGCAATGGTATCGGGAACATCACCAAGAATTTCCTGGCCGGCAAGGAACAGCCCGCCGGCGCCAAGATGCTGGATTTCCTCTACAAAGATGAGGAATGCAACAAGCGCCTTGAACCGCTGCGCAGGAAGGTGCTGGAGCTCGTTGAAACCGCGGAACAGGCGGATCCGCGGATTGACGAGGCCACTGTGGCGCGCTTCGAGACTGAAATCGAGGCGTTGCCTCCCGCCGCCCCGGCCGAGATGAAGAAAATCCGCGCCCTCATTGAAAAATGCCGCGGGAGACGCACTGCCCGCACCAACTACAGGAAAGACGTGGAGAAGTTTGTGGACCTGGATGCCGCAAGGGAGGCGGACGGGCTCCGCAACTTGGCCATCCTAGCCCGCGACACCATCATCATGCTGCCAGCCATCCTCAAGACGCGCAATCTGCGCGCGCTCATGGAAAAGTTCGACAAGATATACGATGAGGATGTCCGCGGGGCGGGCAAGCTGGTGTTCGACGACATCACGCGCGCCGTTCCGCGCCTGCTTGACCTGACGAACGAGAACAACATTGCGTACCGTCTGGATTCGCGCGCGGACCACTGGATGCTGGACGAGTTCCAGGACACCTCGCCCGCGCAGTGGGATGCCCTGCGCCCCCTGCTGGAGCAGGTGCGCGACGATGTTTTGGAGGCAACAGACCTGCAGGCCCGGCGCAGTCTCTTTGTGGTGGGTGACGAGAAGCAGAGCATATACGGCTTCCGCGGGGCCTCCCCGCAACTGTTTGCCCATTTGCAGAATTCCGCAGAGTGGAACAGCGTGCTCAAGAAGTCCGAGCAAAATGTCAGCCAGCGCAGCGCGGACACCATCATGGGCACGTGGAACGGGGAAGCCGCCGGAGCCGTGTCCGCGGGCGGGCGCACGGGGTTTGTGAACGCCCTGTTCGCCGCATTGGAGCGCACCCAGCAACCCATGCTGCCCGGATTTGATTTCGACCGCTTCCGCCACCATGACATTGCACCGCGCGTGGCCGGGTTGAAGGGCTGCGTCTCCATTGAACATTTCAGCAAGAAAGATGTGGAGCCGGACCCGGAGGCGAACCCCGTGCAGCAGATGGAGGAGACCGTCGCCGCCTTGGATGACTCGTCCATCCTGGAGCGCATGTGCGCGCGCATTGCAGAGCACCTGGGCCCGGCGGGCATCAACTTTGCGGGCGGCGAGCGCCAGGTCACCGCCGCCATCCTGGTGCGCACCAATGCGGATGTGCTGACCGTCTACAAGTGGTTCTGCGAGAATTCAAACGTGCCCGTGATGCCCATGGGCGAGGTGCGGGTGAGCCAGGCCTCATTCCTGGGAGAGCTGCTGTTCCACCTCTTCAAGTGGCTGCAGCATCCCGGCAACGATTACTCCCGCTCGCTGCTTCAGGCTTCCCCCCTACAGGTGCTCAAGCGCAGCGGCGCATCATCCCGCTCGGAATGGCACGCCCTGCGCCGCATGCTGGAGGAGCAGGGGATTGCCGCCGTCATCCAGCGCGTTGTGCACGGCGTGCCGGACATCCATAACGATGCCATCTTCCTGGAATGGATCAACGCCGCGCGTGCATTCGATGTGAGTGGCGGAGACCTGGACGAGTGGCTCCTCTACATCGAGAACCTGGAGGTGAAGATGGTTCCGCCCAAGAGCTACGTGCACGTCATGACCTACCACAAGAGCAAGGGCGCGGAGTATGACGTGGTGTTCCTTCCCATGAACGCCTGCAACTCCATGCTGGGCGGGAACCAGCGCACGCTCTACAAGAGCGAATCCGTTTGCGAGGGCCGCGCTGTCACCACCGGCATTCTGCTGGACCCCGGCGTGGTTGACCTGGGCTATAAGAATTCCCCCTATTGCAAGATGTTTTCCCGCTGGGCCGCCGGCGTCCTCTCGGAAGCCCTCAATGTCCTGTACGTGGCCGTCACGCGCGCCAAGTGCGCCAACTACATCATGGTGAACGACGATGCCGTGGACACCACCTACTCCGGCATGATGTACCTCTGCGACCTGCCGGAGCAATGGGGTGACCCGAAGTGGTACGAGCACAACGAATTCAAGCCCAAACCCGCCGCCAGGGGCGACGGGCCGATGCCGCTGAAAGAGCAGGTGACCTCTCGTCGTCGCAAGGTGAGCCCCTCCCTCATTGCTCAGGAACAAGCCGCCGCCCCGGAAGCCAAGGCTGGGCCGGTGCATGGCGCGTTCTCACTGGAAAGCAGCACCTACGGCACGGCTGTGCATGCCTGCTTTGAGCAGCTGGAATGGCTGGATGCGAACGCAGCCGAGCTGTTTTCGGGAAATGATTCCGAAGCCGGCGAGGCAGTGCGTACCGCCCTGCGGAATCCGGATATCGCAGCCATCTTTAGGCGCCCCAACACGTGCACGGAAGCGTTCAACGAGCAGGATATCGACTACATCGACACCATGGACGGCAAAGAGGTGTGGGTCTCCGGGGTGATTGACCGCTTGGTTGTGGAATATGCGGAAGACGGTGAGACAGCTCTCCGCGCCCACATCTATGACTACAAGACTAACACCATGCAAAGTGATGATGTGGATGTTCATGATGACACTTTGCGCGGGGAGTATGCCGCTCAAATGTCGGCCTACCGCAAAGCCGTAGCAAAGGCGCTCAACCTGGATATCGGCAAAGTGGAAACCACGCTCGTGGCTGTGCCCCGCAAGAATGCGGGCAAGGCACACCTGGTGTCCGTGCCCGTTGAGAAGAAGGCATAAGAGAGCATCGTCATCCCTTCTCCAACACGCCGCATCCAAGCGTTTGAGGGCTTCCCGGGATTCGGCGGCCCCGGGCTTGCGTTGCCGCTTCGCGGCTTTTTGCATCTCCGGCGGCAGGGGATTTCCTCAGGCATAGGGCAGGCAACTTTGTTATTGCTCCTGCCAGCCAACGGTATTTGAGACGGGCGCAAAAAAACGCCCGGGGGTAAGCCGGACGTTTTTGAGAGTAGGGCTACAGGGACTCGAACCCCGAATAGCGGTGCCAGAAACCGATGTGTTGCCAATTACACCATAGCCCTGTCTAGGATGGAATGGTATGGTACGCCTGTTTTGGGTGGGTCGGCTCCTTGTATTTCATGGAAAGCAGGCCGTGGCGCACCAATGATTGAAGGCTGCGCTTGCGCAAGTAGCCGGGGGCGCGGTCCAGCATCTGGCTGAGCTGGGGCAGTGTAACCCATTCGCACGCGCATATTTGTTTAATCACGTCGTCAAGTTCCTCCAGGGAAACCCGCTGCCTGCTGCGCAGAATCTCTATTTGCCGGCAAACAGCCTCCGGCAATGAATACGGCAGGGATTTCATCCACTCGTATGTGACCAGAGCTCCAGCCCCGTTATGACCAGAGCTTTCCTCCGTTGTGACCAGAGTCCCAGCCCCGTTATGACCAGAGCTTTCCTCCGTTGTGACCAGAGCTCCGGAATGCTCCACGGAAGCGCCGGGTGCAGTTCGGGCGGTTGTCGTGGGGGCGGTATCCGCATTCCAGCATTGCCCTTTGTATTCTGCCACAAGGCTATACTGGGCCGCAGTTGTTCTCCCCGCCCGGCTTAGGCAGCCCTTATCCACCAGATGGGAAAGGCACGCACTCAAGTCTGCGGCGTGAACGTATGGCAGCAGTTGGTGGATTTGCTTGTGCCCAGTGAGGCCCTGTTCCGAGACAATCTTTCTCTGCAGAGGATTTGAACTCCAAGTCGCGCCCTTCCACCCAGGAGTGGGGAGAGGCGTGGCGACGGCAGATTTCTTCGCAGGGAACGAGTGAATGTCGGTTCATGTGTTATGGGAACTTGCCTTCTATAGCTATTGTATGCCTCCGCTGCGCTGTGTCAACCAGCGTTTCAGACATACCCCTGGAATCTGGATGCAATAAAAAGGAAACCGCCCGGCTCAGTGAGCGGGCGGCCTTTGAGAGTAGGGCTACAGGGACTCGAACCCCGAATAGCGGTGCCAGAAACCGATGTGTTGCCAATTACACCATAGCCCTGTGTAGGTTGGAACGGCGGGAGTATACGCAGGGCGGGGCGTGTTGTCAAGAGATTTTAGAATTTTTTCCTGCTTTTTTTTGCAGGAAGGGCAATTTTAGAGGAGAGCGGCGGCGGCTTCGGCGCATCGGCGGCCATCCAGGGCGGCGGAAACGATGCCGCCGGCAAAGCCTGCGCCCTCGCCGCAGGGGAAGAGCATCTCCAGGTCCGGGCTTTGAAGGGAATCAGGGTTGCGGGGGATGCGCACGGGGGAGCTGGTGCGCGTCTCACAGCCGATGAGCAGGGCATCCTCTCCCGCGAATCCGCGCAGTTTGCGGTTGAAGAGGAGCAGCCCCTCCTGCATGCGTTCCGCAATGCCGCGCGGCAGCAGGGCATGGAGGTCCCACGGGGAGATGCCGGGGTGGTAGCTAGTGGCGGGGAGAGTTTGCGAGACGCGGTGGGCGAGAAAGTCCACCACGCGTTGGGCGGGTGCTTTCATCATGCCGCCGCCGGCGCGTGAGGTGGCCGTCTCCAGCGCCTTCTGGAAGGCAATGCCGGAGAGCACGCCGTGCTCCGGCAGGAAATCATCCGTGTCCTCCGGTTCCACGGTGACCACAAAGCCGGAGTTGGCGAAGGGGGAGTTGCGGCGGGAAAGGGACATGCCGTTGACCACCACCTCATCGTTCTCTGTGGCGGCGGGCACAATAAACCCGCCGGGGCACATGCAGAAGGAGTGCACGCCGCGCTCGCGGATCTTGGTGGCCAGGGTGTAGCTGGCGGCGGGCAGGGCATCCGGGCGGGGTTGGCCGGGGCGCAGGTGGTACTGCGCGGCGTCCACCAGCGCCTGCGGGTGCTCGATTCTTACGCCCACGGCAAAGGGTTTGCGCTCCAGCCGCACGCCCTCCGCCTGCAGCATGCGGTACACATCGCGCGCGCTGTGCCCGGTGGCCAGGATGACGGCGTCCGCGGCAATCTCGGTGCCGTCGGCGGTGCGCACGCCGCGCGCGCGCTTGCCGTCCGCGGATTTGAGGAGGCCGACCACGCGGGATTGGAAATGCACCTCGCCCCCGGCTTCCAGGATGGAGGCTCGCATGGCCTTGATGATGTTGGGGAGGCGGTTGGAGCCGATGTGCGGGTGGGCGTCCGTGAGGATTTCCGGGGCGGCGCCGTGGGCCACGAAGGTTTCGTACACCTCCATGACGGGGCCGCGCTTGGTGGCGCGGGTGAAGAGCTTGCCGTCGGAGAACGTGCCGGCACCGCCCTCGCCGAAGCAGTAGTTGGAATCCTCCACCACATAGCCCTGGCAGTTGACGGGCTGCAGGTCGAACCGGCGGGCGGAGACGTCCTTGCCGCGCTCCACCACCACGGGTTTCAGCCCCAGCTCCAGGCAGCGCAGCGCGGCGAACAAGCCGCCGGGGCCGCTGCCCACGATGACCACGCGCCTGGCATCCGCCGCCACGGGCGCGTAGTGCCGCTGCGGCGGCTCGTAGGGCGGCAGCGGCTCGTCTATGCCCACCAGCAGGCGCAGCTGCTTGCAGACGGGGCGGCGGCGGGCGTCGATGCTCTCCTTGACCAGCCGCATGCCGAGCACGCGCTTTGGTGAGATTTGGAGGGATTGCGCCACGGCCTTGCGGCGCGCGTCCTCACGCAGGGAAGCGGCAAGCGGCAGGTGGATGTCCAGCTCCTGAATCATGCCGGCGGTAGGTGGCGCGGGGGATGAAAATCAATTGCAGCACTCGTCCAGCAGCTCGTCCAGACGGTAGGTCATTTCCGCGAGCGCGGTGCGGCCATCGCTCTCCGGGAGCATCCACAGTACCTCGCGAGCCTCCGCTGTGCGCGCGCGGCCCTCGTCCGCTGACAGGCAGATGGCCTCGTGGAAGGCATCTGTGCCGCGCAGGCTGGAGAAGTCGATTTCCTCGCGGTGCTCCACGCAGCGGCGCACATAGTTGGCCACGTCGTCCCTGCTGGATTCCATGAGGAAGAAGACGGGGAGGGTGAGCTTGCCCTTGGCGGCGTCTGTGCCGAGCGTCTTGCCGGCCACATCCTCGCTGCCGGTGAGGTCCAGGCAGTCGTCGTAGATTTGGTAGGCAATGCCGAGCAGCGTGCCCATGCGCTCCAGGTGGTCCACCATCTCGTCATCCATCTCCTGCAGCATGGCGGCGCCGCACATGGCCATGGAGAACAGCGTGGCCGTCTTCTTGCGGATCAGCTCGTAGTAGTCCGCGCGCGACATTTCCATGTCCCACAGGCGGGTGGACTGCTCCACCTCGCCCTCGCAGAGGTCGCGCGTGGCCAGGGCCAGGCGGCGGATGAAGCGCAGGTCGCCCAGCTCGCTGCCCATCACCATGGCCTGGGCCAGCAGGGAATCTCCCAGCAGCACCGCAAGTTCGTTGCCCCACAGCGCGTTCGGTGTCGGCTCGTCGCGGCGCGTGTCCGCCTTGTCCAGAACGTCGTCATGCACCAGGGATGCCATGTGCAGCATCTCCAGCATGGCGGCAAAGGTGAGGTGGCGTTCGGTGATGCCGCCGGTGGAGGCGGCGGTGAGCAGCACCAGCCCCGGGCGGATGAGCTTGCCGCGCCCGCGGCAAACGTGCTCCAGATACGGGCGGACGCTGGGTCCGAAAGGCTCTACCTGGCGCGCAATGACGGCGCGCACCTTGTCCAGCTCATCACGGATGAGCTTCAGGTGCTCCCTCTTGTCGCGCAGCTTGTTGAAGAATGAAAATGCCATGGCCTGAATAGGCGGGTGGCCGACATTGTAGCAGAAACAAAACCGCTTGGCAATCCCAACAAATTTGCAATGGGGCGAATTCTCGCGCATGGCGGCGCGGGCACCCTCCCCATCCCCCTTTTTTTGCCCCTGAAACAAAGATTGAACGGTTTGAATGGTGGCGGTGTCTACCCTTCATCGGTACTTCCGGTTGCGAATGAAGGAGAGAGCATTCGCATCCCGCTAGACAGGAAGGCCGAGTTTCATAGGTAGTAAGTTGGGTTGCACCCCGCATGCTTAAAGCGTGCGGGGTGCGGCTTTGTACGCAGGCGCGCACTTGGCGGATTGCGGGGTGGCATAGACGTTCATTCCCTCTCCCCGCGTGTCAAAAAAAACCGCCCCGCAAGGCCCAAAGCCAAGCGGGGCGGGGAAAATACCTGCAAGGTAAATCTTACTTCCTCCGGCGGCGGATGCAAAGCCCAGCCAGCGCCAGCAGCGAGAGCGTGCCTGTGGTCGGCTCGGGAACAGGCGCCGTGCCCTTGATGTTGCTCAGCACCAGGCTCTTATTCTCGTTCCCCAGCCCCAGCGTGGCCGTGGCAACCGTCGCGCCATCCGCGCCCTTGATTTCCACGTCTCCCAGGCTGCCTTCCCCAACCGTGATGGACTTGGCGGTGCTCACCAGCGTGATGGTCTGGCCGTCGAACGCGCTCCAGTCCTGCACGTCATCGTTGTAGAAGCCCAGATTCACCCCGGGGAGGTCAAGTCCATTGTACTTCGATGTCATGCTAATCATGGCTTCCTGAGAGAGCCGTAACCCGTCGGCAATGTGGAAGTTGAAAATCTGCGTATTCAGTACACTATTAGAAACGGTAATGCCGGTGCCGTAGATGTCAATGGAGTTGCCTGCCGAAACGGAGCATCTTCCACCAGCAACATTGCCCAACGAGATTGCGCCGCCCGTATATGCAGCCTTGTTGCCTTGGGCATCGGCAATGGTGGCGGTGGCACCTTTGCCCACCAGATAGATTTTGTTGTCGTTGGCGGCATCACCACCCATCATGATATACCCGCCCCCAAGCGTGCCTACGACGCTGTCTCCCGCCACAATGGCAATGTTTCCAGAGGCGTCTTTCATGCTCTGGCCGCCATACATCATGGTTACACTGCCGCCGGTCATGATGGCGGTATTTCCGGAGGCAGAGGTTTTTCCGTCTCCCCCGGTAAGTACAAGCACTTGCCCTCCGGTCATAGTGATTTTGTTGTTGGAGGCCCCCCCTTGGGTGGAACGGCCGCCCTCCACAAAGGCATGGCTAAAGTCGGAGCCAGTTGCGGATGCGGAAACGGAGACATTGCCACCGCTTGCATCGCTGCCGTCGTCTTTATACGCGCCGTAGTAGTAGTTGTTCTCTCCAGCCTTGCACCCTTCCAGCGCGGTGGGGATTGGATCCGCCGCGAACACCTGCCCACCCATCAGGGCGGCAGCGAGGATTGAGAGGTATAATGTGTTTTTCATTGTTGTTCTTTGATGATGGTTAATAAAGGTACGGACGCAATTGTGCCCGCATGCCGATGATTATAGTATTCCCAATACTGTAGGCTTGCCAAGGGCGGGGAAGCCTAGTGGCGGCGGGGTTTGCGGCGGGGCGGCGGGAGGGACGGCGCGGCTATGAGAGACAACCTGCCGATACAAAAACGCCTGAACGGCAATTTTTTGCGCGATTGGGCTTGACCTACAGTATTGGGAATACTGTAGGTTCACATGTGCCCAATGAATTTTAGGAAGGGCCTTCCGCCTACGCCCTGCGGGCTACGGCGTGACGAGAATGGGTATGCAATAATTGGTGTCAACGAGCGCGGTTAGTAAGCGGGCGTTGGAGCTCCACCCGTAGGCCTCGGCGAAGCTTTAGCGGAGACGGGTTGGCGAAGACGGGTCCGAGCGTTTTTTATGGGATTGCGGCGCTAAACGGAGAACCCGCAGCGGAAGGGGTCGTCGGGTTCGCGGAAGAATTCGCTGCGGCCGGTGAGGAAGGCCTGGCCGGTGATGCGTGGGATGACGGCGTTGTAGGGGCCGACGGTGCCGCCGTCGCGCAGCTCGCCGTGGAAAACGGAGCCGATGTAGGATTCCGAAATCATCTGCTGGTTGAGCTCCAGCTCTCCCAGGTGGTGCAGCAGGGTCATGAGTGCGGAGGTGCCGGAGCCGCAGGGGCTGCGGTCCATCTGGCCCTCGCCGAAGACGACGGCGTTGCGCATGTGCTTGGGGGTGTCGCCCTTGCGTTCGTAGAGGACGGTGAGGGTGATTTCGTTGGTGGAGGGGTTGGTGGGGTGTGCCACCTTGACGGCGGCGTTGGCGGCATCTCGAATGGCGATGCCCAAGTCCTGCAGGTTGCGCGCGGGGTGGTCCTCCAGCAGGGCGGGGGTTTGCCCCAGCGCGGCGTAGTCCACCAGCACAAAGAAGTTGCCCGCAAACACCACGTGCGCCGGCACCGGGCTCGCCAGGCCCGCCACCTCCAGCATCACCGGCTCTGGCGTGTACACGAAGGACGGCACGTTCTGGATGGTGATGGTCTTGGCCCTGCCTTGTGCATCCCGCTGCAGCTCGCCGGTGATGCGACCGCACACGGCATCGATGACCACGCGGCCGGGGTCGTGCAGCGGCAGCCCAAGCTCGGCTGCGGCGCGGCAGGTGCAGATGGTGCCGTGCACGCACATGTCCAGGTAGCCGCCGGGGCAGATGTAGAGCACGCCCACGTCCGCATCCGGTGTGGCCGGGGGCATGATGATGGAGCCGAACATGGCCTCGTGGCCGCGCGGCTCCAGCATGACAGCGCTGCGCAGCTCGTCGAGGTTCGCCTTCACGTAGTCCAGCCGCTCGCGCATGGTGGCGCCGGGCACGGCGGTGAGTCGGGCGTCGCGCAGCACGCGGCAGGGCTCGCCTGCGGCATGGAGGTCCAGGCAGTGCAGGGAGGGTTCGCTTTCAGGATGGTCAGTCATGTTGTGGAGAGGAAGATGGTTTTTGCTCCTGCGGCAGCAGGGATTGCGCGGCGGAGGCGGCCAGCACCAGCACCACGCCGAGCCATTGCAGCGGGCTCATGGAGTCCTGGTAGACCATCCAGCCGAGTGCCACGGCGAGCACGGGCTCCACATAGGCGATGGTGCCGTAGCGGATGGCGGAGAGGTGTTTCACGGCATAGGCCACCAGCAGCAGCACCAGGAAGCCCTGCAGCACGCCGATGCACAGGAGGTACGGCCAGCCCGTGTCCACATGCTCCAGCGGGTTCCCCTGCATAAGGAAGGGCCCTGCCAGCACGGTCACTCCCGCCACAAACTGCCAGAAGGTGCGCTGCAGCATGGTCACGTGGCCCGGAATCAGGCGGTTGAAGAGGATATACGCCGCGTAGCACACGCCGGAGAGGATGCCGTACACCACATCCAGCGCCTGGCCGCCCGCGCCCACGCTCGGCCCGCACACCAGCGCGATACCCACCAGAGAGGCCAGCATCAACAGGAAATCACGCGCGCTCGGCATGCGCCGCCGTATCACCGCCTCGCCCGCCGCCGCAAACACTGGCCCCGTGTAGAGCAGCAGTGCCGCCACGCCCACGGATAGCCCGCAGATGGCGTAGAAGTAGAACAGGATGCACAGGCTGATGCCGATGCCCGACACCGCCGACTGCCAGGAAAAGGCCTTGCTTCCCGGGCGCAGCAGGAAAAGCGGCAGCACCAGCAGCAGGCCGATGGCGAAGCGAACGAAGGAACAGGTCTGCGCCGCGCATTGAGACTCCTTCACAAACACACCCAGCGTGCCCATTAGCACGCTTGCCACCACGGCACAAACCAGCGCTTTGACTTGCGAGTTCACCTTCTTTTTCCTCCCGCCCATTCTAACACAACCGCGGGAGGATGCAACACTTGGTTCACGCCCATGCGCGATTCCGGCTTGCGTTGCGGCGTGGATGCTGTATGATATGCGGGAGCGCACGAATGAGCACGCGATACACCGCACTGGCCACCATCGTCTGCAGCCTGGCCCTGGCTGCAGCGCAGCCGCTTGCCGCCCAATCGCTGCGCGGCGGGCAGTCGGCCTCCGTGGGCAACGCCCGCCGCGGCGTGGTCGACCCCGGGGAATACTACCTGGGCGCGTACCAGCTCATTCAGGAGGCGGAGAAGCTGGCGGAGCAGAAGGATTACCGCAGTGCGCTGCGCAAGGGGCGGGACGCGGAGCGCCTGCTGGCGGCCATCGTGCGCGACTTCCCGACCTGGAAGCCCAACCTGGTGCAGTACCGACGCACCACGCTGGCCCGCAACCTGGCCACCTATGAGGAAAGGGCCAAGGCGCAACCCTCGCAGCCCCGCCGCGAGCCCGGCAGCATTGCCTCCCGCGAGCACACGCCCGCCTCCCCCACCTATATCCCGCCGGAGACGCGCCCCAGCGGCGGCACGGATGATGAGTCCGCCCGCACGCAGCAGCTGCGCTCTGAGCTGGCGCGCTCCCAGGAGGAGGTGCGCCGCCTCTCGGATGCCTACAAGGAGCTCAGCGACAAGGCGGCCGCCCTGCAGCGCCGCGTGGTGGGCGCCGAGCTGGAGAGCCGCCAGTACAAGGAGCGATATGCGGAGCTCCAGCAGCACATCGAGACCGAGCGCGCCGCCGGCAACCAGGTGGTGGACTCCCTCAACCGCCAGCTGGCGGAGATGTCCGCCAAGTACCGTGCGGCGGATGATGCGCGCCGCCAGGCGGAAACGCGCATTGAGGAGCTCAATTCCACGCTGGAACAAACCCGCCTGGAGCTGGAGAAGGTCACCCTGGAGCGTGATACCCTCAAGCAGGAGAACGAGCAGCTCCACGCCATCGTGGACCTCAACAGCCCGGAGAAGACCAAGGCCCTGCTGGACCAGAACCTCACGCTGGACCAGAAGCTCAAGGAGGCCCTCAACCGCGTGCAGGAGCTGGAAAGCCGCATGGAGGCGGAGGGAGACGAGCGCTCCGTGCTCGCCCAGCAGCTGGAGGCCGCCCGCAAGGAGGCCGACCGCCTGCGCGAGGACATGACCGGCCTCTACGATGAGAACATGGCCTACCGCAACCGCGTGTCCACCCTCACCGAACGCCTCAACAACCTGGAGGCCGAGCTGGAGGCACAGGCCGCCAAGCCCACCGTGGACCCCGCCCTGGCGGAGGAAAACCAGGTGCTGCGCGAGGTTGTCGCCAAGCAGAAGCGCACGCTCAGCATCCAGGCGGAAGGCCGCAAGCTGCTCATTGAAACCTACAAGCAGATGAAGAACGCGGACGCGGAAACCGTCGGCGCTCTCCAACGCCTGGAGGATGAGAGCAACCCCGACCTCACCGATGCCGAGCGCCGCGTGGTGGACACCATCAAGGTGGCGGAGGATGGCAAGGAATCCCCGGTCAACATTGGCGAGCAGGCCGTGCGCGCCGTGCGTGCCGGGCTGGAGACGCAAGCCCTTGCATCCCTCGCCCAAAAAGCCTTCTCCAAGAAACGCTACACCGCCGCAGAGCAGCTGTACCGCACGCTTGTGGATGCAGAGCCGGACAACGTGCCCGGTCTGGTGAACCTGGGCACCATCCTGCTCTACCGCAACCACTGCGAGGAATCCGTGGAGTACCTGGAACGCGCGCGGCGCCTTTCCCCCAACCTGGCCGTGCCGTACTACCTGGCGGCCATCAGCTACTACCGCCTGGACCGCATGGACGAGGCGCGCCGCCTCTTCGCGCGCACCATCGAGCTGGACCCCGCCAACGCTGAATCCTTCTTCTACCTCGCCAACATCGAGGGCCTGCGCGGCGAGCATGAGCGCGCGCTCAAGCACTACGCCGCCGCCATCAAGCTCAAGCCCGCCATCGCCGACGCCCACTACAACATGGCGCGCATCTACGCTGAGGCCAAGAAGATACCGGAAGCCGCGCGCGCCTACGACCGCTCCATCCACTACGGTGCGGAACCCGACCCCGAATTCGAGGACTACCTCCGCAACCACCCCGACAACACCGCCAAGCCCGGAACCGACCTGGTGGAAACCGTGACCCCGGAGGACGAGGCCGCCAAGCTGCGCGAGGAGGACACCGAGATGCAGCAGATACTGGAGGAGCACCGGCAGCAGGAGGAGGCCCAGGTGGCCAGTGATGCCGCCGCCGCCAATGATGCCGCCTTCGAGACCCGCCTGCAGCGCATCGCCCGCCCCGTGGACGCCGCCCCCACCGCATCCCCCGCCGGTGCCGGCCATGAGGTGAGCGCGGAGCTCTTCTCCACCAAAACCATCAGGAAGAGCGGACGCAAGATTGAACTCCGCCTCAAGAAGCCCCAGCCGGAGCGCATCCGCAAGCGCGGCGGTGATATCCAGAACCGCTAGGCCTTGCGGAAAGACTTGAAAATGGCGGAAAACACGCTCAGCCCGATGATGGACCAGTACCTGCGGATGAAGCAGGCGCTGCCGGAGGATGTGTGGCTGTTCTTCCGCGTGGGGGACTTCTACGAGATGTTTTTCGAGGACGCGCAGGAGTGCTCCGCGGCGCTGGGGCTCACGCTCACCAAGCGTCAGACCATCCCGATGTGCGGCGTGCCGTTCCACGCGGCGGAGGGCTACATCGGCCAGATTGTGAAGCTGGGCAAGCGCGTGGCCATTGCAGACCAGATGACCGACCCCGTGCCGGGCAAGCTGGTGGAGCGCGAGATCACGCGCATCGTCTCCGCCGGCACGCTGGCGGACCTCTCGCTTCTGGAGAGCGGGGAGCACAACTACATTGCCGCCTGCTACCATGAGAAAAACGCCTGGGGATTGGCCTGCGCCGACCACACCACCGGCGAGTTCACCGTGGCGGACTACCCCAGCCTGGAGTCCCTGGCGGACGAGCTGGAGCGCATCCGCCCCAGCGAGCTGCTGCTGAGCGACGAACAGCGCGATGCCTTCCCCGGCGTGCCCGTGACGCAGTACTACGACGGCTACACCTTCCTTCCCGGCGTGGCGGTGCCGTTCCTGGAGAGCCACTTCCGCGTGCATTCCCTGCAAGGCTTCGGCTGCGCGCACCTGGGCGCCGCGCTCGGTGCCGCAGCAGCCATCCTGCACTACCTGAAACACCAGCTGCGCCGCACTACGGACCACCTGCGGAAACTCTCCCTGCGCGCCACGGACAACGCCGTGCTCATCGACACCGCAAGCCGCCGCAACCTTGATTTGGTGGAGGCCCGCGGCGGCGTGAAGAACACCCTCCTCGGCGCGCTGGACAACACCTCCACCCCCATGGGCGCACGCAAGCTCCGCGATTGGATTTTGCATCCCATCTGCGACATGGACGCGCTGCTGCGCCGCCAGGAAATCATTGCCGGCTTCCTGCAGGAGCCCTTCCTCATGACCAAGCTGCGCAGCTCGCTGAAAGGCGTGCGCGACACCGAGCGCCTGGTCTCCCGCCTCTCCCAGGGCGCCGGAAACGGGCGGGATCTGCTGGCGCTGGGCGCATCCCTGCAGCAGCTGCCGGACATCTCGGCCGATTTGACCGCCCTGGCCGCCAAGGCTCCCGTCTTTGCGCCGCTGCCGGGGCAGGTGGGTGACTTCGCGGAGCTCACGGAGCTGCTGCTGCACGCCATGGTGGACGAACCTCCCGTCACCATCAAGGAGGGCGGCATGATCCGCGACGGCTACGATGCCCGGCTGGACGAGCTGCGCGCCGCCTCGCGCGATGGCAAGAACTGGCTCGCCGAGCTGGAGGCACGCGAGCGCCGGGAAACCGGAATCGACTCCCTCAAAATCCGCTTCAACAACGTCTTCGGGTACTACATCGAGGTTACCAAGGCCAACTACTCCAAGGTGCCGGAGGGGCGCTACGTTCGCAAGCAGACCCTCGCCAACGCGGAAAGGTTCGTGACCGACGAGCTCAAGAAGATGGAGGGCACTATCCTGGGTGCGGACGAGCGCGCGCGCCAGCTGGAGTACGAGCTCTTCTGCAACCTGCGCGCCAAGGTGGGCGAATACATCGACCGCATCCAGGCCACCAGCGAGACTCTGGCGGAGGTGGACGTGCTGCTCTCCCTGGCGGAGAAAGCGCAGCTGTACCGCTACTGCCGCCCCCAGCTGGACACCAGCCGCGATTTGCAAATCCTCAACGGCCGCCATCCCGTCATCGAGCAGGTGCTCACCGACACCTCCTTCGTGCCCAACGACACCGACATGGACGCGGAGGCCAACCGCGTGCTCATCCTCACCGGGCCGAACATGGCCGGCAAGAGCACCTACATCCGTCAGGTGGCCCTCATCGCGCTCATGGCGCAAATCGGTTCCTATGTGCCCGCGGATTCAGCCCGCATCGGCCTGGTGGACCGCATCTTCTGCCGCGTGGGCGCCAGCGACGACATCGCGCAGGGCCAGTCCACCTTCATGGTGGAGATGAGCGAGACCGCCCTCATCCTCAACAACGCCGGCAACCGCTCACTGGTCATTTTGGATGAAATCGGCCGCGGTACCGCCACCTTCGACGGCCTCTCCATCGCCTGGGCCGTGGCGGAGCATTTGCACGACGTCATCGGCGCGCGCACCCTCTTCGCCACCCACTACCATGAGATGACAGACCTGGAGCAAACCCACCCCGCCGTGAGCAACCGCCACGTGGAGGTGCGCGAGTGGAAGGACGAAATCGTCTTCCTGCGCAAGGTGCTGCCCGGCCCGGCGGACAAATCGTACGGCATCCAGGTGGCGCGCCTGGCGGGGCTGCCCAAGCCCATCATTGACCGCGCCAAGCAGATTCTCACCCACCTGGAGATGCACGCCGCCACCCACGAGCCCAAGACCAGGGCCGCGCGCCGGAAGAAGGCCGCGGAAACCGGCATGCCCGCGCCGGAGGCCGCTGAGGGGCAAATGGACATGTTTGCCCTGCTGGACGGCGGCATGAACCCGCCGCAGGAGTGATTTTTGCGAGAAAATTCCACCTTGCGCGGAAAATTGGCTTGACACCGTCGCCTTCTTGCCTATACTGGTATTGAAATTCAGCCATGAAGACTCTTTCCATCCTTACATTCTCCCTTGCCGCCGCGCTTGCCGTGCAGGCCGCCCCCGTTGTGGACAACGCGAAGGACCTTTCCGAGGAAACCCTCAAGGATATCGCCACCCCGCGCCAGAAGGCCAGCATCGACAAGTACAACAAGGCCCGTGAAAAGGCCGAGAAGGACCGTGAGGCCGCCATCAAGGACGCCAAGGAAATCACCGTCCGCAACGACAAGGGAATGAAGAAGACCATCCAGCGCCACCACCTCAACTCCATGCTGCCCCCCTGCGAGCGCGAGCCTGAAGAGCCCCGCGAGCCCGGCAACTACGAGGTGCGCTATTAATCTTTCATCATATCTGTTTTTCTTGTTTTTCGCAGCCTGCCTGTGCAGGCTGCGTTTTTTTTCGGGACCATTGCCATTCCATAAAAACGCGGCGAAAAACGCGCGGAGAGCTGCAGGCGTTGGCGTGTATCCACCCCGCACCCGTCTTCGCGCCGCCAGGCGCGCTATATTGAGCCGCCTTGGCGGCGACAACCTTTTCCAGCCCACGCCGTAAGGCGTGGGGGTAACCACGCTCGATACGTATCGGCACATAACCCCGCCTCGCGCGGGGTGGATTAGCGCCAAGGGTTGCATACTAATCGCGCTCGTCGGCACCAATCATTGCACACCAATCACGTCCCTTCCAAAAAACAATTGGGACACATGTGATCGTCCAAGTGCGTCAGTGCTGCAACAGTTTGCGCTTGCCAATTGTCGATGCTGTGAGATAATACGCGCGTACCACCACCTCCCATGGCGGATGATATTGAACAGTTCTACAAGGAGCCTTCCAAAAAGGAATGGAGGGGCTTCTGGACGCTTGTGGCCGTTCAGGCGCAAAACGCGTTCAACGAAAAGGCGGTCCAGTTCCTGCTGATACCGCTGGGTGTGTGGCTGTGGGGCGCGTCCGGCAGCACGCTGGAATACACGCTGGGCGCCATCTTTGTGCTGCCCTACATCCTCTTTTCCCCGCTGGTGGGGTGGTTGGCGGATTGTTTCTGCAAGACGCGCATCATCCAGGTGATGTGCCTGCTGCAAATCTTTGTGATGAGCTGCATGCAGTTCTGCTTCTACATGCACGACATGACGGCGGCCATCATCTGGTTCACCGTGTTTGCCACGCAGGCCACCATCCTCTCCCCCGCCAAGAAGGGCATTGTGAAGGACCTGCTGGGCTCGCGCTACATCTCCTTCGGCTCCGGCATCATTGAAATGAGCATGGTGTTTGTGCTGCTGGTGGCGCAGATCGGCGTGTTCTTCTGGTTCAGCTACCTGCTGGATGTGTACGCTGCGCAGCCGGACGGGGCCGTGGAGGCCGGGTGGAGCGCGGTGAAGCTGCCCACCTGGGTGTTCCTGAGCCTGGCGAGCGTGGTGGCCGTGGCTTCCTTCTTCCTCCCGCGCTATGCGGTCAAACCCCCGCGCCCGTTCAGCTGGAGCCTGCTCTGGGAGCATTTCTCCCAGGTGAAGTACCTGTGGCGCGACCGCAACCTGAGGCTCAGCGAGATGGGCATCTGCTACTTCTGGTGCCTGGCCGGCTCCCTCTTCCTCATCCTCATCCAGATTGCCAAGGCCATGCAGGCCGCGGACCCGAACGTGAACTTCAGTCTGGAATGCGGCATCCTCATGGCCTGGCTCACCGGCGGCGTGGTCGTCGGTGGCGTTACAGCCTCCCGCCTGTGCAAGGGGGCCAACGAGCTGGGGCTCATCCCCCTCGGTGCCATCGGCATCACGGTCAGCACGCTCCTGCTGGCCATGCTGCCCGTCAACACGCTGCCCAGCAACATCCTGCTGGCGCTCACGGGGGCCTTCGGCGCGGCCTACCTGGTGCCGCTCAACGCCTACCTTCAGGACAACTGCGACCCCTCCAACCGCGGCAATATCATTGCGGCGGGCAACCTGATCGACAACCTGATGGGCCTGGTGGCCGTGGCGCTCATGTGGCTGATGTACCAATTCGGCGCATCGCCGCAGATGCAGTTCTTCGTCCTCTTCCTCATCAGCCTCTTCATCCTGATATCCGCCTTGCGCTTGATTCCGCAGGACTTCATCCGCATGCTGGGCATGTGGTTCATGCACCTGTTCTACCGGGCGCGTGTGCTCAACGTGGACCGCATCCCGGAGCGCGGCGGCGCGCTGCTGGTGGTGAACCATGTGACGTATGCAGATGCGCTGTTCCTGACGATGGTGGTGCGGCGTCCCATCCGTTTCATTGTGGACGAGGAGTTCACCTCGGTGCGCTTTGTGGGCTGGATTCTGGAGCTGTTCAACTCGCTGCCCATCTCCAGCAGCAACCCGCGCCATGCCATTCATGAGGCGGAGATGGGCCTGGAGAACGGCGATATCATCTGCATCTTCCCGGAGGGGCAGCTCACACGCCACGGCTGCATCACCCCCATCCGCCGCGGGGTGGAGGTCATCACCCGCCGTGCCAAGGTGCCCGTGATTCCCATCTACATGGATGGCTTGTGGGGCAGCGTGTTCTCCTACTTCGGCAACCGTTTCTTCACCAAGCTGCCGCTGCGCTACCCGTACCCGTACACCGTGGCCGTGGGTGAGCCCTTCACCCCGCGGGAATGCAGCGCCGACAGCGTGATGCGCTCCTTCCGCTCCCTTTCCGCCCAGTGCCTGGAAACCACGGATGCCAGCAGCCGTGACGGCCTTATCCGCCATTTGGAGCAGATGGGCAACACCCCGCTGGTGCATGCCCAGGGCGGGCAGTGCCTCACCGGCTTCCAGGTGGCCGCCGCTCTCATCAGCCGTGAACCCGGAGAGGATTGGGACCCGCTGCTGGTGCGCTGGATGGAGCTGCTGCAGGAGGCTTCCAAGGATATCCTTCCGCTTCACCGCTATTGGATGAACGTGCAGCAGGTCTGCCGCGTCAACGCCCTCAAGCCCGGCGTGCCTGTGCTTGCCACCGTGGGCCACCAGGAGCCGCAGGAACTCGTCCTCGCCGTGCTCTGGCCCGTTGTCACCCACACCCCGGTTTACCTCGTGGAAACACCGCAGGAGATGCTGCCCGCGGAGGTGGAGCAGATGGTGGGTGGCTCACACATGCGCGGCATCCTCTACAAGTCCATTCCTCACCACCAGGCTCCCTTCTTTGATTTCAGCGGCGGCTCCGCCATCTCCACTCCCAACATGCGCTGGCGTCCCTGCCTCGCCACTCCGCGCCACATCATCATTTCCATGAGCATGTGCCGCAGCGTCTTCAAGATTGGTGACGGCACCAGCCAGCTCGGCACGCGTCCCCGCACCCGCGGCGTCTTGCTGCCCGGATTTGCCATCCTGGGCGCGCGCGAACAGGGCGGCACCTCCGTTTGCGGCCCAAGCCTCCTCAGCGCCTTCTCCCTGCCGGACAACCTGTATCTGGACGAGAGCGGCTTCCTTGCTGAGCTGGCGTAGAGCCCTAGGATTTACAATTGACGATTGACGATTTACGATTTGGAAAGTTCGCCGCGCCTAGCGGCGCGGGGGTTGGTGGACAATGATTGGCGCGAACGGGGGTAGTTGGTAGGCGGGCGATACACCGGCACCACCCCGCGGAAGCGGGGTTACCGTGGATTGGTTGGCATGCCGGGTGACCCACGGGTTAAAGAACCCGTGGCTTGCGCACCATCACCCCTGACGGGGTTACAGTTAGCGCGCCCGTAGGGCGCGTGACAATGATGTTCCATCTGGCAGAATGCCAGATGGAACTTGTAATAATCCGCCCCTGGCCTGTCTCGGCGTAACTTCTGCGAAGACGGTCGCGGTATTATGAGCCCCCCTCCGGGGGCGGCGATGCGCAAGCCACGGGTTCTTTAACCCGTGGGTAACCACGCCCGAAAACCCACCACGGTAACGCCGCCGAACGGCGGTGTGGGCCGGTGTGGGCGTGCGTAACTAATCACGCCTGTTCACGCCCATGGTTGTATATAAAAGCCCCTCCCGCTTTTCGGCGGGAGGGGCTTTGGTAAAACCTACTTTGCAGGTCGCCTTACTTGCGGCGACGGATGCAAAGGCCAGCCAGCGCCAGCAGGCTCAGCGTGCCCGTCGTCGGCTCAGGTACGTTGCTCTTCTTTGTGATCGAAAGATAGCCAATGGGAGCAAAGTTAGGTCCATACGGAGCCAACCCCTGCGCCGTGCCGAAATCAGTGTTGGGATTCGTATAGGCGCTAGCCCCGCCCTGTGCCATCAGGTTGACCGGAGCCACGCTGGCCACTGTCAACGGCTGTCCAACCTCTATGTCCTGGACTTTCGCATCCGTAACATAGAAGGCATAATAGGGGGTCTTGAGAGCAAGCGTGATGGGAGTCTCGAATGTATGCACTGCCAGGTTGATCTGGTCCCCTTCCTTGCCCGGAAGCGGCCCGGCAACCAACGAGGTAATACTGTTCGAAATGCCGAGAACCTTCTGGTCCGAGGCATTTGTCACAACAAGCTGGACTCCATCTTCAACCTTTGTTGTGGGATTGGTGTTATTGCGCCACTGAATGGTGATGCCCGTCAATTCGTAGGTCGCATTCTCGGTAAGAAGGTTGCTATTCGTGTAACGATCAGTTCCGGGGGTGAGCTGGAAGGCAATGCCGGTATAACCATTGCCGCCGGAGGAGCTGCCCTTGGTGAAATCGGTGCTCAGGGTGAGGGCCTGACTTGTATCCAAGCCGAAGGCCAGGCTGCCCAGTGTCAGGAGTGCAAGTAGTGTTGCTTTCATATCTGTTTTGTTTTTGTTGTAAGTTAGTTGCGTGGGGTGGGTAGGGAAGGTCTTTCGTGCGCTCTTCCGTTCCCGCCGCGCGCAGGGGCAGTCTACAGTATTTGGAATACTGTAGGCGCCTGCGCGCGCCGTTTCCCTTACGGAAATCTGCAAATTCAGGCTTCAGGAACCCCTCGCCAAATTATTTGGGAAAAATTAAGCACCCGCCAAACCTCAAAAATTCAATTTGTTTTCAATTTAGACTTGCATAAGGTTTCCAAATACTGTAGGCTTTCCTCGCAAACGACGGTTCAGGAGAGTGACGAGGTGTCCCTCCGCAAGCCCTTGCACTTAACCTACAATAGAAACTGAAAAAATGAAAGCAACACTACTTGCACTCATCACCCTCGGCAGCTTGGCTATGGCTGGGGATATTACCGACACAGCATTCCAAAAGCTGTTCTTCACCACCTCCTCGCCGGAAAGCTACACGTTGACCGACCCGACGTCAACCAATAAGGATTTCTCCTACACCTTCGAGCTCAATCCAGCGGGTGTAAACTTGATTGCCGAGTATGTTGGCAGCTCCAAAACTAACATGAGCAAGTCCCTGATTTCCGTGATTGGTGAAAATACTGGCGAAAAGTTCGGTGTTGGCATGGGCTACAGCTCGGATGCACAAGGCATTATTACTCAAGGCGGCGCGTTCATGGCCATTACCGATGCCGGAAAGAATGTGCAGACAACCAATTACCGCGCCACGAAAAACAACAACTGGCTTGGTGTGAATACGGAAGCGATGGAATGTCTGGACTCTCCTCTGGGCATTTCTCTGACGCTGACCGCCAACATGAGCAATAATGAAGGAACTAAGCTTTATACTACAATCAAATACGAAATCCCTGGATCTGGTGAATCTTATTACGAGACAATCCCCAGTGTAGGGACCCCGTTCATGGCGGATAGCGGACTTCGTTGGAGCGACTTTGTGATGGATACTCTCAAGGTGAATCCGGATTATGTTGCCAAGGTGGCGCTGTATGACAAGACGCTGAGCAAGGATGATGCTTTGGCGTCCAACCGCGCCATTTTTACCATGCAGAACGTACCGGAGCCTGCGACGGGCACGCTTTCCCTGCTTGCGCTTGCGGGCCTTGCCGCTCGCCGTCGCCGCAAGTAAAGGTAGCGCCGAAGAAGGTTTGACAAAGCCCCTCCCTGCTGCGAAGCGGGAGGGGTTTTTAGGTACGTGGCGTGGGTGAGGGGCATCAGCGCGTTCTCCTGCGGGCGGCGCAGGCGGCGATGGCCAGCAGCGCGAGGGCAGGAGCGGAGGGTTCCGGCACGCGGAGGGTGAAAAAGGCGGAGCTGCCGACGACACCATCGTATTGCAGCCCCTGCATGAGCATGGAGATATCCTGGGCCAGGCGGGCGCTTTCTCCGAAATCCACCCTGAGGCGGGAGACGCCCGCCGCGCGCATGGAGCGCGTGATGTCGTCCTGCACGAGGGTGAGGGAGCCGGAGAGTTCCCCTGTGTTGAACACGCCGGAGGCATCCAGGGCCATCTCCGGTGCTTTGGCGGCGAACAGGGGGGCGGTGTCAGCGGCGGGGTTCAGGATGAGCGTGACATCCTGCAGGGTGATGGAGAGCGCGGCGTAGGTGGAATCTGAGGCGGTGCGCACGTTGGTGAGCGCCAGGGCGCCGTCAACCTGCATGTCCACGGCATCCAGCTGCACATCCTCTGCCCGGAAATCGGCATCTGCTGCAATGGAGGCGCGTGACAGGCAGGCGTTTTGATTGAGGCCCACCAGGGAGCCTGCGGCCAGGGTGGCGGCTTGCAGGGTGGCGGTGTCGTCGTCAGCGGAGGAGCCCACGGCGGTGCTTTTGTCGCCTTGAGTGAAGACCACGCCCCTGCCATAATACAGGCTTTGCATGGCATCCATGCCGAGGTATGCGGTGCCGCTGCCGGTGAGCGCGCAATCTTGGAAGACGATGGGGTTCTCCTCATCTGTGCCGAGGAAGAGCGTGCCGTGGTTCTCAATGCCGATAGGGGCGCCGCTGATGGTGATATTCCCGTAGCAGTCCGCCAGCTCCAGGGAGGCCCCGGCGGCGTTGTGGACGATGGCGGCGGAGCTGCCCTGCGGCGCGGAGATGTTGACGCCATTCCAAATGCCGGAGATGGAGAGGTCTCCCGAGTTGTAGATGGCGGAGCCCTGTTCGGCGCGGTTGCCCGCCAAGGTGACGGTACCGAGATTCATGATGACCAGGGAGCCCGCATTGCAGATGCCGCCGCCGTTTCCTGAGGCGGAGTTGCCGGAGACAGCCAGGTTCGGCAGGGAATCCGCCGCGGTGACGGTCATGCTGCCGCCGAAGGCGACGCGGATGCCGCCGCCATCCTGCGCGGTGCTGTTGCCGGTGATGGATACATCCGCCTCTCGCACCTGCATGCTGCCGGAAACCGCCACGCCGGAACCCTGGTTCTGCGAGATGGCGAGCCCCTGACCATCCACCTCAACACCGCCGGCCACATGCATGCCGGAGCCGGAGCAGGCATGGATTGCAGTGGCGTGCAGCTGCGCCGTGCCGTTGGCCTCCACCACCAGGCCGTTGCCCTCCGCGTTGTCGATGGTCAGCTTGGCATCATGGGCAGAGGCCAGCAGCAGCCATTCTCCCACGGTAACGGTCTGGTGAACGGTGGTGTCTGCGTTCAGCCCCGTGTTGCCGGTCAGCGTGCCGTCGGTAGGCAGGATGGAGCGGTCCTCCGCCTTCACCGCCACATCCTGCGGGGTGGCGATGCCGGTCACGGACTTGATGCAGAACGCGCCCAGGCTGTATATGCCTTTCGCATCCTCGGGAACGAGGTACAGCAACTCCTTCCCGTCCTCATCCTTGCCATTGGCCGTCACGCCCATCTTCACCAGCCCGGTGCGGCCATCGGCCGAGTCGGTGACGTACAGGGCCTGCACGTTGCCGTTGTCATCGGCCTCATATCCCCAGCAGGTGAGCGCGTGCATGGTGGTGGCGGAGAGCACGCTGCTATGGCAGTAGATGCCCAGCGCGGCGGCGTGTCCCTTGTATTGAAAAGCCTGGTCAAGTCCCTCCTTGAGCTCCGCGTAGGATACCTGGCGTCCCCCGGTGCTGCCGGTGCGCACGGCAAGATCCGTGCCGTAGCCGTTCACATCGTTGAAGCAGGGCTTGGGCTCGCCGGTTTCCACATCCACATCCTCTGAGAGCACGGAATTCCCGAACACCGTGTTGTAGTACCCCGAGTCTCGCTCCGCATGCACGGCGGGCTCGTTCACGCTGGCCGTGATGGCCCCGAACGGCAACTGGTACTCCCCGCCCTGAAACCACCAGGTCACGCCGTTCGGGATGTAGGAATAGCCGTCCGTCTTCCAGCCGTCCAGGAATGCGCGGTAAACCTCCGCAGAGCGCGCCATGCCCGTTCCCGAGCCCGTGGGCGGGGTCTCTCCCTCGTCGTGCCTGTTGTAATAGACATCCTGCCACGCCTGAATCAGGTTGGCATCCGCCGCGGCCCAGCTCATCCAATTGTCCGGCTTCTCTGCGCGGCCCTGCTCCACGTCGCACACGGTGGCGTCCGCCAGCCGGATTTCAGCCTGAACGCCGGCGCAGGCCAGCAGCAATGCCATGACAGGGGTGCAAATCTTCATGCGGAAACTCTATAGCCTTTCCGCCCCGGTGTCAACCCCGGAAAACCGCCGCGTGCAGGCGCGGTTATGCACCGCCTGTTACCTTTAGAACGGGTTGAAGGAAACCTTGGGCTTGGAGACCGAGGTCTTGGAATCCGTGGTCATGAGCTGTCCGATCTCCTCCACCCAGAAATCGATGGTCTGCTTCTGGTAGGCGTAGGGGCGGTAATCCTTGGAATCGAAGCCGATGCGGCCTATCACGGACTGCATGCCGTACTCGAAGTCGCCGGTCTCGCAAATCACCTTGCCGCGGTCGTCAATCAGGCGCGCGCCGAAGGAGATGTAGCCGGTGTCGTCCTTCTGCCCCAGCACGAGCGAAGCCGCCGCGCTGCCGCCCTTGATGAAGAAGCCCGGCACCTGCATGGCCACGTTCTTGGCCACGTTGGTGGATTTGACGGAGAGCATGGCGACTTCCAGCGTGTACACGCCGCGCCCGGGCTTGGTTGTGAGGTGCAGGTTGTTGTTGGGGTCCTTGTCCAGACGCTGGAATTCCTTCTGGAGCTCCTTGTCGAAATAGTCGCGCATGTTCTCGATGCGGGTGGCGAGGGCGGCGTCCTTGGGGCGCGGGGTGAAGTAGTCCAGAGTTACGGGCTTGAGTATGATGGTTTGGCTCTTGCCGTTGGTGCCGTGCACGCGCGCATCCCATTCGGCGTCATCCATATCGTCCCAGTAGGCCACCATGGGAGTGCTCTCATACTTGCTCTTCTCCAGGTGCTGGAAGAAGCCGCTTGTCTTGGGAATTCTATTGAAATCCGCGTGTGAGCAAGAGCTCACACTGACAAAGCCGGCCGCCATGACCAGCGCAATAAGGCAGGATGCGAATTTGCGTACCATCATACTGCGATATTAGCGATTCCCCCCGGCAGGGTCAAGTTTTTTCCACCCTTCACGCCAGCTTCTTGTCCGCCGCCAGGAGGAGTTGGGAGACAAAGCTCAGCAGCCAGGAGCATAGCACGCTGACGCCGCCCAGCACAATGCCGAGCACAAAGGTGACGAAAATGGCCACGAAGTCCCATTCCGGCATGGAAAGCAGGTGCGCCAGCAGGGCGGGACCCAGCAGCGCCAGCGGCAGCAGCAGCCACGCCGCCCACCGCCTAAAACCGTGCGGCGGACGCCGCCACCGCAGCAGCAGCGCGCCGTCCACCAGCAGGCTCTGCCCGAAAAACAACGCCGCCCAGCTGAGCAGGATGATGCCGGAGACGAATGACGTCAGCCCGGCGTTCTTGTTGAAGAAGCCCACCCAGGAGGCCGGGAGGTCATCCAGCCAGGACTCCCGGGAGGGGAAGCGCGCGGGGATGGTGCGGGGCTGCGGCTTTCCCTGCCCCTCGCCCATTGCGAAAGGGAAATGGTCGCATATGGTGACGGTGCAGGAGTTGCCGCGGCTTTGCATGGTGATATCCACGCTTTCATGGGAAACCCGGCCCTCCTGCGTGCGCAGGCAGCAGGGGCCGGGGGAGGCATAGTGCACGGTGCCATTCTCGGCCGTTTCCCCTTGCTGCAGCTGCAGCGCGGCGGCGTAGTCTGCCACCTGTTGCGGCGTGGCGTTCATGGTGACGCTCAGGTGGCCGTTGAACCAGTCGCAATCGGTTATTTCCGGCTTGTCGCCCAGCCAGGGTTGCAGCTCGTACCACGGCGCCTTGCCGATGGATTCCACCACCGCCCACCACCCGCCCACGTAAAGCAGGCACAGCAGGGCATACACCAGATAGCAAACGCCGCGGAAGGCTTTTCTCCAAACGGGATTGTTCATTGTGTCCATAACGTTTTCCATACCCCCTTAAGCGCGAAAACGGCCGAATGCACGGTAAAAAATGAAAAATGTGAAAAAAAGTTTGGGGAGGTGCCCCCCCTGCCGCACTCAGGTGCGGATGATGAGGATGGTGATGTCGTCGTTCTGCTCGTTGCCGCGTGTGAAGCGCTTAAGGTCTGCGGAGAGGCGGTCGGTGGCCTCCCTGGCGGACATCTGCGGGGTGACGGTGCGGGCCCAGGCCATGAGGCGCTGCTCACCGTACTGGTTCTTGTCCGGGTCTTCCGCCTCGGTCACGCCGTCGGTGTACAGCACAATGGTGTCGCCCTCCTCCATCTGGCGGGTCTGCATTTTGAACTCGAAGTCGTCCATGACGCCGACCACGAGGTTGGGGATGAGCGGCAGGAAGTAGGGCTCGCCGTTGCGGGGGATGACAACGGGCGGATTGTGGCCGGCGTTGCAGTAGTTCAGCACGCGGGTTTCTGTGTTGAAGCGGCAGAGCAGGAGGGTGACGAACATGCCGCTCTCATTGTTCTCCGTAAGGCTGCGGTTGATCTTGCCCGCCATTTCCGAGAGGTCGATGCCGTGGCCGCCCACAAAGCGCAGGGAGCTACGGGTAATGGCCATGATGAGCGCGGCGGACACGCCCTTGCCGGACACATCACCCACGGCGAAGTACAACATGTTATTGCGCGCGGTCACGTCGTACAAATCGCCGCCCACCTCCTTGGCGGGGTGGATGTCCGCGTACACATCCGCGAGTTTGATGTCTGCAAAGTTCTTGGGCAGCATCTGCATCTGGATGTTGTGGGCGATGTTGAGCTCGCTTTCCAGGCGCTGCTTGCCGGCGGTGGTGCTCTTCAAGTCCTGGATGTACTGGGTGAGCGAGCCCTGCATGTAGTCGAAGGAGTCGCGCAGCTGTCGGATTTCGTCATCGGTCTGGATATCCGGGAGCTTGGTGTTGAAGTTGCCCTTGGCGATGCTCATGGCGCTTTCCGAGAATTTGCGAAGCGGCGAGGCGGCCCGCTCGATGGACGCCCGGCACAGGAGGAACAGGCCGAACAAACCCGCCACCGCAAGCACAACGACCACCAGGTTCATTTCCGTGGCGCGGGCCAGCACCGAGCTGTACGGGCAGATGATGGAGGCGGACCACCCGTTGGAGAGCGGGCCGTACACGCCGAAGTATGATTTGCCGTCCTTCTCGAATTCCGAGCTGCCCTTGAGCCCCGCCACCATGTCCAGGGCTGTATTCCAGGCGCGTTCGTCCTCTTTCTCTGCCGCCACGGAGAAGATAGTGGAGCCGCGCAGCCAGGAGCGGTCCGGTGCAGCGACGTAGGAGCCGTTGCGG
Source organism: uncultured Verrucomicrobiales bacterium (assembly GCA_937905985.1). Lineage (GTDB taxonomy): Bacteria > Verrucomicrobiota > Verrucomicrobiia > Verrucomicrobiales > Akkermansiaceae > Akkermansia. The sequence continues at coordinate 35,426 of CALCWC010000026.1, read as the reverse complement.
CTGATGAGGATGGTGAAGGAGTCCTTGTACGGGTGGATGTCACCGAACTTGTGGTAAAGCCAGTTCAGCGCGATATCCGCGGTGATTACGGCGTACAGCCTGCCCTCCTTGTCGAATATCGGGCGGCTGTAGGTGCAAATCCATTGCTCGCCGCCTCCCTCGTCGTAGTACGGCTCCGTCCAGCACGCCTTCTTGGTGAGGTACGGTATCTGGAACCAGTCCATCAGGAAGTAGTCGTACGTCTCGCTTCCCAGGTGGGAGTGCTTCACGTCCTCCGTGTCCTCATCCATCCAGGTGTACGGGGCGTAGTAGTGCCTGCCCTCGTGGTAGTCTGCCACAAAGGCCACGGCACTGCCCACGATGTGTTCGTTGGATTCCACCAGTTTGCGGGTGAGGTGCAGCAGGTAGGCGTCATCGTTCTCATGCCCCTCCACCATCCAGGCGGTGTTGGCGGTGGCCACCTCCACGCTGCGCAGCTCTTTCTCCACGTCCGCGATTGTGGCGTCCAGCAGGTTGGTGGCGGATTTGGTGGCTTCTTCCGCGATGAGGTGGCGGCAGGTTTGTGCGGCAATGGCCAGCACTCCGACGAAGAGGACGGAGATGAGAGCAATGACGATGAGGCTCAACCTCTGTGCAAAGGATTTGCGTTTACTCATGGCGTATCATCTCGTCGTAGCGAATGGGTTTCTTGATGAGGGCGGCGCGGAACATGGAGTCCACCAGCTTGTTGAACACATCTTCCGGAACTTGGGCGTAATCCCGCGTGCCGGTGGTTGGGTTCACCTGCAGGCGCAGGAACTCCTTGAGCATCAGGCGCTCTATGGCCGGGTTGCTGCTCACGTGGCCAGACTCGATGTATCTGTGGGTGATGGCGCAGGCTTCCTCCATGTGTTCGGCGGCGTAGTCCCAGCCCTTTTTGGTGGCGCGCATAAAGGCGGCTATGGTGGCTTTGTTTGCCTTGTAGTATTCCTCGGAGACGTAGAGCCCGTCTTCCGGGGTTCTGGGCAGGTGGTCGTGGCAGCGCAGCACGTTTTCCTCCGGCACGCGGCCTATGGCCAGCAGCAGGCGCAGGTACTCGTTGTAGCTGTAGCACAGGGTGGCGTCCACGGCATCGTAGGTGAACAGGCTCAGGTTGTGGCTGAACGGCACGGTCTCCAGATCCAGGTTGAACTCGTGGCACAGCACATCGAACAGCTCGGAGTGGCCGAACTGCCAGCGGGCAACGTGCATGTGGTTCAGGTCCTTGGGTTCCCTGATGGGGCGGTGTGCCACCACCCACAGCCCGCTCATCTGGGTGATTTGTCCCACGTTGACGATGGGAGCGCCCTGCGCGCGGGCGGCGATGGCCTGCAGGAGCTGCAAGCCGGCAATGTCAGTCTGCCCTGCCTGCAGGAGCTGCAGGGATGTTTTATTGGAGTTGATGCCCATGTGCTTGAACTTGACATCGAGTCCCTCATCCTCGTAGAACCCCTTTTCCTTGGCCACATAGAACCCCGCGAACTGGTTTTGGGGAATCCATTGCGGTGCAAAAACCACCTCTTTCAGCTCTGCATGCAGAACGGAAAGCGCGCAAGCAACAAGAGTGATGAGCAATACCAGCTTAGGCACGATTCCCATTCTAGCATAGCTGCACGAACGCGGCAAGAAAGAAGCGCGCTTTTCAGCGAATTGTGGCATAAGAGGTCTTTTCTCCTTGAAAGAAGGGGAAATGCGATTATACTCGCGTGACTTCCTGTTACATGAAAGACGTAAAAAGAAGCTTTGAGATACCCGGCGGGGGAGAGGGATGTTTCTACTCCCTGCCCGCACTGGCAGAGGGCGGCCACCCTGGCATCAACCGCATGCCGGTGAGCTTGCGTATTGTGCTGGAGAGCCTGCTGCGCAACTGCGACGGCATGCGCGTGACGGAGCGCGACGTGGAGAACCTGGCCTCATGGAAGGCGGGGCAGGCGCATGACTTTGAAATCCCGTTCACGGTGGGGCGCATCATCCTGCAAGACCTTACTGGCGTGCCGCTGCTGGTGGATTTGGCGGCGATGCGCGCGGCGGTGGAAGGGCAGGGGGCCGATCCCGCGGCCATGGAGCCGCTGGTGCCGGTGGATTTGGTGGTGGACCATTCCGTGCAGGTGGACTGGGCGGGATTCCCCGCCGCCTACCACAAGAATTTGGAGCGCGAGTTTGAGCGCAACACCGAGCGCTATGAATTCCTCAAATGGGGGCAGCAGGCCTTCAAGTCCTTCTCCGTGGTGCCGCCCGGCACCGGCATTGTACACCAGGTGAACCTGGAGCACCTGGCCCGCGGCGTGATGGAGCAGGATGGCGTGTTCTACCCGGATACCCTGGTGGGCACGGATTCCCACACCACCATGATCAACGGCCTGGGCATTGTGGCCTGGGGCGTGGGCGGCATTGAGGCGGAGGCCGGCATGCTCGGCCAGCCGGTGACCTTCCTGGCGCCGGAGGTGGTGGGCGTGCACCTTGCCGGCAAGCTGCGGGAGGGGGTGACCGCCACGGATTTGGCGCTGCACGTCACGCGCATGCTGCGCAAGCACGGCGTGGTGGGCAAGTTCGTTGAATTCTTCGGGGAGGGCGCCGCCGCGCTTTCCCTGCCGGACCGCGCCACCGTGGCCAACATGGCCCCGGAATACGGCGCCACCATGGGTTTCTTCCCCTTCGACGAGGTGAGCGCGGAATACCTGCGCGCCACCGGCCGCCCTCAACAACAGGTGGATACCTGCGTGGCCTATCTCAAGGCACAGGGCCTTTTCGGCATGCCGCACGCGGGGCAGCTGGACTACTCCGCCGTGCTGGAGCTGGACCTGGCGGACATCGTTCCCGCGGTCGCGGGCCCCAAGCGCCCGCAGGACCACATTGCCCTGGCGGATTTGAAGAAGAATTTCGCGGAGCTCTGCACCGGCGTGTACGGCCACGAGCAGCGCGCCGAATCCGTGAAGGTGACCATGCACGGCGATGCCGGAAACCCCGATGCCGACACCACGCATGATGTCGAGCTGACGGACGGCTCCATCCTGGTGGCGGCCATCACCAGCTGCACCAACACCAGCAACGAGGGGCTCATGCTCGCCGCGGGCCTGCTGGCCAAGAAGGCCGCCGCGCTCGGCTTGCGCGTGCCCGCGCACGTGAAGACCAGCATGGCTCCCGGCTCCCGCATTGCAACGCGCTACTTTGCCAACAACGGCCTTACGGAGGCTCTGGATGCCATCGGCTTCTCCATCGTCGGCTTCGGCTGCACCACTTGCATCGGCAATTCCGGCCCGCTCAACCCCCAGCTGGAGCAGGCCGTGGCGGAACAGGGGCTCGTTTCCTGCTCCGTGCTTTCCGGCAACCGCAATTTCGAGGCCCGCATTCACCCCATGGTCAAGGCCAACTTCCTCATGTCGCCCCCGCTGGTGATTGCCTTCGCCTTGGCCGGCCGCGTGGATATCGACATGCTCAACGAGCCGCTGGGTACGGCTACGGACGGGCACCCCGTGTATCTGCGCGACATCTGGCCGACTTCCGACGAGATAGCCGCCGCACAGGCACGCACCGCCGCGCCGCAGGACTACCGCGCCTCCTACGCGGAGCACGTGGCGCAATGGGACGGCGTGACCGCCCCGCAGGGTGCCACCTTCGCCTGGAATACAGATTCCTCCTACATCCACCGCCCGCCGTTCTTCGATGCCTTCACCAAGCAGCCCCACGATGTCCAGGACATCACAGGCGCCCGCGCCCTCGGCATCTTTGGCGACAGCGTGACCACAGACCACATCTCACCCGCCGGGGCCATCAAGCCCACGGGGGCTGCCGGACGCTTCCTCGCCTCCCTCGGCGTGCAGCAGAAGGATTTCAACACCTACGGCTCCCGCCGCGGCAACGACCTTGTCATGGTGCGCGGCACCTTTGCCAACGTGCGTATCAAGAACCGCATGACTCCCGGCGTGGAGGGCGGCTACACGCTCTACTTCGGCACGCAGCCCGTCTCTGCGCCGGATGTGGACATCGCCGCCCCCTCCGGCACGCCCACGTTCATCTATGATGCGGGCATGGCCTACCGTCAGGACGGCACCCCCACCATCGTCATTGCGGGTGAAGACTACGGCATGGGCTCCAGCCGCGACTGGGCCGCCAAGGGTACCGCCCTCCTCGGCGTGCAAGCCGTTGTTTCCAAGAGCTTCGAGCGCATCCACCGCAGCAACCTTATCGGCATGGGTGTGTTGCCCCTCAACTTTGCCGACCCTGCGGACTACGACCGTGTGAAGGACCTGGCGGACGCCACGTTCTCCATCACGGGGCTGGGCGCGGCTTTGACCCCGCGCGGCAAGGCCACCCTGCACGTGCAGCCGGCGGATGCCCCTGCATTCGACCTGCCGCTCACCGTGCGCGTGGACACTCCCATGGAGCTGGAATACCTCCGCGCCGGCGGCATTTTGCCGTACGTCCTCCGCCGCTACTGCTGAGCTCAATCAATTCACCAAATGGAAACGGGGCGACCTTGCGGCCGCCCCGTTTTGTTAAGGTTTTGATTTTCAGACGGGTTTTAGAACCAGCAGCCCACACCCAGGGAGATGGTGTGCTGGCCGTAGTTGCCCTTCACGTCCTTCTTGTCAACATAGGTGCGGCCGAACTCGTAGCCCAGGCGCACGTACACGGTGTCGCTGCACTGCACCTGAATGCCGCCGCCCACGCTGAACGTGAAGCCGTCCGTGTCAATTTTGTCCGTGCCATACCCATCCTTCGACTTGACCTGGCCGATGGAGTAGCCGGCGCGGCCTCCAAGGAAGAAGGAGACCTCGTCGCTGACGGCCAGGTGCACGTGGTAGCCCAGGGTGATGGGCATGGCGTACATCTCGTCCTTGTAGTGCATGCTGTAGCCCTGGTAGTCCACCTCCGTGTATTTCTCGTTGCCGGCCTCGTAGGCCACGGACAGCGAGAACTGGTGGCGCACGGAGGCGCGCTGCATGGAGTACAGGTTGAAGCCCACGCGGACGCCCCACATGTCGGGCATGTGTTTCTCATCGCCGATGGCGTAGAGGGCGTCGATGCTGTACTCGGGAGTCCAGTCATACTTGGTGTTGGCACCGGGCTGGTTCTCCGGGAGCACATACGGGGCGGCGCTGGCAACGCTTGCAAGGCCTGCCAGAATGGTCAATGTAGAAAGAACTTTTTTCATAGACGTTTCCTCTTTAGCACATTTCCCCGCCCCATTCAAGCTTTTTCTTCACGCCGAGGCGAAAAATGTGGCACTGTGCCGGATTTTACGATTCGGCGCGGCCTTTGGGTATGCAATGGTTGGTGCCAACGGGGGTGGCGGGATACGCACGCCCACACCGGCACCACCCCGCACAAGGCGGGGTTACCGTGGATTGGTTGGCGTGCCGGGTGACCCACGGCATAAAGATGCCGTGGCTTGCGCACCATCACCCCTGGCGGGGTTACAGTTAGCGCGCCCACAGGGCGCGAGGCAATGATGTTTCATCTGGCAGTATGCCAGATGAAACTTGTAATCTACCGCGCCTCTGGCGCGGCTATATGAAGCCCCCTTTGGGGGCGGCGATGCGCAAGCCACGGGTTCTTTAACCCGTGGGTAACCACCCCCGCATACACACCACGGTAACGCCGCCGAATGGCGGTGTGGGCCGGTGTGGGCGTGCGCAACCAACCACGCCCGTTCACGCCAAGGGTCGCTCCACTCGTAGGCCGTTCCCAACATCTCCCAAACCCATTCCCCGCGTTCAAGGGCGGGAAACCACGGTGCCGGGGGCGGTGGCGGTGTGGGGCGGCAGCACGCGTCCCGGCAGGATGGTGCAATTGCAGCCGATGCGGGAGTGGGCGCCGATGACGCAGCCGAGCTTGTTGCGCCCGCTGTCGGTGAGCACGCCGTTGTACGGCATGCGGATGTTGGCGGCATCGTGCCGGAAATTGCTGCAGATGCACCCGCCGCCCAGGTTGACGTCCTCCTCCAGGATGGAATCCCCCACGTAGGAGAGGTGGGCGATGTGCGTGCCCCGGCGGATGATGCTGCTCTTCACCTCCACCGCATGGCCGATGTGGCAATCGTCCTCAATCAGGGTGTTGCCGCGCACATATGCGTGCGGGCCGATGGTGCAGTTGCGGCCGATGCGCACATGGCCGTCGATGACGGTGCCGGGCAGGATGGTGGAACCCTCCCCCAGCTGCAGCGTGCCCAGCACGGTGGCTTGCGGATGCACCGTGCCGCGGATATCCGCCTGCATGCGGGAGAGGCTGGCGGCCGCGGCCTCCAGCTGCTCCCAGGGTGGGGCCTGCTCCGGCATCAGGGCAGTTTCTTGAAGAGCTTGAGCAGGTGCGGCTTCAGCAGCCTGTAGAGCTTCTGCTGCGTGGCTACGTCCAGCTGCAAGTCGTCCAGCATCACGCGCTGGTCGATCACGCGTGCGCCGAGGCACTGGCCGTTGCTGCCGTAGATGTAGAAAATCCGGTTGGAGGAGTCATGGCGGTTGCCTTCCTCTGCGGAGCGGTACATGGAATCCGGCACCTCGCGCACCTGCGCGTTTTTGAGCAGGCGTCTCAGCTGCGCGCGCTGCACATCTGTGAGCTTGTGCTGTTCCCCGGCCTGCAGCAGCCATTCCGGGTCGGACGGCGTGACCATCAGGGTCTTGGCCGCGAGCGTGGCGCGCACGGCCCCCTGGCTGAGTGCGCCGTTTCCCTGCTGGCAGGCTGCGAGCGTGAATCCGGCGGCAACAAGCGTGGCTAATCTGGCTATTGTCGTTTTCATGGCATTCTGCAATGCCATATTGTACCAGAACCCACGCCCTGTGCAAGCCAATTCCGCCGCCCGTTTTTTCTTGCACGCGCGCGCCCACGCGGTATAATGCCAGCATATCCATGATTTCATTCTTGCGAGGAACAGTAGAGGAGGCCATGCCGCAGTGCCTGGTGGTGGATGTGAACGGCGTGGGCTATGAGGTTCAGGTGCCGCTCTCCACCTTCGACGCCCTCAACCCCATGGAGGGGCAGCCCGTCAAATTGAAAATCCACATGCATGTGCGCGAGAACGCCCAGGTGCTCTACGGCTTTGCCACGGATGCGGAGCGGGATATCTTCCGCCTGCTCATCGACCGCGTGAGCGGCATCGGCCCCGCCACCGCCATCTCCATCCTCAGCGGCTTGAACGTGAACACCTTCAAGGCCGCCGTCGTCAACGGCGATGTCCAGGCCATCGCCCGCGCCAAGGGCGTGGGCAAGCGCACCGCGGAGCGTATCATCCTGGAACTCAAGGACAAGGTCGGCCTCGCCTCCACCTGGGAGGCCCAGCAGCAGGGCACCACTTCCCAGGCCGCCGCGGATGCCGAGCTCGCCCTCGTCGCCCTCGGCTTCAAGCAGGTGGATGCCCGCAAGACCATCGCCAATCTCGTGAAGGACAACCCGCAGGCGGAGACCGACGAATTGATTCGCGGCGCGCTGCGGCACCTCAGCTGACTCAATCCATGGACCGCGAGCTTCTCAAGCGCGTTTCCCGCTCGTTCTACCTGAGCATGGCGTGGCTGCCGCCCGCCATGAGGGATGCCGTGGCCCTGGCCTACATGCTCGCCCGCGCCACCGACAGCGTGGCCGACACCTCCACCGCCGCCGTGCAGGAGCGCGCGGACGCCCTGCAGCGCATGGGCCGCGTCATCGCCGGGGAAGGTGAGGACGCCGCCGGCCTCTGCCAAACCCTGGCGGAGCGCCTGGCCCCCGCGCAGGACAAGGCATCGGAAGCCGAACTGCTGCGCTGCTTCCCCCGGCTGCTGCAGGAGCTGGACGCCGCACCCGCCGCGCTGCGAGGGCTCATCCGCAGGGTGCTCGCCACCATCATCGAGGGCCAGCTCTGGGACCTCACCTACTTTACCCCGGATTGCACCGCCGTGGCGGACGACGCCATGACCGACCTCTACGCCTACCGCGTGGCCGGCTGCGTGGGCGAGTTCTGGACCCGCCTCGGCCGCGAGTCCCTGGGCGACGCCTTCTGCCCCGCCGCAAGGGTGGAAATCATGTGCCAGGCCGCCGTGCGCTACGGTAAGGGACTGCAACTCGTCAACATCCTGCGCGATTTGCAGGAGGATGCCGCGCGCGGCCGCCAATACCTGGCCTCCGACCCCGCCGTGTGGGCCGACCGCGCGGAACGCTACCTGGCAGACGGCATCGATTACGCGCGGCGGCTCGGCGGCTTCCGCCTGCGTTTCGCCAGCATGCTGCCCGCCCTGCTGGGGGTGAAGACCCTGCGCCTCATCCGCGCCCGCAAGGGCACTGAGCGCGTGAAAATCCCCCGCCGCGCCGTCTACGCCTCCATGCTCCGCGCCGCCTGGTGCGCCTGCACCGGCCCCAGCATATCCTAAATCATAAATCCGAAATCCCAAATCCGAAATCGGCGTGCCATGATTGGTGGCAGCGGGCCACGGAGAGGTGCCACCCTTAGCGTGTATCCACCCCGCGCGTGGGCGGGGTTACGTTAATTGTAAGTGCGAAGGGGGACACCCCCCGGTCTTACGACCGGGGCTGAAAAAGGTTGTCGCCGCACGGCGGCTCAATTTTGGCACGCTCCGCGTGCGGGAATATATGCACCGCGCCGAACGGCGCGCTATATTGAGCCGCCTTGGCGGCGTTCACTTTTTCCAGCCCCAGGCGGAAGCCTGGGGGGTAACCACGCCCGATACGTCTCGGCACGTAACCCCGCCTTGCCTGCCTCGGCGTAGCGCAACGCGCGAAGACGGGCGCGGGGTGGATACACGCCAACGCATGCCGACCAACCACCCCTATTCACGCTAACGCATGCATACTAATCGCGTTCGTCCGCGCCAATCATTGCCTACCAACCACGCCATTCTCGTCCCAAAAAAATCATATATTCCGGCGGCGTGCTATTATTTAACCTATCTTAAGCATTATGAAAAAAGCAAAAAAAATCCAAAATTTAAAAAAAAAGGCTTGCCAAATGGGAAAAAACGGGTAGAATGAGCGCCCCTGCATGCCGTCATATTAGGCAAAATACGCAGGGAACTATCGGGTCCGCCGCCGGAAAAACGGCAGGTTTCCTCTAGGGAGAGGGGCTTGCAAGATTGCCGGCAAAGCCCCGTAAAACCACAAACTAGAAGGAAACATGCCGACCATCAATCAACTCGTCCGCAAGGGACGAACCGTACCGGAAGAGAAGTCGAAGTCTCGCGCTCTTCACAGCTGCCCGCAGCGCCGCGGGGTCTGCCTCCAGGTGATGACCCGCACGCCGAAGAAGCCGAACTCCGCTCTTCGTAAAGTTGCAAAAGTTCGCCTGACCAATGGCGAAGAAGTGATCGCCTACATTGGCGGTGAAGGCCACAACCTGCAGGAGCACAGCATTGTGCTGGTGCGCGGTGGCCGTGTGAAGGACCTTCCCGGTGTGCGCTACCACATTGTTCGTGGCGCGCTGGACTGCCTTGGCGTAGAGAAGCGCCGCCGCGGCCGCTCGAAGTACGGTGCCAAGCGCCCCAAGGAAGCCGCCAAGAAGTAAGAACCCCTAATATAGAATACTGTTATGGCCCGTCGCAAACGCGTCTATAAGAAGATTGAACATCGTGACTCCCGTTACGATTCCGTCCTTGTCGGCAAGCTTATCGGCAAGGTGATGCTGGGTGGCAAGCGTTCCCTGGCTGAGCGTATCGTCTACAAGGCGATCGACCTCGCCAACGAGGGAACGGACACCGTGAGCCCGCTTGAAGTCCTGACCCGCGCCATCGAGAACGCGAAGCCTCGCGTGGAGGTGAAGAGCCGCCGCGTGGGCGGTGCAACCTACCAGGTGCCGCTGGAGGTGGCTCCCGACCGTTCCGAGGCTCTGGCCATGCGCTGGCTCATCAACTACGCCCGCAACCGCAAGGGCGTTCCCATGGCCAAGGCTCTGGCAAACGAAATCAAGGAAGCCGCCGCCAACCAGGGTGCCGCCGTGCGCAAGCGCGACGACGTGCACAAGATGGCCCAGGCCAACCGTGCATTCGCTCACTTCCGCTGGTAAGCAGCCGGCGGAAGATTCTCGTTTTTTCGCAAAAAGTAATCTCTGAACCCCAAACATTCATATTACCATTATGGCAAGTGTAAGCAGCCCCGACCGCAAGGCCCCGCTTGAGCGCTACCGCAACTTCGGTATCGCCGCTCACATTGACGGTGGCAAAACCACGCTCTCCGAACGCATCCTCTTCTACACCGGCATGATCCACAAGATCGGCGAGACCCACGAAGGGTCTGCGACGACCGACTGGATGGAGCAGGAGCAGGAGCGCGGTATCACCATCACCTCCGCCGCCGTCACCACCAACTGGAAACAGCTCCCTGCCGAGGGTTGCTACAAGATCTACGAGAACGAGAACTTCCAGCTCAACGTGATTGACACCCCCGGGCACGTGGACTTCACCGCTGAGGTGGAGCGATCCCTGCGCGTGCTCGACGGTGCCATCGTTGTGTTCTGCGGTGTGGCCGGCGTGCAGCCCCAGACCCAGACCGTGTGGCGCCAGGCCACCAAGTACAACGTGCCCCGCATCTGCTTCGTCAACAAGATGGACCGCACGGGCGCCAATTTCGCCAACGTGCTGGACGGCATCCGCAACAAGCTGCATGCCAACGCCGCCTCCATCCTGGTGCCCATCGGCGCCGAGGACCAGCTGCGCGGCCAGATTGACGTGGTGAACCAGAAGGCCATCATGTACTCCGACAACGACCGCCTGGGTTCCACCTACGAGGTGACCGAGATTCCCGACGAGCTCAAGGAGGAGGCCGAGGCCGCCCTGCTGGAGCTCAAGGAGAAGGTGGCCGACGTGGACGACGAGCTGGCCGAGCTCTTCCTGATGGAGGAGCCGATTGACGCCCAGACGCTCAAGGCCGCCATCCGCCGCGCCACCATCGCCAACAAGTTTGTGCCCGTTGCCGGTGGCTCCGCCTTCAAGAACAAGGGCGTGCAGGCCCTGCTGGACGCCGTGGTGGACTATCTGCCCTCCCCGCTGGAGGCCAAGGTGGCTACCGTGACCTCCACCATCTCCAACGGTATTGACGAAAACGGCTACGAGACCTACGAGACCAAGGAAATCATCCCCTCCGACGAGGACAAGCCCATCGCCCTGGCGTTCAAGCTCTGGGCCGACAAGTTCGTGGGCTCCCTGGTGTTCATCCGCGTGTACACCGGCGTTATCCGCAAGGGCGACACCGTGTACAATCCCCGCACCCGCAAGCGCGAGCGTGTGGGCCGTCTCCTCCAGATCCAGGCCAACGTGCACACGGACGTGGACGCCGTGTACTCCGGCGACATCGCCGCCATCGTGGGTCTGAAGAATGCCACCACGGGTGACACGCTGGCTTCCGACGACTTCGACTACACGCTCGAGCCCCCGACCTTCCCGGACACCGTGATTTCCATGGCCGTGGAACCCCTTACCAAGGCCGACCAGGAGAAGATGTCCAACGCTCTTCAGCGCCTCTCCGCAGAAGACCCGACCTTCCGCGTGAAGACCGACGAGGAGACCGGCCAGACCATTATCGCCGGCATGGGCGAGCTTCACCTCGACATTATCGTCGACCGCCTCAAGCGCGAGTTCAAGGTGGAGGCCAACACCGGCAAGCCCCAGATCGCCTACCGCGAAACCATCACCAAGTCCGTTGAGCACGTTCAGGGCAAGCTCGTCAAGCAGTCCGGCGGCCGCGGCCAGTACGGTGACGTCATCATCGACATGCGTCCCGGCGAGCGTGGTTCCGGCCTCAAGATCGCCAACAAGGTGGTGGGCGGCGCCATTCCCAAGGAGTACATGAACGCCGTGTACGCCGGCCTCAACGAAGCCATGAACTCCGGCACCGTTGCCGGTTACCCCGTGGAAGACGTGGAGGTGGACGTGGTGGACGGTTCCTACCACGAGGTGGACTCCAACGAAAACGCCTTCAAGATGGCTGCCATCTTCGCCATGAAGAACGCCTTTGTGAAGTGCGGCCCCGTGCTGCTGGAGCCCATCATGAGCGTGGAGGTGACCACCCCCGCCGAGAACCAGGGCGATATCATGGGCGACCTCAACCGCCGCCGCGCCAACGTGAGCAACATGGAGCACCGTGCCGCCGAGTGCATTCTCACCGCCAATGTTCCCCTGGCTGAGATGTTCGGCTACTCCACGGATATCCGCACCCTTTCCAAGGGCCTCGCTTCCTACTCCATGGAGCCCTCCCACTTCGAACAGGTCCCCCCGAACCTTGTCGCTCAGATCGTCAAGGCCCGTGGTGGTGACGCCAAATAAACCAACCTAATACTAACCTAAACATAACCGCACGTTCATGCAAAGCCCCAAAATCCGCATCCGTCTCCGTGCATTTGACAGCCGCGCGATCGACCACTCCGCCTCGGAGATCGTCGAGACCGCCAAGCGTACAGGTGCAAAAGTCGCAGGGCCGATTCCTTTGCCGACTCGTATCGAGAAGTTCTCTGTGAACCGCTCGGTCCATGTTAACAAGAAATCTGCCGATCAGTTTGAAATCCGCACGCACAAGCGTCTGCTCGACATCGTCGACCCGACCTCCCGCACGGTGGAAGAGCTCAAGAAGCTCAACCTGCCGGCCGGCGTGGATATCATGATCAAGATCTAAGCCCTGACATTATCAACCCTCAACTCTGATTTACGAACATGTCTTTAGGACTTATTGGTAAAAAGGTTGGCATGACCCGCGTCTTCAACCAGGAGACCGGTGCCATGATCCCCGTCACCGTCATCGATGTGGCCGGCAACACGTTCGGCCAGGTCAAGACCGCCGAGAAGGACGGCTACACCGCCGTGCAGGTCGCGTTCGACTCCCAGAAGGAGCAGCGCCTCTCCAAGCCTGTGGCCGGCCACTACAAGAAGCTGGGCATTGCCCCGGCCAAGCTGCTGCGCGAGTTCCGCGTGGAGGCTTCCGAGCTGCCCGCAGAGGGCGCGGCCCATCCCGGCTGCGAGCTCTTTGAGGAAGGCGCCTGGGTGGATGTCATCGGCACCTCCAAGGGCAAGGGCTTCCAGGGTGTCATGCGCCGCCACAACTTCCACGGCTCCCCCATGGCCCACGGCTCCATGATGCACCGCCGTACCGGCGGCGTGGGCGCCTGCGCCACCCCCTCCCGCGTGTGGAAGGGCCAGAAGATGCCCGGCCACATGGGCAGTGAGCAGCGCACGGTGCAGAACCTCAAGGTTGTTCAGGTGCGCAAGGAAGACAACGTGATCCTCATTTCCGGCCCGGTTCCCGGTGCCAAGGGTTCCTACGTGGTCATCCGCCCCGCCAAGAAGAAGACCGGCAAATAAACCATACGAACTAGGAGAACCTATCTATGTCCGCTAACCAAATGACAATCGAGGCCGCCACCGCCGCCAACATCGTGACCGTGGGGCCGGAGAAGGGCAGCCAGGCCGTGCATGACCTGGTGACCGCCTACCGCGCCAACCGCCGCACTGGCTCCGCCAACACCAAGACCCGCGGCGAAGTGGCCGGTAACAACAAGAAGATCTATCGCCAGAAGGGTACGGGTAACGCTCGTCACGGCGACCACCAGAGCCCCATCTTCGTGGGTGGTGGCGTGGTGTTCGGCCCGCGTCCGTGCGACTACTCCAAGAAGGTGAACAAGAGCACCCGCAAGCTGGCCCTCCGCCGCGTGCTGGGCGACATCATCTCCGGCGGCAAGGTCGTCACCGTTCCCTCCTTCTCCGTGGAGGATGGCAAGACCAAGAGCTTCGTGGCCGCTGTGGCCGCCATTGCCGAGGGTAAGAAGATCCTTATCATTGCTGAGTCCTTTGACGAGAAGACGAAGCTGTCCGGCCGCAACGTTGCGGACGTGCTGCTCATGTCTGCCGCAGAGGTGAACGTGGAGCAACTGCTTGACGCCCGCAAGGTCGTCATCGTTGAATCCGCCTTGGAAACCATCGCCAACCGCACCAAGTAACCATGAACGACATCTACGACGTTATCAAGAACCCGCGCGTGTCCGAAAAGGCGACCGTGCTTCACGAGGCCAACGGCGTTATCACGCTCGAGGTGGACGTGAAGGCCACCAAGGTCGACATCAAGAAGGCCGTGGAGAAGGCTTTCGGCAAGAAGGCCGTCTCCGTCCGCACCGCGAACTATGACGGCAAGGAGCGCCGCAAGCGCACGAAGGCCGCCGGCACCTCCCCCGCCTGGAAGAAGGCGTACGTGCGCCTGGCGCCCGGTGAGAGCCTGGACCTCGTATAACCCGGAACCCCCAACCAAGTAAGCTATTATGTCACTCAAGTCATTCAAGCCTACCACGCCTTCCAACCGCTACAAGATCCTGCCCTCGTACGACGAGATCACGAAGGCGAAGCCTGAGAAGAGCCTGCTGGAGCCGATCCGCAAGAGCGGTGGCCGCAACAACAACGGCCGCATCACCACCCGCCACATCGGCGGTGGCCACAAGTACCACTACCGCCTGGTGGATTTCCGCCGCACGCGCCGCGACGCCGCCACCGTGCTGGCTATCGAGTACGATCCGAACCGCACCTGCCGCATTGCGCTTGTGCAGTACCCGGACGGCGCCAAGAGCTACATTCTGGCCCCTGCGGGTCTGAACGTGGGCATGACGGTTCAGAGCGGTGAGAACGTGGCCCCCAAGGTGGGCAACGCCATGCCGCTGAAGAACGTGCCCCTGGGCACCGCCATCCACAACATCGAGGTGCGCCCCGGCACGGGCGGCAAGATTGCCCGCTCCGCCGGCCAGCAGGCTGTGCTCTCCAACCGCGACGGCGAGTACGCCCTGGTCAAGATGCCCTCCGGCGAGGTCCGCAAGTTCCGCGTGGAGTGCTACTGCACCATCGGCCAGGTGGGCAACGCCCAGCACATGAACGAGTCTTCCGGCAAGGCCGGCCGCACCCGCTGGATGGGCATCCGTCCCACCGTGCGCGGTATGTGCATGAACCCTGTGGACCACCCCAACGGCGGTGGTGAGGGTAAGTCCAAGTCCGGTGGCGGTCGCCAGCACCTGAAGTCCCCGTGGGGACATGTCAAGGGCCAGAAGACCCGCCGTATCCGCAAGCCCTCCGATGTCTTCATCGTGCAGCGCCGTAACGCCAAGTAATCATCAACCCTCAACCATAGATTAGAACAATGGGACGTTCCCTCAAAAAAGGACCCTTCGTAAGCCAGCCTCTTCTCGACAAGGTTGACGCCCAGCTGCAGAGCGGGGACCGCAAGCCGATCAAGACGTGGAGCCGCGCCTCCATGGTGATTCCGGACTTCGTGGGCCTCACCTTCCTGGTGCACACGGGCAAGGCATTTGCCACAGTGTACGTCACGGAGAACATGGTGGGCCACAAGCTCGGCGAGTTTGCCCCCACCCGTATCTTCAAGGCCCACGGCGGCATCGGCAAGAAGTAAACCACACTAGATAGAAACCAGACCATGGGTACCATCCTGCGCAGCATCTCCCTCCTCTCCCTCACCCTTGCGGTGGCGGGTGCGGCGGCGTTTGCGCAGGATGCCGCCACCCCCGGCCAGGACGCCAAGATCAGACAGCTGGAGCGCCAGATCGCTACCCTCCGTGAGAGCTACGCCATCGCTAGGGCGGATGCCGACGAGGCACGCAAGCAGCTCCGCGAGGTCCGCTCCCGAATGGAAGCCCTGGGCGGCTCCGCCCTCGGCAACCGTGAGGAAAAGCTTATCGAAACCGCCGCACAGCTGGAATCCGTGCGCGCAGAGCTGGACGCCGTGCGTCAAAGCTCCCTGCGCCTCACGGCTGCCCTGGTGGCCTACATGCGCAGTGCGCTGGTGGAAGACCAGGCTGCGCGTGAAACGCTTGAGACCGCTGTGCGTGATTTGGACGTGGCCCTGGGGCTGCGCCGCGCAAAGGCGGACGAGCTGGCGGGCGGTTCCGTGGATGAGGCGAAGGTGCTGAGCATCGACTCCGAATCCGGCTTGATCGTCATCAACGCGGGCCGCGAGGGCAAGGTGGAAGTGGGTATGACCATGGAAATCTCACGCGGCGACCAGGCCATTGCGATGGCCATCGTCACCGATGTGCGCAAATCCGTGGCCGGGCTTCTGGTGCAGCAGCACCTCAACCCCGCCCTCTCCGTTGCCGTAGGTGACATGGTTTCTGTCAAATCCAACGATTAACCTTCAACAAATACTAACACCAATGGAAGTGAAAGCAGTATACAAAAATGCCCGCATCTCTGCCAAGAAGATGCGCGACGTGGCCGCAGCCGTCCAGGGTATGTCTGTCTCCCAGGCTACCGACGTGCTCAGCTACTCCCCCAAGAAGGGCGCTTATCTCCTGAATAAGACGCTCAAGTCCGCCGTGGCCAATGCCGAGAACAACAACGGCCTCTCCGCCGACGAGCTCGTACTCAAGAGCGTCATGGTGGACGAGGGCGTCACGTTCCGCCGCACCATGGCTCGCGCCCGCGGTTCCGCAAACGTGATCCGCAAGCGTACATCCCACATCACCATCATCCTCGCCAACGCCGAGGCATAACCAACATTAACTGACATAACACTATGGGACAGAAAGTAAATCCGATCGGATTCCGTCTGAGCGTCACCAAGGACTGGCGCTCCAAGTGGTATGCTACGGGCAAGGACTATGCCACGAAGCTCCACGAGGATATCAAGATTCGCAAGTTCATCAAGGACTACACCGCGAACCTCAACAAGGACCTCAAGGGGTCTACCCCTGCCATCTCCCGCATCTCCATTGAGCGTGCCTGGAACAACGTGCGTGTGACCATCCACACTGCCCGCCCCGGCATGATCATCGGACCCAAGGGCGAGAACATCGCCAAGCTTACGGACGCCCTCTCCAAGCTGTGCTGCGGCGCCACCGTGAAGCTGGACATCATGGAAATCCGCCAGCCTGAGCTGGACGCCCAGCTTGTGGCTGAGAACATCGCCACCCAGCTGGAGCGCCGCGTCTCCTTCCGTCGCGCCATGAAGCGTGCCGTGCAGGTGGCCATGGACTTTGGTGCGGAAGGCATCCGCGTGCGTTGCGCCGGCCGTTTGGGTGGCGCTGATATCGCCCGTGCCGAGCAGTACCGCGAGGGCAAGGTGCCGCTGCAGACGCTGCGCGCCCCGATTGACTACGGCTTTGCCGAGGCTCACACGCTGTACGGTCTCATCGGCATCAAGTGCTGGATCAACAAGCGCCCGGACGCCGGCAACAACGGCCCCCGCCGTGACAGCCGCGACCGTGGCCCGCGCGCCCCGCGTCCCCGCCGTGATGGCGGCCGCGACAACCGCGAACGCCAGGAACCCCAGCATACCGAAGGCTGAACCCCCAGTAAACATTTAAACGAATAAGGAGATAATACTATGCCTTTAATGCCTAAACGAGTAAAGGGTAACCACCGCAAGATGCACCGCGGCAACCGCGGCGGCAATGCTACCAGCGGTGATTACGTGGCCTTCGGCGATTTCGGCCTGCAGGTTCTCACCCGCGGCTGGGTCACCAACAACCAGATCGAGGCCTGCCGTATCGCCATCAACCGTTACCTGCGTCGTCGCGGACGCGTCTACATCCGCATCTTCCCGCAGAAGTCCTTCACCAAGCGTCCGCCGGACACCCGTATGGGTAAGGGTAAGGGTGCCGTGGAAGGCTGGGTGGCCGTCTGCCGCCCCGGCAACATCATGTTCGAGGTGGGCGGTGTCACAGAATCCGCTGCCAGGGAGGCTCTTCGTCTTGCTTCCAACAAGCTCGGCATCCGCACGCGTTTCGTCTACCGCCAGGGCGTGGAGCCCCAGGCCTAAACTGAATTATCAACTCTAACACCATTCAATATTATGCCTGTCAAGAAAGCCAAAGACTTCCGCGGTATGCCCGCCAAGGAGCTCCAGGCTCACATCCGTGAGCTGCGCAAGGAGTACTTCGACCTCCGCATCCAGAAGGCCACCGGCCAGCTGGAGAACAACCAGCGCACCCGCATCGTGCGCAAGGAGCTCGCATGTGCCCTCACCGTTCTCGGTGAAGGTTCCGCCAAGACCGATGAAGCATAACACCGAACCCAAGGACTTATTATGAGCGAAGAAACTACTACAACCAAGCCCCAGGGCCTTCGCAAGACCCGCGTCGGCGTTGTTGTCTCCACCAAGATGAGCAAGACCATCGTTGTGGAGTACGTGGCCCGTGTTCCCCATCCCACCTTCAAGAAGATCGTGAAGAAGAGCAAGCGCTTCTACGCACACGACGCCGAGGAGGTGGCCAAGCTGGGCGACAAGGTCCGCATTCGTGAAACCCGCCCGCTGTCCGCGCTCAAGCGCTGGGAGCTCGTGGAAATCCTCAAACACTAACATCAGGAAAGGAGATTACGTACCATGCTCCAGATGGAATCCCTCGTTCAGGTCGCCGATAACACCGGCGCCCGTACAGCCAAGATGATCGGCGTTATCGGCAAGGCTACCGCCCATGCCCACATCGGCGACATCATCACCATCCACATCCGCGAGTCCATCCCCACCGCTGCCGTCAAGAAGGGCAGCGTGGTGAAGGCCGTCGTCGTCCGCACCGCCGCCCCCATCCGCCGTGATGATGGCTCCGTGCTGCGCTTCGACTCCAACGCGGTTGTTTGCATCGACAAGGACAACAACCCCCGCGGTACTCGTATCTTTGGACCGGTGGCTCGCGAGCTTCGTGAAAAAGGCTTCATGAAGATCGTCTCCCTGGCTCCGGAGGTGCTGTAACACGGAAAGTATTTGTTGAAGAAATCACTTCCCTTGGCGGGGGCGGCCGAACACTGGCCGCCCCCGCGCTTGTATGATGAAATCCTTCGGCGCGTGTTGGCACCGCCGTACGTAATGAAAAAAACGGGGGATTGCACACATTAGCCTTGGCTTCTCACGGGAAATGTTGTATAATTACCAATTCCGGTGTGTACCGGCATCATAGCTGTTCGCCATGCTGTTTAATTCCTGGGAGTTCCTGATTCTGCTGGTCATCACCTTCTTGTGCTATTATGCCATTCCGAAGGGTGCCGCCCAGAAGGCGTTGCAGATATGGGTGTTCATTGTGGCGAGCGCGGTGTTCTACGCGTGGGAGGACTGGCGTCTGCTGGGGCTGCTGCTGTTTTCATGCGGGGGCAATGCCGTGGCCGCCATCCACATCCTGGCCAAGAAAATGGACGGCGATGAGGAAAGCGCCCACAAATGGGTGGTGCGCGCCGTGGTGCTCAACATCCTCCTGCTGGGCATTTTCAAGTATGCCGGGCTGATCATCGGCTCCATCCCGGGGATTCCGGAACCGTGGGTGGCCTGGGTTTCCTCCATCCCGCTGCCCATCGGCATTTCCTTCTACACCTTCCACGGCATCAGCATGGTGGTGGACATGGGGCGCGGCAAGGTGACCGCGTACGACAAGCTGCTGAAGACAGAGAAGCGCTCCAAGGTGTATGCCCAGGCCATCCGCGACATGGGGCTGTACCTGCTGATGTTCCCGCAGCTTATTGCCGGGCCCATCCTCAAGGCACACTTCTTCTGGCCGCAGCTCAAGCCCAAGCGCCTTGCCGCCATCGATTGGCAGCGCGCATTCCGTTACCTGGTCACCGGTTTCTTCTTCAAGATGGTGGTGGCAGACAACCTGTGCCAAGTGACCGACTTTCTTAAGGATGCCAAGTTCCTGGCCGCTGCCGAAGGTTCCCAGCTATTGATATTGCTGTTTGCATACAGCATACAGATATTCGCGGACTTCTGTGGGTATTCCATGATTGCCCTGGGATTGGCTGCGCTTTTCGGATACCGCTTCCCCATCAACTTCAACTTCCCTTACATCAGCACCAGCCTCACCCAGTTCTGGAGGCGTTGGAACATGACCCTTTCCGCCTGGTTGAGGGATTACCTGTACATTCCCCTGGGCGGCAGCCGCAGGGGGAATTCGCGCACCTACCTGAACCTTTTCCTGGTGATGTTCATAGGCGGCCTGTGGCACGGCGCGGCATGGAAGTTTGCCATCTGGGGCAGCTTGCACGGCCTGGTGCTGGCGTTGGAGCGCTTTGTGTGCCACACTTCCTGGGGAAAGAATATGCGCATTCCGCAGTGGATTTCCATACCGTACTGCTTTATTGTGGTGGGGGCCTTGTGGACCACGTTCCTGCTGCCGGATATGGAATCCCTCAGGCTTTTCACGCACCAGGTCTTCTTCAACTTCCACCCCTCTTTCGGCGCTCTGGCGAAAGATTCAATGGTGTTCATGACTTTCTTCTTCTCCTCCTTCATCGTTGCCTACCATATCTGGGGCTGGTGGCGCGAGAACAAGCAGAAGGGCAAGATGGCGCAGCGCGGCTCCATGTCGATTGGCGGCGCGCTTGTGTACGGGTTCATGATTTTCATGATAATCACCAATTCCGGCCCCCAGGCGGGGTTTGTCTACTTCCAATTCTGACCCATGAAAAAATCTTCCAGGAAACGCCGGCTTTGGATTCTTGCGCTCTGCGTTCTGCTGAGCCTGTCGTTCTGTTTAACCCTGCAATATACTGCTGCATGTGATTTGCAGGGCCGCCACGCGAGGATCGTCTCCCCTGTCTACAATGAAAACACGCTGCTGCGATTGCAGAATGTTCCGCATTTGACCGGCGATTGCGTCTTTATGGGGTCCTCCATCACGGAGCGGTTTCCCATCACGGAAAACATCAGCGTCATTGCTGTCCCGTCAAGCTCGTTTACCGCAGCATGCATTTTAATGGACAGGTGTGTTCAATTTCCAGAAGGCACCACCTACGTGTTGGAAGTGAACAATCTGTTCAATGGAAACTACTGGGATGTGCTTCACCGAACGGAGACATGGGATTTTTATGCGCTGGCCGACAACAAGATCCTTTCCCTGTCGGCGCGGCCCGTCAATCTATTGGTCAGCTACGTGTACTTGAATACCGCATCGTCTGATCAGCAAGTGGGAGAAGACGAATGCTTCGACACGCCCGTGGAGCAGCCAGAGGTGTTGAAGGAGGAGCCGCCCACGGAGGAAGAATTGCAGAAATGGAGCGAAATCTTGCAATGGATGCAGAAGCTGCGCGCCAAGGGTGGCAAGCTGTGTTTGGCATATTATCCCTCTAGGGATTTGAAGGGGTTTGAAAAGTCGTATGCCAAAGCGAAAAAGCTGGCAGTATACGCTGATGTGCCAATTCTGAACTACAACAAGGAGGAGTGGTTGCCGCGGCTCGTTTTCACGGACCACCACCACCAGAAGCCGCGCGTTCCGGAAACAGCCAAATTCCGCAACACCGTTGCCCGCGATGCCCGCAAGTGCGCCCGCTGACGGTGGGAATCGCCATGCGCGCCTGTGACGCCTGCGGCGGCTCATCCGATTTCCTTGCCATTTCCCGCGGGTAGCCGTACAATGCGGCCATGCGCACCGTCTTCATCGTGTATGCGGTTTTGATGCTCTACATCGCCATGCGGGTGGTAGGGCCGCTGCGCGTGAAATGGTGGTGGAAGGTGCCGATGTTGCTCCTGCTGGCGCTCGGCGCGTTCAAGTTCAGCATCCTTGATTGGGTGAACCCCGGCGGGCGCTACTTTGCGCCGGAGGTGGATGCGCGCATCTTGCTGCCGCTCAGTTGGCTGAACATCTTTGTGATTCTTCTGGGCATCCTGCTGTTGCTTGCGGAGCTGCCGCGCGTGGTGGGGTGGCTCTTTGTGCGCGGGCGCTGGCGCAACGCCGTGAACGCCGCGCTTGTGGCGCTGGCGGGTATCGCCACCACCGTGGGCATGTGGAACGCACTCGCCATGCCCCAGGTGAACCGTGTAGATATCACGCTGCCCGGCATGCCGGCGGATGCCAAGCCCGTCACCCTGGCCCTGCTGGCGGATTTGCATGCCGACACCGTGAAGCGTGAGCCCTACTTCCGCGCGCTGGTGCAGCAGGTGAACGCTCTCGGCGCGGATGCCATCGCCATCTGCGGCGACTTTGTGGACGGCACCGTGGCCGACCATGGCCGGGATTTGGAGCCGCTGAAGGATTTGCGCGCGCCGCTGGGCGTGTTCGGTGTGCCCGGCAACCACGACTATCCCTCCGGATATGCCGACTGGATGGACTACTTCGCCCGCCATGGCATCCGCATGTTGCCCAATGCGCATGCCGTGCTGGGGCCTGGCGTCGTCTTGGCGGGCGTTGCGGACCCCGCCGCGGCGTGGCAGCATGGGGAGGCACCCGACCTCGGCAAGGCCCTGCTGGGCGCGCCGCAGGGGCTTCCCGTGGTGCTGCTGGCGCACCAGCCCTCCGTGGCGCCGCAAATGGCGGCAGGCAACCGCGTGGCATTGCAGCTCTCCGGCCACACCCACGGCGGCATGTTCCCCGTCCTCTCCCATATCGTCTCAAAGTACAACGGCGGCTACGTGGAGGGCCTGTACCTGGTGAACGGCATGCAGCTCTACGTAAGCCCCGGCACCAGCCTTTGGTCGGGCATGCTCGTCCGCCTTTTCTGCCCTTCGGAAATAACCCTCGTCACCCTGCATCCATAGTGTGAAGATAGGGGAAATCAGGGCGCGCATGCAGGGAATGGCGGAGCCGCGGTACGCGGCGTTCGCGGGCAGCCTGCTGCCGGACAACCATTATCTCCTGTTGGGGGTGAGATTGCCCCGTCTGCGCCAACTGGCGCGCGAGCTGGCGCATGGGGATGGCGCCCCCGCCTTGCTGCGCCGCGCACCGGGAAAGCGCGCCACGTTCGAGGAAATCATGCTCCGCGGGTTCGTGGCGGGATACGCGCCCGGACTGGACTTTGCGGAACGCTGCACATGCATCGACCGCCTCGTGCCGTTCCTGGACAACTGGAGCCTGTGCGATTCCTGCTGCGCCACCTACCGCTTTGCCCGCCTCCACCGCGGGGCGGCGTGGGATTGGCTGTTGCCCTACACCCGCCGCGCGGCGGAATATGAGCGCCGCTTCGGCATCGTGATGCTTTTGGACCACTTCATCCAAGACCCCGCCTGGGCACCGCGCGTGGCGCAGCTGCTGCCCACTGTTACCCCCGGTGCCTATTACAGCGACATGGCCGTTGCCTGGTGCGCGTGCGAGATCTGCCTCCTCCACCCGGACCTGGCGGACTCCCTGCTCTCATCCCTCCCGGCTTCCCTCTTGCACCTCACCCGCCGCAAACTGCGGGAATCCAGACGAAAAATCGACAAATCGTAACTTTTTTTAAAAAAATATCGTGCATTCGGGCGATTTTGTGCTTAAAGGGGTATATGATGAAAGCAACATTCCCATTCTTGTGCCTGTGCATGATGGTTCCCGCATGCAGTTCCGTACACGTTGAACCGGTGTCACATCAACGCGATGTGGCGCATTCCCTGACTCACCTCGACATGGGGGCGAACGACACCATCCGCCAAGCCGTCAAATCCGGCGACTACATCGTCGTGGAGTACGAGGGGGAAGGCCATACCTTCTATTACAAGGGCAAGGCGTACCCGGATGCCGCCTCCATCAGCCCGGACCGCAAGGTGGACTTCGTGTATTTCTACGGCATGTTCAAGCATGAAACCATTACCGCGGTGTTGAGCGATCTGTGTTCCAACGGCGTGGACGTGCCGTATATCGTCTGGTGCCACAACGGCATCGGGAATATCGTCTCCGACGTATCCAAGATACTCAAACTACAGGTATGACCCCCATCCCCTACTTCTCCTTGTATCCCTCCACGGGCACGGGCTGGTACGGCTCCTCGTACACCGGCTGCTGCGGCGCCGGCCGGTACACGGGCTGCCGCACCACAACGCGGCGCACAATCGGCACCCGTACCTGAACGACCGGGGGTGCCACGATGACGGGGGCCGGCACAATCACACGCGGGTAGACCGGCACAATCGCTCGGGGGTACACCGGTACAATGGGCCGCACGGGGTGAACCGGGTGAACGGGGCGGATGGGATGCGGTCTGGGGTGTGGCCCCGGATGCGGACGGCCAAAGGCGTTGCCGCTCATGCCCACACCCACCAGGGCGGCCAGTGCCGCCACCATCGTCTTGCGGAGAATTTTGTTCATACACGTGCTCCGGGAGGTACTGCTCCCTTCAACCGTATGGGCGCATCAGGCTCCCTTTCTTGTTTTGGAATGACGCGTCGTGTTTATGAAAGGTAAATTGCTGTGTTTCGCCTTGGCGCCTGTCTGGCGGGCTGCTTCAGTCGGCAGGAGGGAAGGGCGCAGGCTTCGCGTGCCCTGCGCTCGGAGCCGCTCGCCCGTTGCCGCCGAGAGCTTGCCGCTCAAGGAGCAATCGCGGGACTTCCTGGATGAGGTCAGGGGTGTGTACGCCCTCGCGGGTGAGGATGAACCGCGCAGCATGGTGGTTGTCATGCCGCATCTCTCCGACCATCGGGAATACGTTGTCACCAAGATTGATGCTCTAGCGTCCGCAAGCTACATCCCCGGGTATCGGGTGGAGGTTGAACCCGCCCCCGCCGGCGAGACCCCGTTTATCCGCGTCTCCCGCGATGCGTGGTGCGGCCTGCATGTGGAATTCGCCGCCAAGGCAGGCCATTGGGGCACCTACACGCTCACTTGGTGCGGCATCCTTCTGCATCGGGAGGATTGCGACCTCCCCTTCCGGCACGAAATCCACATCGAGTGATTGGCGCCTCCGACGCGGAAAATGGCGCGGGCGAGAATTATTGACTTGCCTTTTTGCCGTGGGTTGGGTAAGATTTCGCGGCTGAGAGCAAAAAGCATGAAAGCAATCCTGGCACTGGAAGACGGAACGATTTTTGAAGGAAAATCCTTTGGCGCCACCGGAACCACGGTGGGCGAGGCCTGTTTTGACACCAATGTGGTGGGTTACCAAGAAGCCATGACCGACCCCGCCCTCAGCGGGATGGTGCTGGCCTTCACCTACACGCACATTGGAAATTACGGCGTCTGTGAGGAAGATAACGAGAGCGAGCGCCCGCACACCCGCGCCATCGTGGCCGGCGAGCTGGCACGCCTGCACTGCAACTGGCGCGCGGACGAGCCGATGGAGCCCTGGATGCTCCGCCACGGAGTCCTCGGAATCCAAGGAGTGGACACGCGCCGCCTGGTGACCGTGTTGCGCGCCAAGGGTGCGCTGCGTGCCTGCGTGACGACGGAGCTCGATGCCGCTGCCGCCGTGAAGGCCGCGCAGGAGTGCGCCCCCATGCAGGGCAGCAACCTGGTGGACGCGGTGACCGCGCCCAAGACCTACCACTGGGAGGGCGAGTCCCGCATCTGGAAACTTCCCAACAAGACCGCCGGCGACCTCACCAACTACTATGAGCTGGGGCCCGTGCAGTACAAGGTGGTGGCGTATGACTTCGGCATCACCCGCAACCTGCTGCGCTGCCTGCGCCGCGACGGCTGCGATGTGACCGTGGTGCCCGCCCACACCCCCGCGGAGGAGGTGCTGGCCATGAACCCGGACGGCGTGCTGCTTTCCAACGGCCCCGGCGATCCCGCCGCGCTGCCGGGGGTGCATGCGGAAATCAAGAAGCTGGTGGGCCGGGTACCCGTGTACGCCGTGGGTCTGGGCTGCCAGATGCTCGCCCTTGCGTTCGGCGGCAAGGTGGTCAAGCTCTTCAACGGCCACCGCTGCGGCGGTTGGTCCGTGAAAAACATCCTTGACGGCAAGGTCTCCATCACCGCGCAGAACCACGGTTTCGCCGTGGATGCGGATTCCATCCCCGCGGAGCTGGAGGTCACCCACGTCAACATGGCGGATGGCTCCGTGGAGGGCGTGCGCCACAAGACGCAGCCCGCGCTGGGCGTGGAGTTCGACCCCATCGGCGAGCCTGCCGAGGACGGCAAGACCTGCTACTTCCCCGAGTTCCTGCAGCTCATCCGTGATTTTAAGAAATAAGACCCCTCATCCATGAATACACTAGTGATAGGCTCCCAATGGGGCGACGAAGGCAAGGGCAAGGTCATTGACTTCCTGACGGAGGATGCGGACATCGTGGTTCGCAGCCAGGGCGGCAGCAACGCCGGCCACACCGTCATCGCCAATGGCACCAAGTACATCCTGCACCTCGTTCCCTCCGGCATCCTCTGGCCTGGCAAGGTGAACGTCATTGCCAACGGCGTGGTCATCAACCCCACCTCGCTCGTGGAGGAAATCACCGGCCTGCGCGCGCAGGGTGTGGCCATCACACCGGAGAACCTGCTGATTTCCGACCGCGCCCACGTGGTGCTGCCTATCCACAAGGAAATCGATGCCGCCCAGGAAGAAGCCCTTGGCGACCAGAAGATCGGCACCACCAAGCAGGGTATCGGCCCCACCTACGCCGACAAGGCCCGCCGCATCGGCATCCGCATGGTGGACCTCGTGGATCCGGTGCGCCTGGAGAAGGTGCTCAAGGCGCGCATCAAGACCGCCAACGAGGAGCTCGCTCGCCTCGGCTGGCAGCCCGCCGACCCCAAGGTGACGCTGGATGCCGTGATGCAGGCCGCGGATGTGCTGCGCCCGCATATCACCAACACCATCCCCGTGCTCCACAAGGCTGTGGTGGCCGGCAAGAACATCCTTTTCGAGGGTGCCCAGGGCGCCATGCTGGATATCGACTTCGGCACCTATCCCTTTGTCACCAGCTCCAACACCAGTGCCGGCGGCTGCTGCACCGGTTCCGGTGTGCCCCCCACCCGCATCGACAAGTCCATCGGCGTTTGCAAGGCCTACACCACCCGCGTGGGCGCAGGTCCCTTCGTTACCGAGGATGCTGAGATTGCAGACTACCTGCATGGCCTGGGCCGCGAGTTCGGAGCCACCACCGGGCGTCCGCGCCGCTGCGGCTGGACGGACGGCGTGGTGCTGCGCTTCTCCGCCATGTTCAACGGCTTCGACGAGATGGCCATGACCAACCTCGACGGCCTGGACGAACGCGACACCATCAAGATTTGCACCGCCTACCGCTTGGGCGACCAGGTGCTGGAGTACCCGCCCGCCCTCATGGAGGACTGGGAGCGCTGCGAGCCTATCTACGAGACGCTCCCCGGCTGGAAGCAGGACATCACCAAGTGCACCAAGTGGGAGGAATTGCCCGCCAACTGCCAGGCATACGTCAAGCGCTTCAGCGAGATCGTCGGCTGCCCCGTTGGCTCCGTCGGCGTCGGCCCCGACCGCGAGCAGACCATCTCCGTGCCGCATTAAGCGCCTTTTATGTACAATGTACAATGTACAATGTACAAATCGAGAATAATGCGCGCCCGTTCGGGCGCGGGGCATTGATTGCTGCACGCGCCACGCGCGTGCCGAACCTCCTACATTGTACATTGTACATTGTACTTTGTACATCTTCCCGCCATGCTCGGCGCCATTTGCCACGGCATTGAACGCTACATGCCGCTGATCATCCTTGTGGTGGCGGCGGCTTGCCTGCTTTTTCCCGCTTGCGGATTGTGGGTGGACCCGTCGGCGGTGGGCCCGCTGCTGGCGGTCATCATGTTCTGCATGGGCATGCACCTGCGGCTGGCGGATTTCAAGATGCTGGCGCTGCACCCGCGGGATATCCTGCTGGGTTGCGCGGCGCAGTTCACCATCATGCCCGCGCTGGGCTACGTGCTGGGTAAGCTTCTGGGGCTGGAGCCGGAGCTCTTCGCCGGTCTTGTCCTGGTGGGAGCCTGCCCCGGCGGCACCGCCAGCAACGTCATCACCTTCCTCGCGCGCGGCGATGTGGCGCTCTCCGTGGGCATGACCACGGTGAACACCCTGCTGGCACCCGTCCTCACCCCGCTCGTTGCGTGGCTGCTGCTGCGCACCACGGTGGATGTGGAGCCGTGGGACATGATGCTCTCCATCGCGCTGATGGTGGTTGCACCCATTGCGCTGGGCATGCTGTGCAGCCGTTATGCCGCGCGGCATCCGCGCGTGACTGCCGCCACACCCTCGCTGGCGGTGCTGGCCATCTCCGGCATTGTGGCATGCGTGGTTTCGCACCAGGCGGACCACCTGCTCCACAGCGGGGGAATCATTATGCTGGCGGTGGTCCTGCACAATGTGTGCGGGTTCGGGTTTGGTTTCCTGCTGGCGTGGCTGCTGCGCTTGGCACCCGCCAAGACCAAGGCGCTGAGCATTGAAATCGGCATGCAAAACAGCGGGCTTGCCACCGCGCTGGCTCAAACCAACATGCCCCAGCTCGCCCTCGCCCCCGTCCCCGGCGCCCTCTTCTCCGTCTGGCACAACATTGCCGGAGGATTGCTTGCCGCCATCTTGCGCCGCTGGACGGGGAAAGACTGACGGCTTATTTTTTCCACTCCTTCAGCGCTTGCTGCAGGGCAGGGGTGAATTCCTCGTCGCTGAACAGGGAGATGCCTGGCACGCGGAGGGCGCGCAGGCGGTCCAGCGCCTGCGGCAGGCTGTGCGTATCGTAGTCCGGCAGGTGGAGGCCCGGGGCAATGGGGAAGCGGCCCTGCGTCTGCTGCATGGCGGCGGCGGCCATGTCGTCCACCCAGGCGGCGGGCTCGTTGTAGAAGGAGAAGTAGTCCATGGGCAGGGCCAGGTCCAGCGGGAAGCGGCTCCAGTCCTGGCGCACCAGCTTTGAAGCCAGCTGCGGCGTGGGGAACACGGCGCACGCCGCGCCCTTGCCGAGCACCCGCGCACGCCCGCACAGGGCGCTTGCCAAATCCGCCACGCTTTGCAGGCGGAACTCGCGCCACTCGGCATCGTGCTCCGCGTCCTCCTGCACGTCTCGCCCGTATTTCTCGCGGAACAGGCGGCGGCAGGTATCGCAGTAGCAGAAGTCGTACGGTGCCATCTCATGGTCCATGGTGAGGCCGTACTTCTCCCACAGCCCGCGCGGCAGGATGACATCCGGCAGGCGCATGTAGTCCAGCTGGATGGCGCTCACGCCGGGGATGGCGGCGTAGCTGTCCACCACGGAGAGCAGGTGCTCCCGCACGGCGGGATGGTTGGGGCAGAGGAACTGGTAGTATCCCACGTACGGGCGTTCCTTCTCCACTGCGCATGACTTGCCGTTGCGGCTCACGGCGTAGCATTCCGGATGCTCCTTGAGGAAATCCGCATCCTGCGGGCGGTTGAGCGCCCATACCCAGGCGATGACGCGCAGCCCCGCGCGGCGTGCGAGCGGCGTGAGCGCGGCCAGCTGCTCCACGCTGCCGCCGATGATGACGGTATCCACCCCGGCCGCGCGGTACTTGGCGAATTTCCCATTCCACGCCGCGGTGTCCTCCACGTGGTCCGGGTGGACCCACAAAAAGATTTCCGGCATGGGGTCCGCCACCTGTTGCGCGGTGAAGGCGCCATCCGAATTCAGGCGCAGCTCACGCCCCGTGCGGGCGCAGGTGGTGGACACGGAGAAGAAGCGTGCATCCGCCATCAAGCGCATGCCTTGCGGGGGGATGAGCGCGGTATCGTACACGCCATGCTCCTTGCGGTAGTTCTCCTGCCGCTCCGCGTAGGCGTAGAGCGCCAGGCGGGCGTCGTCCTCCGGATCGGGCTGCACGGATTCCCACGTTCCTGCCGGCTTGTCAGAGAAAACCACGCGGCCCCAGTGCTCCGGCATGTGGATGTTCACCACGCCCGTGGGTGCCCACACGCTGTTCGATTCCGGCAGCGGCTTGCCGTCCGCGCCCTTGTGCTTGGCGTACCCGGTGGGGGAAGATGCGTCTTCCTGCACCGCCCAGCCCACGCAGGAGAAGTTGAAGCGCATGGCGGTGCCGGGCTGCGGCGGCTCGTCCGCGCGCGGCAGGGCGCCGTGGGAGGTGATGCTGCGCCACGGAATGGCCAGCTCCACGCTCCAGCCGCTGTCGATGTCTCCGGCGTTGTTGAGCGTGCCGCGCAGGTGCACGGCGTGCTTCAGGCCGGGCATGTCCCAATCGTGCAGGATGACCGGGTTGGCATGGCGGTAGGTGCGCGCGATAAAGAGCTCCCACACGGTGTTGAGCTGGTTGATTTCAAGCTCGATGTAGTGGTTGTCCTCGCACAGCGGGTCGATGAACACCTCGAAGTCGGGATCGTGGAAGATGATGCTGTCGTGCTCCCGCTGCGTGGCCCAGAGGTGCTCCGTCGGCATATGCGCGTGGATGTACAGGTAGTGGTCGTCCCAGAGCATGCGGATGCGGACACCGGACTGCACGGCGGCATCTTGGATATCCCGCAGCGGGGAGAGAGGGCGCGCCTTCTGCCAGGCGGGTTCGTCCGCCTTGCCGTCGATGGTGATGGGCTCCGTTGCCCGCTGGCACACGTAGGGCGGCGGCATCAGTTCGTTTGCGGCGGCAAGCCCGCAGAGCGGCAGGAGCAGCGTTGTCAAAAGGGTGGTATGCGACATGGTGAAAGGTTGGTTAGTCTCGGTGGTACGGGCTGCCCGCCAGCAGGGTGTGGATGCGGTATACCTGTTCCAGCAGCACCACCAGCGCCAGCTCGTGCTGCATGGTGTGGCGGCCCAGGGAGAGGATGTGGTCGCAGGCGTCGCGCAGGGCCGGGGTGTGCCCGTCTGCCGCGCCGATGAGGAAGGCCACGTGCTTGATGGCATGCAGCTGCCACGCGCGCACGCGCTGCTCGAACTCGCGCGTGCTCCAGTTCTCGCCGCGTTCGTCCATGGCGATGCGCAGACAACCCTGCGAGGCCTCCAGCAGGCGCGCGGATACTTCTTCTGCCCCACCGTCCTTCACATAGCGCAGCTCCACCTTGCCCAGGGGCCTCAGGCGTTCCTCGAAGAACCGCACACCATCGCGCGTGTACGGGATGCTCGGCTTGGCGGCGGCTATGATCTTGAAGTCCACAGGTTGATTTACAATTGACGATTGTTACTGTACCACAGCAGCCCCCGGATGCAAGGAAAGAAATCAAGATTGCAGAACGCAAAAAACGGGAAGAGGCGTCCATGCAACCCAATGAAATGTTGGAAGGGCGTTCCGTCTGCGCCCTGCGGGCTATGGCGTGACAAGGATGGGTGGAAAAGGTTCAAGCGAGCGCATGTGGGATGTCCCCGCATGCCCAGCAATCCCCATAACCCCGCTTGCCGGGGTGGTTCGGGGCACAAACTTCGATTTTCATGTAATTCACAGATTTGTGAGCATCAGCACGTCTTTTCTGCCCACTTTCAAACAAAAAGTGTGCAGAAACGCAATGCCGATGGGCAGAGAAGGCGGGATCTGCGGGATTTGCTATTTGGCAAGCGCGGCCAGGGCGTTCCGCATGGCTGCGACGGTGCGGTCGATGTCGTCCTCGGTGTGGGCGGTGGAGATGAATCCGGTCTCGTACGGGGAGGGTGCCACGTACACGCCCTGCTCCAGCATGCGGAGGAAGTATTGCTTGAACATGGGGAAGCTGCCTGTGGAGGCGGTTTTCAGGTCCACCACGTCCTGGGTGGTGAAGAAGAGGCAGAACATGGAGCTACTGCGCTTGAAGATGAGCGGCAGGTGCAGATCGTGCAGGGCGGCGCGCACGCCGTCTTCCAGCCGCGCACCCAGAGCCTCCAGGCGCCCGTAGCAGTCGTGTTGCTCCAAGTAGGTGAGCTGGGCGAGCCCGGCGGCCATGGCCACGGGGTTTCCGCTGAGCGTTCCGGCCTGGT
Source organism: uncultured Verrucomicrobiales bacterium (assembly GCA_937905985.1). Taxonomy (GTDB): domain Bacteria; phylum Verrucomicrobiota; class Verrucomicrobiia; order Verrucomicrobiales; family Akkermansiaceae; genus Akkermansia. Next base: position 3,983 of record CALCWC010000026.1, on the reverse strand, counting down.
AGACGGGGCCGAGGGGAGCGACGCATTCCATGATGTCTCGCCTGCCGCCGAATGCACCCACGGGGAGCCCGCCGCCAATGACCTTGCCGAGCGTGGTGATATCTGCGGTGATACCCTCCTTGCCTGCCACGCCGGCGGTGGAGATGCGGAATCCGGTCATCACCTCGTCGAAGATGAGCAGGGAACCCTCGCGTGCCGTGATGTCACGCAGGAATTGCAGATACCCCGGCTTGGGCAGGTAGAAGCCCGCGTTGCCGGGGTAGGGCTCCACAATCACGCCTGCAATCTTGCCCGCGTATTGCTTGAAGGCATCTTCCACGGCGGCGGGGTTGTTGTACGGCAGCACGATGGTGAGCGCCGCGAACTCCGGCGGCACGCCCGCGCTGTCCGGCTGCCCGCCTGTGAGCGCACCGCTTCCGGCGGATACCAGCAGGCTGTCCGCATGGCCGTGGTAGCAGCCGGCAAACTTGATGATGTAGGGCCGCCCGGTGAATCCGCGTGCCAGGCGCACGGCGCTCATGGTGGCTTCCGTGCCGCTGTTGGTCATGCGCACCATCTGCATGCCGGGCACGCGGCGGCAGAGGTGTTCCGCCATGTCCACCTCCACGCGCGTGGGGATGCCGTAGCCCAGGCCGTTGGGCACCATGCGCTGCACCGCCTCCATCACGCATGCGGGGGCATGCCCCAGGATGGCGGGGCCCCACGTGCCCACATAGTCGATGTATTCCTTCCCGTCCTCGTCCCACAGGTGCGCGCCCTGCGCGCGTGTCACGAAAAACGGCGCCCGCTCCAACCGCCGGAACGCGCGCACCGGAGAATTCACCCCGCCGGGTATCACCCTGCGCGCCCGCTCATACAACTCTTCGGATATCGCCATGCCCCTATTTTAACATATCCCATGCACAAAGTCCAATGGACAATGTGCATGGGATAGGGGAAATTCCCGCCCCAGGGGCGGGGCGTATGGGGGACGGCGTCAGAAGCGCACGGAGAGGCCGGCGTGAACCTCATGCCAGCGCATGGAGCGCGCGTTGAGCTTGGATGAGGTGGGCGCAAAGTGCGAATGGTAGGAGATATCCGGCTCCGCGGTGCTGCCGAAGTACTGGTAGCCCACGTTGACGTGGACGGTCTGGCTGATGCGGAAGGCAAAGCCCGCGCCGAAGGCGTAGCCGAACCCGGCTGTTCCCTTTGTGTGGAAATCCTCGTAGTAGTAACCGTGGTAGTAGCTGTAGCGGTCGCCGTCGGAGACGTTGAGGAAGTCTACGTCCAGACCGGCCTTGGCGGCGGCATAGAAGTGCACGTTGCGCGCGGCGTTGAGCGGCTGGCGGAACTCGTATCCGGCCATCAGGGAGAAGCGGCTGCGGTAGAAGCGGTAGCTTTCATGCCAGGTCATGTGGTGGCCATCCACTGCGGTCAGGCGCTCATGGTCCGTACCGCCGGCATAGCCGATATCCAGCGTGAGAGACTGGCGCGGCGTGAAGCACCAGGCACCTTGGATATTGAAGCCGAAGACATCCGAGGCAAACTGGCTGTGCGGGGCGGCGTTGAAGCCGTACACGAAATCCAGGGACCAGGCCCAGCGCGGCTGAATGTCTACAAAGGCGGGCTGCACGCCATAGGACGGCGTTTCCGCGTAGGAGTACGCGGCGGGTTGTTCTGCAACGGGCGGAGGAACCGCTCCGGGTGCCTGGCCGTACACGGGCAGGTTGGCGGGAAGCGGCGCGGCAATGCTTGCGGCGGGCGCAAGCGCCATCAGGGCAATGAGACTTGTCTTAGTCATAGTCGTCGGTGTTGAGGGGAAACAATAGTTGCCTCACTAGTGAGGCGCAGGAGAAGGGGGATTTTATTCCATGCAAACGCACCTGCTCACTTGGCGTTGAGCTGCTGCTTCCAGTGGCGCATCAGCACAGCGAAAGGCTTGTTGGATTCTGTGTTGTCCTTGTACGGATCCATGGAGAAGGCCTTGGCGTACTCGCCGCGCAGCATGAGCACCAGGCAGTGCATCTCGTTGGCGAAGGTGGCGTCCTTCTCCACGTTGGAGGCAGCGTTGCGGAAGAGCTGGGGCGATTCCATGGCCTTGACGGGGTCTTCCCCGTGCTTGCGGAAGGTTGCGAACACGGCCTTGGCAAGCGTGCAGAGTTCCTGCTGGACCTGCAGCTCCGCCTCCTCTGCGGAGGAGAGTTTCAGCGCGGAGAGTGACTTCATGGCATCCTGCGCCTGGTCCAGCATGCCGCTGCCCAGCAGACGCAGCACGCGCTCGCGGGTCTTGGGTACGGCATCATGCGCCAGCTGCAGCTCATAGCTCTTGAGCGGGGCCGCCAGCTCTGCGAAAGCGCCGCTGCCATTCTCCGCATCGTCCGCCGCAGCCTTTGCGAGCTGCTGAGCCTCTTGCGTGAATCCTTCCTCCATGGCGCGGGCGGCGGCCACGGTGGTGGCGGCCACGCGCAGCAGGGGCTGGTGGATGTCCTGCAGCTTGGCGATATCCACCGGTGCCTCCGCCTTGGCCAGATCAAGGGCTGCCTGCGTATCCTGCCAGCCGCCGGGGGCGGTGTAGGATACCTTTTCAGCGGCGGCGTAATGGCGGGATGCGCGCTCCAGCAGCGCATCCGCATCCTGCAGGGTCGAACCTTGCAGCACCTTGCACATGGCCGCCATCAGACCCGCACGCGCACCGACTCCGGAGTCCTGCGTCTTTTCCGCGAGCTTCTGGTAGATGGAGGCTGCGGCCTGCCATTGCGAGGCGGCGACGAGACTTTCGGCCTTGGCAGCGTCCTGCCAATCGGGCGCGGTGCGGTCGTTGGGGGCGGTGAGGTACTTCTGCACCTCCTGCACAGTGGTGGAGCACACCACGGTGGTGGCCAGGACCATACCCAGCAGGGCGGCCCCCGCGAGTATCATGATTTCACGCTTCTTTTCCTGGAGCCACAGGCGCGTGGCGCGCCGCTGGCCCGCCTTGGTCAAATGCTCCTGCAGCTCGGCAAGCTCGGTGAGCACGTCGTGGTAGTCCGCGGGGCGGTCTGCCGGCTTGAACGCGGTCATGTGGTCCACGAAGTCGCACAGGTCCGGGTCCAGGTGCGGGTAGGCGGAGCGCATGCGCGGGAACTTCTCCTTGAGCGCCAGCAGCGAGCTCACGGAGTTGAATTCCTCCGGCATGGTGTCCACGCCCGTCAACAGGTTGCGCAGGGTCATGCCCAGCGCGTAGATGTCGCTGCGCACGTCCTCCTTCTCGCGCCGCAGGGTCTCCGGCGGCACGTAGAAGGGTGTGGCCCAGATGACCTCCTCGCTGTCGTCTTCACTCTCATGGCTTTCCATGGAGAGGCCGAAGTCCAGCACCTTGGCCTGGTTGCCCTTGGTGATGATGACGTTCCCGGGCTTGACGTCGCGGTGGAGCAGGCCTGCCTCGTGGGCGGCCTGGAGGCCGAGTGCCACCTGGCGGATGATTTCCACGGCCTGGTTGGGCAGCAGGAACTTGCGGCGGTCGATGATGAGCTCCAGGTTCTCACCGTCCACCAGCTCCATGGCGATGTAGAACTGCCCCTTGTCCCAGCCGGCGGAGTACACGGACACCACGTTCTCATGGCGCACCTTGGCCATGAGGGAACATTCAGACTCGAACTTGCGGATGCGGTCCTCCTGGGTGCGGTAGGTCTCGTTGAGGAGCTTGATGGCGAGCGGACGACCCAGCGTGGGGTCGTACGCCCGCATGACGACGCTCATGCCGCCGACGCCGAGGATGTTGTCGAGGCGGAAGTTGGCGAGCGTGGTGTTGGCGTGACCCTCCTTGCCGCACTGGGGGCAGGAGACCTCTGCGAGGAACCCCATGTTCGAGGTATCCACGGCGGTGCCGCATTCCGGGCACGTCCACTCGCTCTTTTTCGTCTCGTCCATCGGCGGGAGCCGTGATTAGCCGAGCTTGGGAAGGGAGGCGGCGGCAACGGCCTGGCCGTGGCGCTTCGTCTTCTCGTCCGGCACGCACAGGTTGA
>CALCWC010000025.1 GCA_937905985.1 uncultured Verrucomicrobiales bacterium | reverse complement strand
CTTTAGCGAAGACGGAAGCTTTAGCGAAGACGGAAGCTTTAGCGAAGACGGAAGCTTTAGCGAAGACGGAAGCTTTAGCGAAGACGGAAGCTTTAGCGAAGACGGAAGCGTAGCGAAGGCGGACGAACGGCGGGGCGGCTCCGCTATCCGGTTGCAAGTCTCTGAACCACCAAGATGCGCCTTGCGTATCATCTCCCCCACCACCCGAATTCATAGGTTCCCAAAATTCTTTGGGACACATGTGGGCCATTTGGGCCGTAGCTCACAGATTATCCAGCTAGCGAGTCGGGCTTCTTTGTCATTTTTCATTTTTTTGTGCAGCTTGCCCCCGGCGTGTATTATAGGGTACGCTGCCGGGTACGCCTTCCTGTAACACTTTTGTAACAGTTCCAAGCTGTTTTTCTCTTGCCCGGCCCGCTTCTCTTCTGCATAATGACAATAAAGGCCCCCCATCCCCGCTATGCACGCTATCATGAGACTGAAACACCTTCCCCTAATCCCCCTGCTGCTGGGCAGCTGCGCCTTGGCTGCGCGCATGCACGAGGACGCCTGGGGAACCACCATTTGGCTCGATGAACCGGTGGTGAGCCGGACCGTGGCCAATGCCACAAAAGGCACACCCCGGGATTTGGGGCTGGACCTCTTTGAAGTGACGGGAGACCCCGAGCACAGCCCCCAAGTGCGGTGGGTGGACCAGAACCGTCTGAGCATCCTTCCCGCCAAGGGAGCGAGCGTGACCACGGAGTACTGCCTGGCGTTCAAGCCGGGGGTGACATACCTCAGCGGACGGGAGCTGGAGCAGCGGGAGTTCCGTTTCCACGCGCCCAATACGCGTTTGATGGTTAGAGAACCCCAATCGGGACTGCCTCAGCCGGGCCTCATTGTCACGCCGTTCGCCGATACCACCAAGGAGGCTCTGGAGTTTTCCTCTGAGAGCCCGGTGGAATACACCTTTGTGCACGAGGGTGGCAGGCGACGGGTGCCAGGCAAGGCGCAGCCACTGCGCCTCAAGCATTCAGGGAGCCCCCGTCTCCAACTGGAGCAGGTGCATGAGGCGGGGCCGGACAGCGTGCTGCCCGCATCTGTGCTGGTGGTGCCGGAAGAGCCTCTGCCGGACGGCTCAAAGTGGAGGTTGGAAATCAAGCCCGCCCCGGACAGCGGCCTGTGCAATTTCGCCGATTCGTATAAATTCACTGCGCGCACTGAGCTGCGAACGGACGTGGCATCCTTCCTGCAGAAGACGGAGGAAGAGGGAGACCCGGCCACCCACACCATCAATGTGGCCTTTGCCGCAGATGTCACGCGGGCCACCGCCGAAAAGGCCTTCCAAGACCTGGAAATCTGCATTGGCGGAGCCCGCTCCGTCAATACGCGGGATGGCATGGGCAAAACCGTTTCCACCCCGCAGGGAACCTACACCTTCACCTTTGATGGGCTCCTGGAGAGCGAGCGGGAAAGCACTATCTACACCGGCGGCCCCCACTCATACAATCCGGCCGTTGACAATCCGGCCGTTGACGCTCAGGGATTCACCTGGAGCTACCGGGCTCCGGATGCCGTGCAGGGATTCCGCCTGCGCGCGAACGCGCCCGCCCCCGCCCTGGCGGAACTCACCGTGAAAGCCGGCATTGCCGCCAAGCTGGGGCTGCCCGTCACGCGCGACCACACACACCGCATCAACCTCACCCCCGCCTGGCCCGCCGTGGACCTGACGGGAACCGACTACCGGGAAACCTACGTGCGCCTGCCGTATAACGGGGAGCACAAGCTGCGCCTGCGCTCCGTGAACAATTGCGGCCTCACCGCCACCGCCTACCGCTGGGATGCGGAAAACGTCCCCCAAGTTGCCGACACTGTGGCAGAGTGCCTCAACAACAACGCCGACGCCATGCAAAAGCACCGCTTGGCCGTCATTGAACTGCAAAAGCAGGCAGGCCTGGCAAAGGAAGAAGACCTTGCACAAGTGGAACAGACGCAGCAAAGGGCCACCGAGCTCCACATGCGGAACGCAGAGCGCCTGCAAGAGGCGTATGCCAAGGCGCAGAAGTTCCGTACGCTGCAGATTCCGGCAGATGAAACCGGCTTCTGCGACACCGGCGAGCATGTGCTGGACCTGGATGCCCTCACCGGCGGAAACACCCGCCCGGGGCTCTATGTGGTAGCCCTGGAAATCAAGCCCGGCCCCGCCGCGCTGGCCGCTGCCGCGCAGGTGGGCGTGGACGAGCGGGACCTAACCCTGCACACGGAGTTCGCGGTGCAGGTGTCTGATTTGCAACTGGCCGGAATGGAGGAGGCGCGCATGCTGCTGGTGAGCGACCGCCAAACCGGCGGGCCGGTGGCCGCGGGCACCGTGGCTGCGTGGAAAACGGGGGATAAAAGCGCGGAGTTCCCCGTGGAGAACGGCATGGCGCGGCTGGAGCTTCCAACCGGGGCGGAGAAGTTGTGCGCGGATTGGCTGATGGTGCGCAGCGGCGGGGATTACCTGCTGATGGAACGAGGGCTCTTGCTGGCAGACCCCCTTGCCGGGAGGGAGACGGAGACCTCCCTTTGCCGGGCCGAGGTTTTCTGCGACAACAACCTGTACCGCCCCGGCGATACCGTGCATGTGCGCGGCGTTATCCGCAACTGCGGACGCTCCAACAACACCTCCCTCCCCCAGCTGAACGAGGCCACCCTCACCGTGACCAAGCCATCCGGCCGGATTTGGAAAGAGGAGACGCTCACCGTGGACGAATTCGGCTGCGTGGCGTGCGATTTCACGCTCCCGGACGGAGAGGAGAACGTGACCGGGCCCTACAGAGTCCGCCTGTCGAGCGATGGAAAAGAGTTGGGCTCCTGCCGCATCCGGGCGGAAGTGTTCCGGCGGGACTCGTTCAAGTTCGAAGCGGCGTGCGCCTTGAAGCGCGTGTCTCCCACGCGGGCCAAGCTGTGCATCAAGGCCGTGGATTTGAACGGCGCGCCCCTATCCAACGCCAAGCTCCACTACAAGCTTTCCACGGATGTGCAGACGGATTGCCCAGAGACCGTGGATGCCCGGCTGAACGCCCAAGGCTGCTATGAGCGCATTATCTCCCTCTCTCCCAAGGAGGGCGAAACCGGAAACGCGCACTACCTGAGACTGGAGAACGGCACCATCACCAACGACCGCGAGGAAGTGCGCCGTTTCGACTGCTTCGCCAAGTTCTACAACGCGGATTTCCGCGTGCTGCGCAGGGGCGACACCGTGCGGCTCCATCCGGCGCAATGGGACGGCGAATCCCAAGAGGTGCTGGCGCGCGACCAAAAGCTGCACCTGGTGATCAAGGGGAAGGATGTGGTGGAGCGCAAGGAGCTGCCCAACGGATTCACCGGAGAGCGCCGGGCAGAGGTGACCGTGTGGGAGGGCGACATCACCGTGCCCGCCAACTCGAAACACGGATTTGGCTTGGGATTGGAAAAGCATATCGACGACTACCGCAAGGAACACCCCGGCGCATCGCTCGATAACCTCCGCCTGTTCATCAGTGGAACGGATCCCGACGGCCATTCCTTCACCGACAGCGAGTCCTTCTGGTGGTACGGAAGCAGCGGGAAGGAAACCGTGTTCACCCTGACGGCAAGCCCGGACAAGCGCAGCTGCACCCTGAACTCGGATGTTGCCGGAACCGCCTACGCCTTTGTATGCAGCGGCAAGGGCAACATCCGTGCGCTGACGATTCCCGTGGAGCGTGGAGAACACCCCGTGGACCTGAAACTCACGCCGCAGGAAACCGGTTCCATGGACGTGCTGGTGGTCATGCCCGCCGCCGAGGATAGCGGGGTCTATTCCCGGTATTTGGTGGCCCAGGCCCGGTTGGATATCCCCGCCCTGCAGCGCAAGTTGGAGGTGAAGCTCGATTTGCCCGCGGAAGCCTGCAGCCCCGGCGCGCAGGTGAAGCTGGCCGGTTGCGTCACCCTGCCGGACGGTTCCCCCGCCACCTCCGCCGTCACCTTCTACGCGGTGGATGAAGGCATGCTTTCCGTCTCCGGGGACTACCGCCTGCCGAATTTGGAACAGGCATTTAGCTACGAGCCGTCGTCCATGTTCTTCAACCCCAGAAACGGAGGCTATGCCACGATACGGCACCGTTTTTGCCGCCCGGCCTTCATGGAACCCATGGTGGGGGTGTGGAGGGGCGAGTGCCTGAGCTGTGGGCACGAGCGCTTCGCGCAATTCATCGGTCGTTCCGTAGGCTATGGATTGGGAGCCGGCGGCGCTGGTCGTGGGGGTGCGGCGGCGGGCAAGACTCACGGCGGGGTTGCGGTGCTGGAGGATGACGGCAGCGGCGGCGATACCGCCGGAGACGACGGTGACACCCAGGTCGAAACGCAAACCCCGCGCCTGCGCACCAACTTTGTGCCGGTGGCTCTGTGGCAGGCATCCCTGCCCGTGGATGCGCAGGGGCGTTTCGAGACCACCTGCACCCTGCCGGACACGCTGACCACCTACCGCGTGTTCGCCGTGGCGGTGGACCAGGGCGGCAACCGCTTCGGCGGCGCGGAGGGCAGCCTGCAGGTGACCCTGCCCGTGATGATCACGCCCGGAACGCCCTTCTTCATGAGCACGGGGGACAAACTGCTCCTGCCGCTCACCATCACCAACAACACGGACAAGGAGGACACTTGGAAGGTGAAGCTGGACGCCACCGCCGACACCCGCGAAATCCGCCTGGCCGCCCACTCCACCGGCACGCTCAAGTTCGAGGTGGAGGCGCGCCGGGAGGGAACCTGCACCCTCAACTGGACCGCCATTGCAAAAAACGGTTCGGACGCCGTGCAGGGCACCTTCCCCGTGCGCTTCCCCGCCCCCCTGCTCAAGGAGACGCACCACCTGGTGCTGCAGAAGCGTGGGGATGTGCTGAAGCCTGCATCCCTGCTGGCACCGGAGCTGGCGGAGTCCACGCGCGGCGAGCTGGAGGTGGACCTTTCCGCCAACCCGCTGCTGCTCCTGGCCGGCTGCATGGACTTTGTGCTGGACTACCCGTACGGCTGCACGGAGCAGACCGCCACCGGGCTGCTCCCCTGGCTGCTGTACGAGCGTCTGGCACCCGTCTGCCCGCGCATGGCGGAAACCCCGCCGGACCAGGCGCGCAAGCTGGTGGAGGAGAACATCGAAAAGCTCCTCAAGCGCCAGAAGGACGACGGCGGGCTCGGCTACTGGGACGACTCGAAAGGGTCTCATTTCTGGGCCTCCGCGCACGCGGCCTACGTACTGGATATGGCAGCCGCCTGCGGGTACAAGGTTCCTGAGGACAAGATGGATGCCCTGCGCGACTACCTGCAGGAGCAAGTGCAGGGTCGCTATGATGATGTCGAAGGCGCCGATACGCGCTTCCAGGTGGCGCGCGTGCTGGGCGACCGCCAAACGGCGCGGCAAACACTCGCGCGCCTGGTGAGGGAGGAAACCCAAATGCAGGAAAAGGCACACCGGTTCATGGGACCGTGGTACTCCCGCTCCGTGCTGGCGGACCTGCGCTTCATCTACGACATGGAGAAGGAACCCGCCAAGCGCCATAAGGCATTCATTGCCTGGCTGCGCGCACGCGGGCACGACTACCGCCACGCCACCACCTGGCAGAGCGCGTGGACCTTTATCGCCCTCCACGAGTACCTGCGCCGCGAGCCGAAGGCCAAACAGGGCGCAACCGTGACTGCGGCGGACGGTTCCAAGCTGACCCTCGGCAACGGTATCACCACCATCCCGCTCGCCAAGAGGGGCGACACGCTCGGCAACTGCCCCGCCGCCTACTCCCGCACGCGCGGCACCGCCTACGCCGTGGTGCGCGCCAAGGCACAGCCCAACCGCACAGAATACCCCGGTGTCACGGAGAAGGGGCTGCAAATCACCCGCCTGTATGAGAAGAGGGACGCAGACGGCGTGTGGCGCCCCGCAAGGGACTTCAATGTGGGCGACGTGGTGCGCGTGACGCTCACCTGCGCCAAGGTCGCCGAGGAGCTGGAGTACTTTGTGCTGGAGGACTACCTGCCCTCCTGCATGGAGGCCATCAACCCCGCCATCAAGAGCCAGTGCGCCGGACTGGAGCCCTGCTCCTGGAGCCCGTGGTTCGACCACAAGGAGTACCTGGCGGACCGCGTGCGCGGCTTCTGCACCAAATGGGGCGGGCGGGATCTGCTCAACATGCGCTACTACGCCCGCGTGAAGCGCGCGGGTATCTCCACCGCGCCCCCCGCCCAGGCCCAGCTCATGTACGAGCCCCAAACCCACGGCCTCTCCCCCAACGCCGTCATCCATAGCAAATGATCCCCCCGCCTTGCTCCCCCAAAGTATGTTTTCATAATAAAATGGTGTTTCACGCGCAACATCTGAATGAACATGTAAAAGAAGGTCGAAAATTTTAACATGAGGCCCTTCTCGTGTTAAAATTTTCCATTTGTTTTATTGCTGCGGCATGAAAACTTTTCCGTATCCTACCCTTTTCTGGCATAGTTC
>CALCWC010000024.1 GCA_937905985.1 uncultured Verrucomicrobiales bacterium | reverse complement strand
GCAACACCAGCATACAAAATGCCGGTGAAAAAAGCAACCTTCCACCTTTTTCCTCCCGTCGGGGCTGATTCTTTCAATCAGCCCCGACTTTTTTCAATCTTTGGGACACATGTGGTTCATGAGTCAAGTTGTGCAAGCTGGCACCAGCTCCGCGCGAGTTCAGCTCCGGCGACGGTTCAATGCGCGGTCAATGCGGCAGATGGCGTACATCCACGCGCTTCATGCGGGAGCATAGCAGACGTGACACATGCTTGTAAAAGCCCACAGTCTTGAGAAAACGTTCCCAGCCACCCAGGGGTGGGAGCTCTCGGTTGTAGGCGGCGGCATCGCTGGATTTCTGCCCCTGGTGGATTCGGAACCCGCCCAAGACGGCGTTGATGGTGTAAAGGTGTTCGAACCGGGCAAAACGCATCCACATATCGAAATCGCCTGCGTAGCGCATATCCGGATTGATTCCACCCGCCTTCTCGTAAAGTTCACGGGACCAGAAGGTGGATTCCTGTTGGATACCGCTGCAGCGGCGGCCGTCGCACCACCCCCTGTGCAGGCAGTATTTGGGAAAGAGAGGGGCAGCCTTGCGCATGAAGTACTGGCAACCGGCTTCATCAAAGTAGGAGGGGAAACCGGTACACCAGCGGATGTGGGATGTGCGGAACACCCGCTCCACCAGCTGCGTGGTCCACGGCATGTACATGTCGTCGGAGTTCAGGTAGGAGAATACGTCTCCCTTGGCCAAGCGGAAGCCCTTGGCAATGGCATCGTACATTCCGTTGTCGCGCTCGGAAATCCAGCGCATGGGGTAGGTTCCCTCATGGCGGCGGATGATGTCGAGCGTGCCGTCCGTGGAACCGCCGTCCACGATAATGTGCTCAAAGTTCTGCACATTCTGCCTCTTGATGGAAAGGATGCATTGTTCCAGGAATTCCGCACCGTTGTAACAAGGAGTGACAATGCTGATCAACATAAATCTCAATAGTATTTCAAGTTCCCAAGCGTTTGCGGCAGGCTGCCGCCCTGGCGAACCGGCGTTCCCTCTGTCCGACATGGAGCGAGCAGGCCGCCGCCGCCGCATAGCATGCCCATTTGAGATACAGCCCGGCTTTCATCCACAATGACGGGGGCGGCGGGGCATCCCAATCTCCATACACCGCCAGTAGTTCCTCCTTTTCACGGCGAAGAGCATCTGGGCGGTCATATCGCCAGCGGATACCCTCCTTGCGCACGGTTGCGGGAGCCCCGGCAATCAAGCAGTTGGGTACAGGGAACTTGCCGCTCACCACAGAACCCCACCCAACCACGCAGCCATCGGCAATCTCGCAGTTTTTGCCAATGAGGCAGCGCATGCCCACCCATACGGATTTGCCCAGATGGATTGCCCTCCCGTAACGCAAATCTCCATCCGGAGAGAACATCGCATGGCTGTCCGTGCACCAGATTTCAACACCGTTTGAAATCAGGCAATCATCGCCGATATGGATACCGCTGCCGCTTTCCAAAAGGAACAGGTTTGCTTGGACCATACGGACATTTTTCCCGATATGGACAGTACTGTTGAACACAGGACAGGACTCGTCTCCCAGCTGAATGCGGCAATCGCAGCCAGTGGAAACATTCTCTTCTACAATGACAGTGTTGTTACAGCCGAAAACAAGGATTTGGACACAACAATTTCCCTCAGCTACGCGCACCGTGTTGCCGTATCCTGTGATATGCACGCCCAAGTGGCGTGCCCGCGGCGGCAGGGAAATTTCCTTCTGCGGCCTTGCGCTGTGGATATCCAGTAGATATGTGGAGCGGTGGCTCATATACTTGTCACACAATTTACCACCGCCGCGCCCGGGTGTCAACGACATTCATGCAGGTCCCGCCTCCAATTCACACTTTCGGCGTCCTGACTTTTTGACTCAACAGGCCAATTTGCGCTTGCTCGCAGCGTGGACACTATGCTAGGATGAAGCGTGAACAGAACATGGAAAAGCCGATTATCAGAATAGCCTATGTGGATTTCTTCTCCGCGTTCGACCCGGAGCGCAACGTGCTGGCGGCCAACCCGCTGCGCCACGGCATGGACTTTTCACCCAAGCGGGACATTGCAGACTACCTGGAGTCCATCATCCGGCGCGGCAACAAGCCGTTTGAGAAGGACGCATGGGAGTTCGGGGATGCGGCTCGGCTGCACCGCCTGGCGCGCGGGGCAAGCCCGTTTGCGCTGCGTCTGCGCTACCTGCTGGCATGCCTCACCGGGGCCGACCGCCAGCGCCGGCACGCGCTCAAAAACGCCCTGCGCGACCTCAAGCAGCTGCATCGCTGAACCCATGCCGCGATCCCTTCACGGGTGTGAATAATATTGCCTCTCACGCGCCTCATCGGGTATAGTGGCGGCAGTCTATGTGTGCAGAGGCGTACACCGTCACCGTGGTCTTTGCCAGCAACGAGCGCGGCATGCTGCCGCTTTCCGTGGCGGAGCAGGCGAGCGGCTCCAACCGTGTACGACATCTGCATCCTGAGCGACGGCATTCCTGCAGCGCAGCAGGAGAGCCTGCGCGCGCTATGGGCAAAGCATGCTGCGGGCCGGCCTGGTGCCCGGGCACGCGCCGCGGAGACGCTTGCGGCACCACCGCAGAACGCAACCGCATGTAATTCTCATCACCCGGTGGAGAAAAGGCTTCCAAAAGGGGAAAGCGCCTCATTCGCAGCAACGACCGCCGCCTGCGGTGATTTCCTCACATGTAGGGGTCTTCTGTATTGAGGTAGTTCTGCACGTACTGGCGCACGCCGTCCTCCAGGCGGGTCATGGGCTTGTCGTATCCGGCGGCGCGCAATTTTTCCAGGTTGGCCTTGGTGTAGTACTGGTACTTGGGGCGCAGGGTTTCCGGCATTTCCTTGTAGCCGATTTTGGGCTCCAGCCCCAGCGCGGCAAAGGTGGATGCCGCCAAATCGTAGAACGAGCGAGCCTCCCCGGACCCCACGTTGAACAGACCGCTCACCCGCTGGTGATCCAGCAGCCACAGCACCACGTCCGCTATGTCCCCCACCCACACAAAGTCGCGCAGCTGCCAGCCGTCCTTGTAGTCCGGGTGGTAGCTCTTGAAGAGCTTGACCTCCTCGTTTTGCTTGGCGATGGGGAAGATGTGGGCGATCACGCTCTTCATGGTGCCCTTGTGGTACTCGTTGGGGCCGTAGACGTTGAAGAACTTGAGCCCGGCGTACTGCGGCGGCACGGGGCGGAACTCGTCGCGCTCGCGCGCCACCTTTCGGTCGAACACGGCCTTGCTCCAGCCGTAGCAGTTGAGCGGGCGCAAGGCGTTCAGGTGCTCCTGCGTGTCCGTGTCGTCGAACCCCAGCGAGCCGTCGCCGTAGGTTGCCGCAGAGGACGCATAGATGAACGGGATGCCCGCCGCTGCGCAGAAATCCCACAGCTTCTGGGAAAGCGTGAAATTGGTGCGGGCAATGAGGTCGGCGTCCGTCTCCGTGGTGGAGGAGATGGCCCCCATGTGGATAATGGCGGAGATGCGCTCGCGGTGGCGCTCCAGGAAGGCGTCCGCGTCGTCGGGATGCACGCAGGCGGCGAGCTCCCGCTTGGCGATGTTCTTCCACTTTTCATCCGTGCCCAGGTAGTCGATGATGGCGATATCCCTCTTGCCGGCCCTCTCCAGGGCGGCCACAATGCATGAGCCGATGAAGCCGGCTCCTCCGGTGACGATAATCATGGCAGAATCCTTGGTTTTGACAGTATGGGTGTCCCCCCTCCGAGCTCCATCATACCACAAGGGCCGGGCTTTGCTAGTTTTTTTTCCACCGCCGAAACACACTGCCGGACGCACCGTATGGGGAAACACCTCTCAAATCCACGGCATCCGGGGCTTCGCCACTCAAAAAGGCTGCAAAGTCATACAGGTTGATCAGGCGGTACCCGGTCATTCCCTCCTTATCGAGAAGATGCTGCGAATGCGTCTCCCTGTCCTGCTGGGGAGGATGCAATAGTGGCATGCACCCTCCCCAAGTTCCTGCAGGATGGAGAGCTTGAGCCCGGGCAGGGTCTCGAAATCCGCCAGCAGATTCCGGGGGATGTCGGCCGCGGGCAGGCTGGTATAGATAAAGACGAGTTTCTCGTAATTGATGCGTTCCACCCTGGTCGCCCAGCGGTCTGCCGCCTCCGCAAAGGTGGGGTAATGCACAAAGGAAAGGTCTACCGGGCGGTGGGCCTCATCCTGCGGCACAAGCCTTCCCACAGGGTTGGGCATCCTCATTTCCGCGGAAACATCACAAAGCGGGCATGCGGTGTAGTAGCGCAAATCCTTGCAAAAGGCAAAATAGTCCTCGTCATCTTCTATGGCAATGTTGATGGTGGGCGAGAGGAAGCGCATTCCCAACTGTTTGTATAGCAAGCTTCCAATGCAGTTGTTAGTAATGATGGTAAAATTACGCGCGCGCACCCGCCACCGCATCCCACGGCAAAACATATAGCTGCGTATGCTGCGGACTAGGCGGAAAAACGGCTTGGGCAAGGCATGGGGCATACTCGGAACAATCGAATTGTATAGGAGGGGCAAAAAACATGTCAAGGGGTGGGGGATTTCACATCGGCAATCCCAAAACGTCCCGCGCCAGCATCGTCCCAGGCGTGGTTCCAGCCAACTTGCATTGTTTCTACAGCGTCTGGCCGTGTGCTTGGCCAGCGGGTTCACAGGCTAGCGCTTGCAACACGCAGCAATAGCCCTGCCCGGGGCGAAGTAGGCTGCGCGTCTGAAATGCGCCAGGTCCACATGAGGCGCATTCTCCAGCATGGCATATGTATCCACGAAATCCAGTCCGGCTTCTTCCGCCACCATGCGGAGCGTGGCGTTCTGCTGCCGAATCATGGCGTTTGGCACTTCATCGAGGGCGGCAACGTTGTCCTTCATGGCCAGGGGTGACACCCCTACCGCCACCACCTTGCGCCCCTCTCCCTGTAGAGTGGCTATCAACCGCCGACAGCGGTCTGGCAGGCCCGGCTGCTTAACCACCTCAAGATGGTGGGCTCCCAGGGAAAACACAACCGTGCGGTGCTCTGGACGCAGCATGCGCTGCAGGTCTTGCTGCGTATCCTCCCACAGGGGGCTGAAACTGGAGGCGTACACATCTGCATGGCGGCGCAAGAAAGGGTTGGCCAGGCGAAAACGGTACATGTTGGAATCTCCTATGCAAAGGCACTCCGAATCACAAACGCGGAAGCGGTTCTTCCAACGGATGGATGAATCAAGACGACTTTGAGCCTGAACGGCAGAAGCGGGGTCGTGCTGCACCTCATCCTGTAGGAAGCGGGATACTTCATCATGGAGCTTTCTGCGTAGTGCTGCCGGATTTCGAAAGGAGCGCCCCGGCAGCACAAGCGAGGCCGCACTGTGCAACAGGTAGGTAGCAAAACTGCCCGCCCCAAGCCTAGATGCAGCCATAGCCATATCCATGCATGGCAGGCCGAGCTCTGCCGCCATACGGCGGGCAGCCGTATTACGCTCATCCAATGCATCCGCAGGGGTGCGGTAGCGTTTCTTGACAAGGAAGGGAGCAGCCGCCGTCGCCGCCATAAAACGCATCTGAGGGTGCGCCGACATGAGTCCGGGTAGGCACGCCGTGTCCGCATCGCCCCCAGAGCGACAGGTTTCCCCCACCACCACAGCTGAGTAGCGCCGCTGAGACAACAGACTTTCCAAATGCTCCAAACGGCAGGCAAGCGGCGTGTTGCCGCCCACGGCATCCAAGGCGAAGGGCAGCTTCCCCTCCAGCGCCAAACGCGCCTCGTACATAGAGAAGTCGCCCACCAGCAGCATGCGTGCAGGCTCGTCTTCCCGCATGGGGCAGACCCACTCGTAGAGATACTCGTTGTGTGAGGGCGCACTCATGGCACAGCAACTGTTCTACACATGAGGGCCTTCCGAGTCAAGGTAATTCTGCATATACCGGCGCAATATACCGGCGCACACCGCGTGCATGAAGCGATAGCATCTTGATTTTTGGCGCGGATTCTGGTAGACTGTGCTTCCCGTGAGATGGAAAAGAACAGCACTGGTGATGATACTGGCGGCGGTTGCGCTGCTGGGGGGGGCGTGCAGCCGTGAGGACACGGAAAGCACGGTGGTGCGGATGGGCTGCTTCCCGAACGTGACGCACGTGCAGGCGCTGGTGGCGCGGAACATGAGCCGCCACGGGGAGGGCTGGTTTGAGCGCTACCTGCCGGGGTATTCCTTTGAATGGTACACGTACAACGCGGGGCCGACGGCTATGGAGGCCCTGTTCGGCAAGACGGCGGATTTGACCTATGTGGGCCCAAGCCCCGCCATCAATGCGTACGCGGTTTCCAACGGGCGCGCGCTGCGCCTGCTCTGCGGCGCCGTGAACGGCGGGGCCGCCCTGCTGACCGCACCCGGCAAGGGCATTTCCAAACCAGAAGATTTCAAGGGGCGCAACATCGCCACCCCGCAGCTCGGCAACACTCAGGACGTCTCCTGCCGCGCCTGGCTCACCAAAAACGGCCTCAAGACCACGCTGGAGGGCGCGGGAGACTGCCGCGTTTCCCCCACACCCAACGCCATGCAGCTGCAGCTCATGAAACAGGGAGACATCGATGCCTGCTGGACCGTGGAACCCTGGGTTTCCCGCCTGGAACGGGATGCGGGAGCCACGCTGATGGTGCAGGAGCCGGACGTGGTGACCACCGTGCTGGCGGCGCGCACCGGCTGGCTGAAAGCGCATCCGCAGGAGGCCGCTGCCATCATTCAAGCCCAGCGCGACCTCACGCAGTGGATACAGGAGCACCCGCAGGAGGCCCAGCAGCGCGTGGTGGAGGAGCTCACCGAGCTTACCCAGGCTCCCATGGAGCCGGAGCTGGTGGCTTCCGCCTGGACGCGCTTGAAGCTGACGGACGACATCGACCTGCCGGGGCTTCGCCAGTTTGTGAAGGACGCCCAAGCGTGCGATCTGCTTGACCGCGTGCCGGATATCGAGGGCATTATTTACCAACCCCAGGAGAAAAAGGAGGACCCCCGCCCATGAGACAGGAGAACATCAACCAGGAAATCCATGCGTACCCCACCGCCAAACTCTGCGTGGAGCACGTCAGCAAGTATTTCACCAACAGCAGTGGCGGCACCATCGCCGCGCTGGAGAATGTGTCGCTGGAAATCAACGAAGGCGAGTTCGTTTGCTTCGTGGGGCCCAGCGGCTGCGGCAAATCCACCCTGCTGAACATCATCGCCGGACTGGAGGAACCGGACAAGGGGGCCGCGCTCATCGACGGCACGCCGATTGCCGGCCCCGGGCGCGACCGCATGATGATGTTCCAGGAACACGCGCTCTTCCCGTGGCTGGATGTCATCGGCAATGTCATGTTCGGGCTCAAGCAAAAACCCAACCTGAACGACAAGGAACGCCTGGAGGTGGCCAAGTACTACCTGTACCTGGTGAAGATGGACAACTTCGCCCACGCCAACATCCATGAGCTTTCCGGCGGCATGCGGCAGCGCGTGGCGCTCGCTCGCTCCCTCGCCCCCAACCCCAAGATCCTTTTGATGGACGAGCCCTTCTCCGCCCTGGACGCCATGACCCGCGAGCAGCTCTACGGCGATATCCAGGACATTTGGCAGAAGCGCCGCAAGACCATCATCTTCGTCACCCACAACGTGCGCGAGGCCGTGTGCCTGGGCACGCGCGTCATCCTCTTCTCACCCCACCCCGGCCGCATCCGCGAGGAATTCGCCGTGGACCTGCCGCGCCCGCGCAACATCAACAACCACGACCTGGCGGACATCTCGCGCGAAATCACCTCCGCGCTCAAGGGCTACGCCGCCGAGGAAGCCGACTGATAGGAACACACCGCTATGAAACGCAGCATCATCATTCTTCTCTTCTTCATCCTGCTCATCCTGGTGTGGGCGGGGCTCACGGGCGATTTGGCGTGCATCGGGCTGGAGGAAAGCCTGTGGTCGCCGTTCGTGTTGCCGCCGCCCAGCACGGTGGCCGCCTACCTGTGGGACAACACCTTCAACGGCAAGATTCCGCTGGCCATGGTGGTTACCTTGCGCCGCCTGCTCATCGGGTACGTCATCGGCCTGGTGCTGGGCGTGCCGCTGGGTATGCTGGCAGCCCGCTTCCGTTGCGTGAACGACACGCTGGGCATGCTGGCGCTGGGCCTGCAGGCGCTGCCGAGCGTGTGCTGGGTGCCGCTGGCGTGCATCTGGTTCGGGCAGACGGAGGCGGCTCTGCTGTTCGTGGTGATTATGGGCACGCTGTGGAGCGTGCTGCTCTCCACGGAGAACGGCATGAAGAACGTGCCGCCCATCTATGCACGCGCCGCCCGCACCATGGGCGCGGGCAAGCTCTACACGCTGGTGCATGTCACCCTGCCGGCCTCCGCGCCCTTCGTGGTCAGCGGCATGAAGCAAGGCTGGGCCTTCGCCTGGCGCTCGCTCATGGCTGCGGAAATCTACGTGTCGGTGGTGTCGGGCTTCGGCATCGGCCAGTACCTGCACTACGGCCGCGAGCTGCAGCGCATGTACCAGGTCATCGGCATCATGTTCATCATCATCGCCATCGGCCTGCTGGCGGACAAGATTTTGTTCTCCCCCGCGGAGCGCTGGCTGCACCGCCGCTGGGGCACCGGAAAGGACTAGAAACCATGCCGCACGGTGATGCCATTTTGGAGCTACAACGCATGCTCGGCGACGTGATTGCCACGGATGCCGGGACACTGGCGGAGTACGCGCACGACAAGTGGCACGCGAGCGCGCTGCCGGAGGCCGTGGCTCTCCCGAGCTCCACCGAGGAGGTGGCCGAGGTTTTGAAGTTCGCGGATGCGCACGGCATTCCCGTGACCCCGCGCGGCGCGGGCGTGGGCTATGTAGGCGGCTGCGTGCCCGTGCGCGGCGGCATCGTCCTCTCCCTGGAGCGCATGAACCGCATTTTGGAAATCAACCCCGCGGACGGCGTGGCCGTGGCCCAGGCCGGCGTGCTCACCGCGGATTTGCAGGATGCCTGCGAGGCGCAGGGCTGGTTCTACCCGCCGGACCCCGCATCCCGCAAGGAATCCAGCATCGGCGGCAACATCGCCACCAATGCGGGCGGCCCGCGCTGCCTGAAGTACGGCGTCACCCGCCCCTATGTGCTGGGGCTCACCGTGGTGCTGGCGGACGGGCGCATCCTGCGCTGCGGCGGCCGCACGCACAAGAACAAGCAGGGCTTCGATCTGGTGGGGCTTTTCGTGGGCAGCGAGGGCATGCTGGGCGTGGTGACGGAGGCCGTGCTGCGCATCATCCCCGCGCCCCCCGCGCGCGCCGCGCTGCGCGCCAGCTTCCCGCAGTTCGCCCTCTGCGCCAAGGCCGTGCAAGACGTGCTGCAGGGCGGCCACCTGCCCTGCGCCCTGGAAATCACCGATGCCTTCACCCTCGCCGCCGCCCGCGACTATTTGGGGCCCACCGCCCTGCCAGCCGATGCCAAGGGGCACATCATCATCGAGATTGACGGACAGACCGACGCCGTGGCGGCGGAGCAGCGCGCCATCGCCGACATCCTGCGCGCCACGGGAGCCACGGAAATCATCACCGCCTCCACCGCGGAGGACGTGGAGGCCATCTGGCAGTTGCGCCGCGAATTCTCCTACAGCCTCAAGGCCACCGGCCTCACCAAGCTCAACGAGGATATCGTCATCCCCCGCTCCCGCCTGGTGGAGCTGGTGGAATTCTGCGAGTCCATGCAGCGCGAGACCAGAATCCCCGTGGCTTGCTTCGGCCACTCCGGCGATGGCAACATCCACACCAACATCATGGTGCTCAAGGACGCTCAGGGACGCGACATCCGCGAGCCCGCCGACGCCCTGGTAGACCGCCTCTTCCAATGGGTGGTCGCACACGGCGGCAGCATCACGGGCGAGCACGGCATCGGTCTCGCCAAGGCCAAATGGTTCCCCCAAGCCGTCGGCCCCGTCGCCCTGGACCTCCACCGAACCCTCAAAAACGCCCTGGACCCCCGCCACACCCTCAACCCCGGCAAAATGGGGCTGGAATAGGGCGTGCGTTGTTCGATTTCTACACTTAAAGGCCATTCCAGCATTTGCATAAATGATCGTTTAAATGTAGAATTTTTCATACATTGGCTTGACAAGTTGATTTTCTACGTTTAAGATTACTTCTACCGGAAGGAATAAGTCTCATTAAATCGAGAAATGCAGCAAGAACTACAAGCGAGCCTGTGCAATCGACTCAAAAGGCTGGAGATGGTTAGCGATTGCGAATGCTGGAATACGGAAAGGAAACGTTTCATCTGCCGCGTTTTGTTCAACGACAACTCGAGCGACCTGCTGGAGGGGGAATATCTGGAGAACCCCTTTCCCTCAGCGCTGCTGGCTCTTTCCATGCAAAAGCGGAGATTGGTACTCACCCCGCAAATGTCGGCCAGGGGGCACGCCATCTGTGAGGAGGAAAGCCTCAACTACCTGGATGCTGCGGGGAACTGTTTCATATCGCTGAACCGCGTATATATTTCGGATAAGGGGAACCGGGCATCTGGACTGCGCAAGCGCCGCGCGGAACAATCCGCCTTTGAGCCGTCGTCTCGCGCATCCTCCCGCATTCTGCGGGTGCTGATGGAAAATCCGAATGGAGTGCACCGCATGGCCAGCCTTGCGGAGGCAGCCGGGTGCAGTCTGGCGCAGGTGTACAAGGTGGCGGGCTTCCTGAGCCGCAACCTGCTGGCGGAACACCGCGCGGGCGGGCTTCGCATAACGGATGCTGTGCGCCTGATGCAGCAATGGGGGCGCGTGTACGCGCTGCGCAGGCAACCCGTGGTTTCCCTCTTTTCGCTGGACAACTTGTCCGACATCGAGGCCAAGCTCCGGAAACTGGCAAAGGAGGGCAAAACGCGCGCACTGCTCACGGGAATTGCCGGAGGCAACCGGTACGCTCCCGCAGCGCGCTACAACCGGCTCCAGCTTCTCTGCCCCGACAGGGAGACAGAAGCGCTGGCAGAACAGCTCGGCTGCAAGCCCTGCGCATCCGGTGCAAACATCCTTGTCACGCCCTGCACTCATGATGAATTTTTCATGTCTCCACGCATGATACGCGGCGACGCCGTGGCATCACCGGTACAGGTATACCTTGACTGCTTCGCCACGCCCGCCAGGGGCGAGGAGCAAGCGGAAGCCATCCTCAAAACGCAATTTGCCCCAAATGCCGGATAACCATCCCCAAAACGCACACGACTACCCGGCCGCCCAAGTGGAAGCGGCCAAGAGGGTTCTCGTCGAGCTGTCGGACATATTAGGCGCATACCGCGAAAAATACCGTCTGGTAGGCGGCTGGGTTCCCGCCATGCTGTACCCAGAGGGGCGGCATGTGGGGAGTATCGACATAGACATCCTGCTCAACCACACCCGGCTAGAGGAAGGCAATGACATCGTGCGGCTCTTAGAGCAGCACGGCTATGAGAGAAACGCGAAGCAGACCTACACATTCAGCCGAAAAGTGACGATAGACGGGATCACGTTCGTGGTGGACGTGGATTTTCTTGCGGGCAAGTACCGGGGTAAGCGCACGGGAAGGCGCACCCAGCACATCCAGGACTTGAAAGCAAGAATGGCGCCCGGAGGGCAATTCGCCTTTGAACAGGACGCGCGGCAAATCGAGCTGCAGGCCCCGCGCCCAGACGGATCCCAAAACACGGTGCAGGTTGCCGTAGTGGACGAGTTGCCCTTCCTCTGCATGAAAGCCGCCGCCTTCGATGACCGAGAAAAGGCCAAAGACGCATACGACATCCACTTCATTCTGGAGCACCACCCCGGTGGATTCAGCCAGTTGGCCGTGGAGGCCATCCCCCACGCGCGGCAAGGCATCGTCAAATCCATGCTCGGTATTTTGGAGAAACTCTTTGCAAAACCTTCAAGCGCAGGCTGCACCGCCGTTGCCGATTTCGAGGAGGAACACGATGAGGAGTCACGGGAAATCCGGCTACGCCAAGTCTCGGAGCGCATCATGGCCTTTGTCCGCGCCATGAGAGGCGAGGCATGATTTGCACACTGTTTTCCCTCCCCTGATTGTCGTTGCACGATTTCAAAACGGTGGTAGAATAGGCGCGCGACCATGGAAGCGAGCGCGAAGACAGGCATCCGCAAGGTGATGGTGATGATCCTGCTGGGGATATTCCTGGCGGAGTTCGGCAACGGCGTGTGGGATTTGCTGTTCAGCAACTACATGAGCGATGTGCACGGGATGGACGCGGGGCAGCGCGGGATGATGGAGCTGCCGCGCGAGCTGCCGGGCGTGCTGAGCTTCGTGGTCATCAGCGCGCTTTTCTTCCTGAACGAGGTGAAGCTCTCCGCGCTGGCGTGCATGCTGACGGCAGCGGGTGCGGTAGGCATCCTGACGCTTCCGGCGGACTGCGGCATCATCACCCTGAGCCTGTGGGTGGTGACGGCGAGCCTGGGCCAGCACATTCTGATGGGCACCATCGATTCCATCGTGATGCACACGGCGCGGCCGGAGAACCGCAGCCTGCGGCTGGGGCAGATGCGCGCGCTGTGCACGGCGGCGGCGCTTGCGGGCGCGCTGTACGTGTGGGCCAAGTGGAAGTTCAACGCGGACTACGGTGTGGACTACGCGGTGATGGCGTGCGCGCTGATAGCGGGCGCGAGCCTGTTCTGTTATACCCGCAACGATGCCTCCTTCCCTCCACGCCGCTCCATGCGGGAGAACTTCATCCTGCGCCGCGAGTACGCCGTGTACTACGGGCTG
The DNA here is from genome assembly GCA_937905985.1 of uncultured Verrucomicrobiales bacterium. Lineage (GTDB taxonomy): Bacteria > Verrucomicrobiota > Verrucomicrobiia > Verrucomicrobiales > Akkermansiaceae > Akkermansia. The sequence goes on along the minus strand of CALCWC010000024.1, from coordinate 51,720 downwards.
GAGACCCTGCACGGCATCCGCAAGCAGCTCTTCCTCACCTTCGGGTACTGGCTCATGGTCAGCACACTTGGGCAGAGTCCCGGCCGCATCGGCATGATCATGCTCATTGCAGGCGTCATCGGCCTTTTCACCCAGCCGTTCATCGGGTGGAGCATCAAACGGTTCGGGGAGAGGAACGTCACCATCTTCGACAGCGTGATGCTGGCCGGCCTGTGCCTGGCGTACGCGTTTGCGCCGGGTCTGCTGCCGCTGGAATGGGCCGTGGGCGTGGTGGGCGGCTGCTTTGTGCTGGATAAGGTGCTCTTTGCCATGGGCATGGCCCGCACCACGTACATCACCCGTATCTGCGGCGACCGCAGGCATGAAATCACACCCTGCATCTACACCGGGATCGCCATCAACCACGTGGCATCCATCACCTACGGCATCGTCGGCGGCATCATCTGGCAGGCCACCGGCGGTCCCCAGGCCGTCTTCCTCATTGGCGGCCTCGCCGTCGTCGCCGCCGGCCTCCTCGCCCGAAAGATGAAGTGAGCGCGGATTACGGCTTGGCGGCATTCATCACCTGTTCCAAACGCTCCCGCTCGTAGTCCCGCAGCAGGGAGGGCTTGGCTCCGGCCTTCAGGAGGATTTTGGCGCAGCCTATGGAGGGCTCGGTCGAGCAGACGGCATTGTAGAGCGGGCGCTCGCACATCCTGCCGTTGGGATTGGCACCGCGGCGCAGCAAGAGCCTGAGCACCTTCTCATTCCCGTAGAGGGCTGCATTGGAAAGGGCGTTGCGCGGCTTCACGCCGGCATCCAGCAAGAGATTGATGATGTTGTAGAAGCCGTAGCGCGCGGCGTACTCCACCAGTGACGGCGACAAACGCTTCCGCTCTCCTTTGCCGAGTAGGGAAAACAGATAGCGGAAGAGCTTGAGCGGTTCCCGGTTCCCGCAGATGCATTCGCCTACTCCCTTGACAATGTGGCAGTGTTTCAGGCCGTGCTCCACCATGAGCTTGCACATGGGAAAGTTCTGGTGAACGGCAGCCTGTACCATCGCGCTGGTACCCTGCCCGTCCAGCGCGTTCACGTCCGCTCCTTTTGCGAGCGCGCGGCGCACACCGCGGAGATTGTTGCGCCGCACGGCATCCAGGTACTCGTACTCCAGCGGCGCAATGCCCCAGTTGTCGATGTCCAGCTCCAGATCCTCCAACGCGCCGTATTGCTTCAAGAGCTCCGCGCATTCGAGGAGACTTTCGTCAGGAGTCACCCAGGCATCCAGGCGCACCCATTCAAGGGGTGTCATGCCCTTGTCGGATTCAACCACATTCGGGTTGGCTCCCGATTCAAGCATGAGCTGGAGATGCTCCTTTCCCCCCAGAAATGCACGGCTCACCGGGTAGGAGATTTCGCCTTCCTCGTTGCACCGCGCGTTCACATCCGCCCCGGCGGCTATCAACGTGCTCAGGACGGTGATGGATGAACCCGCCATGATGTAGGAGAGGATATCCTCTCCATATTTGTCGCGCGCATGCACATCCGCTCCGGATTTCAGCAGAAGCTTGAGCATGCGCATGTACTCCCATGACGCGGCGAGGAACAGCGCGGGCTTGCCGTCATCCGGCAAATTGACATCCGCCCCGGCGGCAATCATCTTGCGTGCGGCAGCCACATCGTTCTCCTCGACCGCGCGGAAAAAGCGTTGCTGAATTTGCTTCTTGTTCATGGGTATGGGTGGTAGTTGGCATGGTTATACCCCGTACGGCAGCGCTTGGCAACAACAAATTTGCATCCGTGGACCCTCATCTCGCCCTGGTGGATAGTAACATACGGCGGTGCCGTGATTCTCCGAGTTCGAGCCTCATCATGTACGTAAAAGGGGAGAAACCCTGCGGGCCTCTCCCTTTTTACTAAGCGGATGATGGGCTTGCCTCGCCGCCGCCTCACGGCGGCTCGCCCTGCGGGCAGCCACTTACGTGGCTGGCCAATCGCCCTTACCGCGCCGCAAGCGGCGCGCCCTGAACGGGGCCGTCGGGCGCTTTCCCCCTCTGGGGCCGCCCCCCTCGTCCGCGCTTTGCGCGGATGCCCGCCAAGGCTGGCCTTGGCGGCGAGGGGGCGTGGCTTGCCACCGGCAAGCCACGCCCACAAAGCGCCCGACGGCTGTAAGGGCGATTGGACAAACCGCGAAGCGCGTTTGCCCCGTAGGGGTGAGGAGCCGTGGGGCGGCTCCGAATCAACATCAGCGGCGGTGCCGTGATTCTCCGGGTTCGGGTCTCATCAGGTACGTAAAAAGGGGAGAAACCCTACGGGCTTCTCCCCTTTTACGTAAGCGGATGATGGGACTCGAACCCACGACATCAACCTTGGCAAGGTTGCGCTCTACCACTGAGCTACATCCGCGATGCTGTCCTGCCCCCCTGACGGGGAAGCGGGCTCATTATACCCGTTTTCTTCCGGATGGCAAGACTTTTTTTCAAAAAAATCGGAAACTGGGTCTGAGAAGGAGAAAAAAGAGGGTGGAACGGTGCGCGCAGGGCCCGGCATTCTCCTTGACCCGGCGGGGGGAAGCGCCTAGAATGGAAGCATGTTCATGCGCTGCATATTTTCTCTGATTCTGGCAAGCCAGATTGCCATTGCCACGCCGTACTGGACCCCCGGGGTGAGCGAGGAAAGCGGGTGGTACGATGCGGACAAGAGCCTGGAGAAGGATGGCGACCTGTGCTGGGCAAGCACGGCAGCCAACATGGTGGCCTGGTGGCAGGACCGCCATCCGCAGGAAACGGCGGCATCCACTGCCCCCAAGGGGCTGGAAGCGGTGTGGCAGGCGTTCCGCACCGCGTTTCAAGACAGCCTAGGTTCCACGTTCTACTGCCTGCGCTGGTGGATGGACGGCACGCAGCCGCCGGCGCAGATGAAGCTCACGGAAGCCGCCAAGGATTGGGGCCACTACGCCCCTGCCCCGCTGCGGGAGGGCGACCTGCTCATGTACAAGGCCCCGGCGTTCGACGGCTCCAGCAACATTTCCACCACCCTGCGTGATTTGCTCTCCAAGGGCTACTGCGTGGCTCTGGGGCTGCGGCAGTACGACGAAAACGGGCACGAGCTGCTCTCCGGCGGGCACATGCTGTCCCTCTGGGGGCTGGAATTCGACGAAACGAGCGGAACGGTGACGCGGCTGTACCTCACGGACTCCGACGACGTGGTAGGCACGTGGCCGCAACACCAAAAGGGCCTGTTCACGGCAGATTGCACCCCCGTGCCGGACCTGCGCTACAGCGGTGGCCAGCCCTTCCCCGGGCTCACCCTGAGCAACCGCCTGGGCTGGTTCCGCCCCCGCACCACCATCACCACCATTGTGGCCCTGCACGCCAACGCCGGGGTGGCACCCACCCCCGCCAAACCTTGATGGGAAAATTGTTAAAATTTGTTAACTTCTAAAAAAGGCTTGCCATCCGTCGGCATAGTGGTATAATTCCCCCCGTACGCATGTTTTCCATGCGGCCCCTAAAGCCAAAGAAAAACATCATGACATCAAGCATCAAGAACGCGCTGATGGCCGCCGCCGCCCTCCTTGCCCTGCCGGGCACGGGTGCCGCCGCCCAGACAGCCGCGGTGAGCGCCGGATTCGTCGCCCCCGCCCCTCCCACCCGTGCCACCCTGCCGGACCGTTCCCTGCCCAACCTGGGGAAAGACAAGCACGGTTTGCCCTTCTATCATCCCAAGCAGGTGCGTCGCATGGTGCGCACCACCGCCTACACCCATTCCGAGAGCGACCACGTGCGCTACGGCGTGAAGAGCGCCGCCGGCACCGTGCTGCAGTACAACGAGCAAATCCGCAGTGCCGCAGCCGACTGGTCCGTCTATCCCCTCGGCACCAAGTTCAAAATCAAGGGCGAGCCCTACACCTATGTGGTGGACGACTACGGCAGCGCCCTGGTGGGGACGGGCACCATTGACATCTACCAGCCTTCCCGCGCGCTGATGCGCCAGTGGGGCACGCGCATTGTGGAAATCGAGGTCATCGAGTGGGGATCCTCCCGCAAGAGCATCGAGACCCTGGCCCAGCGCCAGCGCTACCGCCACTGCAACAACATGTACGCCTCCCTCCAGCAGCAGAACAGCGCCAAGGCGCGCACCAAGTGAGGCTGGATGTACAAAGGACAATGTACAATGTACAAATCTGAATTTTAGGCGGCGTTCGCCGCGAACTTCAAAGCCCGCACGGCAAGGATGCCGTGCGGGCTTTCAATTTTCCGCGCGCAAGGCGCGCCTAACTTTCCAAATTGTAAATCGTCAATTGAAAATTCAATGGTCTTTGCAGTGGCAGCAATGGTGTTCGCCATCGCCGTCCTTGTCGCAATCGCATTCCTTGTCGCAGCCATCGCAGTCACCGCCACAATCGCCGCCGCAGCAGCAGTGGTGGCCCTCGGTGGAGGCCTGCATCATGTGCTGCATGGAAGCCGCCACCTCCTCATCGGTGGGAGCACAGCCGTTCTCCACGGACATGCAGAGGTACTGGTTGACGGTGGCGAGCAGCTCGTCAATCTCCTGGCGAGCCTCCAAGAAGCCCTTGCAGAGGGGATTGTCCACCACGTTCTGGCGCATCTCGTCGAACTTGGCTATTTCCTCCGGGGAGGGTTCCATGCCGGACATGCTCTTCTCGCGGAGGCTCTCGCCGAACTCGCTAACCTTGCGGAAGAGGTCGGTGGCCTCCGGGTTCTGGTAGAAGAGGCCGATGCGGGCCTTGGCGGAGACGATTTTCTGAGACTTTGCGAAAGCGGAGGCCAGGTTGATGGCCAGCGCGCTGAGTTCCGGAGTGAGGGAGGTGTTTGCCATATGCGTGCATGTTATCACAGGGAGAGCTAAAGCTCAACCCGCATTTCCACGCTGACACAATGCATGGGCGCTCATGTCAGCGGTTATCGCCAAAGCCGTAGTGTTCCGCCACGTAATCCACGTCCTTGTCACCGCGGCCGGAGCAGTTGGCCAGGATGGCGCCGGTGCCCATTTCCTTGGCGCGGCGCATGGCGTATGCCACGGCGTGGGCGCTTTCCAGCGCGGGGATGATACCCTCGCAGCGCGTGAGCTTGAAGAAGGCGTCCACGGCCTCGTCGTCGCTCACGGTGGCGTAGGCCACGCGACCCACATCACGGAGGAAGGCGTGTTCCGGGCCCACGCCGGGGTAGTCCAGGCCGCTGGCCACGGAGTACGCGGGAGCGGGCTCGCCGTCCTTGTCCTTAAGCATGAAACTGTTGAAGCCGTGCATGATGCCCTCCGTTCCGTAGGCCATGGTGGCGGCGTGGTCGCCCACGGCGGGACCGCGGCCCAGGGGCTCCACGCCCACCAGCTCCACGGGGTCGTTCAGGAAGGCGGGGAACATGCCCATGGCGTTGGAGCCGCCGCCCACGGCGGCGCACACCACATCCGGCAGGATGCCTGTCATCTCCACAAACTGCTCGCGAGCCTCGTCGCCCACCACCTTCTGGAAATCTCGCACCATCAGCGGAAACGGGTGCGGCCCCAGCACGGAGCCGATGCAGTAGATGGCGGTCTTGTAGTCGCGGAGGTAGGCCTCGAACGCGGAATCGACGGCCTCCTTAAGGGTTCTCTGCCCCTTGGTGACGCAGACAACCTTGGCGCCGAGCATGCGCATGCGGGTGACGTTGGGAGCCTGCTTGGCGATATCAACCTCGCCCATGTGAATCTCGCACTCCAGGCCGAAATAGGCGGCGGCGGTGGCAAGCGCCACGCCGTGCTGACCGGCGCCGGTTTCGGCAATCATCTTCTTCTTGCCCATGTACTTGGCCAGCAGGCCCTCACCCATGCAGTGGTTGAGCTTGTGCGCGCCCGTGTGGTTGAGATCCTCGCGCTTGAGGTAGATCTGGGCGCCGCCGTTGAGGCGGGAAAGGCGCTCGCAATGGTACACCGGGGTGGGACGCCCCTGGAACTCGCGGCGGATGCGGCGCAGCTCATTGATGAACTGGGCGGAATGGCAGATGCTGTGGTAGGCCTGCGTGATTTCCTTGAAGGCGGGCTCCAGCTCCGGAGGAAGGTACGCCCCGCCGAAACGACCGAAAAAGCCCTGTGCATCCGGGTAGTGCCGCAGATAGCAGCGAAAATCGATTTCCTTTGTCTCTTCTGTGTCCATGGTTGTGAATGGGTGGGTCGCGCGCCGTCGCGCGGGTACGCGCGGCATAGTACCACGGGCAGTGTGTTTGTGTCAACCCTGCAACTGCGGCATGAAGAAACGAATACGAAGTGAAAAACGGGCTTGGAGGAGACGTGCGGAAAGCAAAACGGTGCCTCCCCGGAAAAGGGGAGACACCGTGAAAAAACAAACGGCCGGCTTGCGGACGCGGCCCAAGACGCGGCGCCTTAGGACTTGTAGCGCAAACGCTTCTTGTGACGGTTCTGGCGCATGCGCTTGCTGCGCTTGTGCTTGTTGATCTTGGCCTTACGTCTCTTCTTAAGCGAACCCATGGTTACTTGATGATTTCGTTGTGATTCTCGCTACCGGGAGAATTGCCGGCTGCATCCAAGGAGAGGATGCGGATAACGGGCAGATATTTAATCCGAATCCGCGAAAAAGTCAAGCGGAAACGGCAAAATGAACGGAAAAAAATCGAGGTCAGGCGTGAATGATGTTCTTTCTCCAGTGCTGGAGGGCCTGCATCACGCCGTTGCGCGGGGTGATATAGCCGCCGTGCGCCTCCAGGAACTCCAGCACCTCCGGGTGGGCTTCTCCGGGGGCGGCGCAGAAGCCGCCGGGGAACGCACGGAACATGTCCAGGTCGTTGTGGCCGTCGCCCACCATGGCCACGCACTCATCCGGAACATTCCAGCGCTCAGCCACACAGCGGAGAGCGGTGCCCTTGTTGTGGCGGACATCGGAGAGGCGCATGTAGCGCCCGGCGCGTTGCATGACGACATGCTCCCAATCACCCAGGAAGGGGGCAATCAAATCGGCGAGGTAGTCCATGGTGTCGGCATCCTCGGCCTCGATGGAGAGAGGGTCGTGCACGGAGAATCGCCAATGGAGGTTGGTGAAGCGGTGCTTGAGGGCCTCCATGAAGGTGTGGTAGGGGGCCGTCACGTTGTCGCGCAGCTCGCGGGTGGCGGCATCGGCCTGCTCGTTGTGTTCCTCCAGCGGTTGGAGCCGCCCCTCCTCATCCGCCATGTAGACATATTTCTCGCTGGTGCAGATGAAGTCCGGCAGGAAGGGAGCCACCTCCATGTAGTCCTCCAGGAAGTAGGGCAAATCCCGCCCGGTGTTCACGCCCCAGCGCACGCCCCTGTTGCGCAGGCGCTGCATGAGGCCGAAGAAGCCGGGGTCGATGGGGGCGGGCTCGTCCAAATCGGCGGCACGGAGCGTGCCATCGTAGTCCATGGCGAGCAGCCAGCGGCAGGTGCCGGCAAAGGGTGCGGCGAGTCCCGGGGGCACATCCCCCTCTTTAACGACGTTTTGCATTGGCGGGTTTCTTGGTGGAGGGTTGAACGGGTTTCTTGACGGGCGTCTTGGAAGCCGGTTTTTGTGCGGGTTTGGCGGCCGGGTTCTTGGTGGGAGCGGTCTGCTTGACTGCTGGCTTTGCCGCGGGTTTCTTGACGGGCGTCTTGGAAGCCGACTTTTGCGCAGGTTTGGCCGGGGTGGGCTTTGCCGCGGGCTTTGCGGTGGCTTTCTCCGCTTTGGAGGGGGTGTCTGCAATCTGCGGTGCGGGGATGAGATCCGCCGGCGCGGCAGGGGCGGCGGTGGGAGCCTTCTTCTTGGCGGGCGGGGGCACGGCCTGCGCGGCGGGGGTGGGAATCTGCACGCCGGCGGCTATCTGGGTGGCGGCGGCGGTGGCGGTATCCACCTTGTACGATGCGGGAAGGAAGCCGGCGGGAATGGTTTCACCGAGCTTGCGCATATGGATTTCCACGCGGCGGTTGAGGGCCTCCTTGGAGCGGTCGCCGGAGCGTTCCGCGAGCGGGGAGTTGTTGCCGCAGGAGCGGATGAAGACGCGGTCCGTGGGGATGGCGTTGCCCTCCAGCCAGGCACGCACGGCGGCGGCGCGCTGCAGGCCCAGCAGGGCGTTGTATTCCGGCGAGCCGATGCTGTCGGTGTGGCCTTCAATCAGGAAGCAGGTCTCCGGGTTCTTCTGGATGAGCGCGGCGAGCTGCAGCATGGAGACGCGCGCGGAGTTGCGAAGCTTGCACTCGTCGAACCCGAACAGCAGGTCCGCGCCCAGGCGCGCCACGCCGGATTTGGAGCCAAGCTCCTTCTCCCCCAGCAGCTCGCTGAGGGCCTTGGTGTCCGCCGGAAGATGGGCGGCGTCCGCGGCGGATTGGCGGAGGTCGGCCTCCAGCGCATCGGCGGCGGCATCGGCATCCGACACGGCGTTGACCACGGTGAGGCTCGCATTGACGGGAGCGGGTTCCGCGAGCGGGAGGGATTCCACGCTGACGGTCTCCACGGCAAGGGCCTGCATATCCATGGCGGCGGGGGCGGCGGGTTCCTCGCTGGCGTCCTCGGCCTCCAGCGGGGTGGGCATGTCGATGGCGGACTGCGTCTCGCCGGGGGCTATCTCCAGCTCGTTGATCTGGGCGTCCAGGATATCCACCTGGTCCGGCTCGTAGGCCACCTCGTCTATCTCCTGCGGCTCGTCAATCTCGTGAGAGACATCCGCCTGGATTTCCTCTTCCGGGGCGTCGCGCACCACCACGCGCATCTCGCTTTCCTCCTGCACGGGGGGAACCAGGTAGCGCGCCATGCCCAGGCGGAAGGTATCCGGGAAAAAGACGTAGAGCACCGCATGGAAAAGCAGCGCGGCAACGGCGGCACCGGTGAAGATGGGCACCATGTTGCGCTGGCGCGTGAGCTCATACCCGCGCCGGCGCCGGTTGCCGATTTTGGCGGCGGGCGTCTCAAACACGGGGCTGGAGCTTTCCTGCGGCATTCAAGGGGAATTTCAGAGTTCGCTTTGCGGGTTGGGGACCGGGCGCGGCAGGTCCACGGGCGGCGGGGCGATGATGCTCTCCACCACGCAGTCGTTGAGCCAATGGATGATGCCCACCACGGCGTCTTCCTCGTCGTTGAACAGGCGCACGGTCTCAATGACGGGCACTTCCTTGCCGGAGGGCCCCTCCAGCAGCTCTATCTTGCGCTCGTCGTCATCCGCATCGTCCTCGCCCGTGCGGATGGCCCAGATTGCCCGCTGGTCGCTCTTCAGGCGGCGGTAGATAGCCAGGGCGTCGTCGATGGTGCTGACGGGGTTGTCCTGCACCAGGTTGACGGCGAGGACGGGGACGTTGCGGTTGATTTCGGATGCGCTCTGGACGGGAGCCACCTCAAAGCTCTCCATGTCGATGACGCTGTTGATGCGCATATCCATGAGCTGGCCAAGGACGATGCGGGCGAGGTCTCCCTCGATGAGGCGGCCCAGGGACTGCCTGAGGGAAGCGAAGGCGTCAATGGAGACGAGGCCGTGGATGCGCCGCTCATGTGCGGCGGCGCGCAGCAGCATGTTGGCGCCGAACCCCTGCCCCACGGCCACCACCTCCGGGCGTTCCTTGGAGGAGTGCGCCACCAGGGCATCGATGAGCGCGGGCACGTCTGCCGCCTCGCGCAAGCCGTGCGTGCAGTACTCGCGGCGGTCGTTCACCCCGCGCGGGTTCCACAACACGCAGTGCAGCCCGGCTGCCGTCAGCGCCTCCGCCAGCGGCACGGCGGAAAGGATGCCGTGGTCCCAATCCACGCACACCAATACGTAGTCGATTTCATGCAGGCGCTCCACGGGGTGGTTGGCCAAATCACCCATCACGGTGAGCTGGCGGGAGCTTTCCTCGCCCTCCTTCCATACCTCCACGGCTTGCACGGGTTCGCCGTCCCACCCGGTGAAGGTGAACGGGCGCATGCCCATGCCCGGGATGGAGGCCGGGACGCTGTCGTACCCGGCGTAGGCGGGGTTCATGGGGCGCAGCAGCGGCTGTACCCGGTTGTCCACCAGGCACCACAGCCACACGCACGCCGCGCCCAGTGCCGCCATCAGCAGCACCAGCATCCAAATCCACCCCTTATGGCCTTTCTTACGCATGCGGGTGTTATTGTACCACCATCCCGCGCACGCGCAACGGCAAAGTAAGCCAGCGGGCCCGGGAAGGGTACATGCGCAGGCGGGAGCGGTGCCATCAGCGCCGCAGCACGCCGGGGGTGCCCGTCACGCCCGTGGCGGATACGGGGCGCACGGCGATGCGGTCGCAGGTGCGCGCCACGTTGGCCGGCAGGGTGATGCGCGTACAGTTGCCGGGGATGATGTACATGGTCCACCAGCGGCCGCGAGAGCCCACTTGGATGACCCACTTGCGGACATCCGACGCCGCGGACCAGGAGAGCGCGCAGCCCTGGGCGGTGTCCACCCCCTGCACGGTGGGGCGGGAGGGCGCGGAGGAGCCGCACCACGGCATGGCGGGCGGCAGCGCGAGCGTGGGGTAGAGCTTCAGCAGCTCCGCCTGGATGCCGCCCTTGTTGGAGGCTATGGATTTCCAGCTCCAGAAAAGCTGGCCGCTGCCCTGGCGGGCATAGCGGCGGGTGTAGCCGATCTGCTGCACAATCTCCCCTGCCCCGCGGCCGCCGAATTCCTTGCCGCCGATGCGAACGGTGGCTATGCCCGGCCACACCGGGCGGGATGAGCTCTGCGCGCTCCACCACTGCATGAGCGCGGGGAAGCTCTGCGGGCCCTGGCACGGCCAGTAGAGCTGCGGCGCCAGGTAGTCCACCCAGCCGTTGGCCAGCCACTTGCGGGCATCGCACGCCAGATGCTCGTAGGCGGTCACCCCGGCCTGCACTCCCGCGGGGTATCCGGGCTGCCAGATGCCGAACGGGCTGATGCCGAAGCGCACGTACGGCTTGGCGGATTTAATCTTGCGGTAGAGGGACGAGACAAAGGAGTCGATGGCGGCGCGGCGCTGGGAGGGGGTCTTGCCGTCCGCAACGTTGTGGTTGGGCGGGTACGGGTAGAAATAGTCGTCCAGGTGCACGCCGTCTATGTTGTAGCGCTTCACCACATCCAGGATCACGCTCTGCACATGGCTCTGCGCGGTGGAGGCGCTCGGGTTGAGCATCATCGTGCTGCCCGCGCGCAGCAGAAGATTCGAATAGCGCTGCGACACGTGGCCGCGCCCCACGGACTTGCCGCTCACCGTGGCGCGGAACGGGTTGAACCACGCATGAACCTCGATGCCGCGCTTGTGCGCCTCCTGGCATGCCAGCGCCAGCGGGTCGTACCCGGGATTCACGCCGGGGCCGCTCAGCCAGCCGCTCCACGGCTCAAGGGACGAGTTGTACAGGGCGTCGGACGTGGGACGCACCTGCAGGATGATGGCGTTCAGATGCAGCTTCTGCGCCGTCTGGATAATGCGCATCAACTCCGTCTGCTGCGCCGCCGCAGACAACCCCGCGCGGGACGGCCAGTCCAAATTGAACACGGTTGCCACCCACGCCGCGCGGAACTCCCGCACCGGCTCCGGCGCATTCTCATTCACCTGCTGCCACCCAAACCCCAGCTGCGTCGCCGCCAACAAGAGCGCTGCAAATAGCTTTTTCATACCCCAAGCATACAACGAACCATCCCCGCTGTAAAGGGGGGAATTCTTGCATGCAGGGGGGATGCGGGATTGGGAATTGGAAGCAGCAGGGCGCGGAGAGGAGCGACCCTTGGTGTCACGAACCACTCCGACCCTGACGGGCGGAGTTATGGGGAATGGTGTGCGGAGGGGGACACCCCACAGATTGACACCGTGTGGCTACACATAAGATGTCACCGCCCCCTGCCTGCGGCCGGGTGGGGTTCAATTCTTGCGCGCCTAGCGGCGCGGGTGGGGATGGGGTTCATCCGGGGCGTCGCAGAATGAAACATGAATCGCATTGTTGCACCGGGCGATTATATCGTCGAGCTCCTGTTCGAAACTCTTGTTTGCGTGGTGCTCGCGCTGCGTGATGACGTAGCGCGCTGTTCGGTCGTACAGGGATGCGCTGACCGAGAAATAGGCAAAGCCTTCCTGCCATGCGAATCTCTTGTAGGCGGCGCGGGTGGTTTTCAACCAGCTAGTTGTACTGGTCTTAACTTGGCGCACGACATCCGAAACGGCCAGCTTGACCGGGAATTCCCCAAAGATGTGGATGTGGTCCTCAATCCCGCCGACCACGGGATTTTTCACGCCCACACCCTTGAGGACGGCACGCATGTAGGCATGCACACGCGGCAAATCCTCCGTCAGCAGCTCCACCGAATAAACGTGGTAAATCAGGTGCCCATAGTTCTGGTAATATGTATGTCCCATACCATCCGCCATGCTAGCAGACATGCGCGGGCGTGTCAACTTCATCGCAACCTCCGCGCGCATGCGCGGCTCTATTGAAGCGCCCCACCCGCAGGGGGCGGCGCAATCCTATACGTAGCCACATGGTGTCAACCTGTGGGGTGTCCCCGCATGCCGACCAATCCCCATAACCCCGCTTGCCGGGGTGGTTCGGGGCACCAAGGGTTGCTCCTCTCGTACGCCCTGGTTCCACCCACCACGCCACACCTGTTTCGTACAACAGACCCGGCACGCTTCACCCACAATTCCATCCTAGAGGCCATCCTCAAATGGAAACCACGATGGGATTCCCCCGAGGAACGAGAGTGCATCTTGGACACCATCGACCACCTCATCCAATTCCGTTGGATGAAACTGGAGCGCGCGTGATTAATCCAGCTCCTCAATCTCCACCTCCCCGCGCGATAAATCACCCACACGCAGCTGCTGGTACTGGATGATGTCTATCCAGTGGAACAAATAATCGTCGTCCGCGGGATGCAGGGAAAACGAATTGCCATCGAGATCAGGTTCGATGACGTACCCGCCCTCACGGAAAGTGTCGGGATCCAGAAAATGGAAATCGTTCTTAATGCGATTATCGCACAAATCGGCCACGCGGTCGTCAAGTAGGATAGTGTATCCCTTTTCCACGATGATATTCAACAGAGTCATCAATTCTTCAAAGGTAGTGATATTCATAAGTCGTCAATAGTGGGTGAGTTTGTAGCATCCGCGCGAGGCGAAGGTGAGATAGCCCGCATCCCGCAGGAATTGAAGCTGCTGGCGGATTTTGTGGTTGATGTTTGCGCTTTCAGCACATTGTACCATATTAAACATTTAAGCTCATGTAAAACCTACCAGGGACGAACAGAGCAGCTGTTCGCCCCTGGTTCTATGATTATTATTTACTATTTGTTCAAGAAGAGTCTGAACATCTGCTCGGCTGTATTGTACGCCAGGCGTGATTTACCAACTCTGTTGGGGTCATAATTGAGAGCCTTGACAACCTCTACATATGTTTCCTGATATCCAAATTCAGAAAGCTCTTTGTCCGAGATATCCCCAGGTTTTCTTGACCATTCAAGCAGGCCCTTCTCTGCATTGTAGCGCATTAAAGTAGTCAACGCGCATACAAGTGGATATATAAACCCATCGGGATAAGTTCTATCACATTGAATATCTGTCGTTTTAAAATGAACACCACTGGGGTTCATTTTGACAGGAGTGATACGACCGAAGTTTCCATAACGATTATACATCTCAGGGAACAAAATGTACACACGGTCGAAAAAACGCATAATATCCGCCACCATTTTCAAAGCAGATTTTACGCCAGCATGCTTAACCTCATATTTACTCCTATTCTCTACTGAGACATTCTTATCCATGATGAGTTTCTTATAGAAGTCTACACATTTTCCCTTCTGTGAATACACATTGATGGCGTTAAACTTCAATTCACTGTTCTGCAAACCAAGTCCTCCTTCGGTCAGCAAACGGTTTAGCGGCAAACAAGCCAATGAAACAACATCTTCACACTTGATACCTTTGCCATCTCCTGCTTTCCAGACTATAGCTTCCGCATCTGGTACATATTCCTTGAGCAGTTCGTACAACCCTAATTGGTTGCTCTTTGCCGTCTCTGTAATTTGCACGTTTGTATTTCTGGCAGCGCAAATATCAGGAAGGTAACTTTCGCATATTTCTTCGCTACGCATGATTTGCTCATTGGTAACTCCCGGCACGCTAGCATTCAGAGGAGCTATGATTTCCACTGGTATCAGAAAATCATATTTAACCCCTTCCATTTGAGCATTTCCCAAAGCTTGCTCGATTTCAGAATAATGTTCCTGCCAATACTCTTTACAATCATGCCACTCATTTGCCTCTTGAAACCTTACGTTCAATAAAGAGTTGAGAAGAAAACTCGCAATGGCCAATGTATTATGTCCACCGTCCATGATTCCTTCCATCTCAGGATTATTAAATGATATTTTAACACGGCCTCTTTCCAACCGTGTACATGTATTTGTTGAAATAAGAATTCCTCTGGATTTAATCCAAAACAATTCTGGCGACGTCGCCAATGTTTCTCGAATCTGCCTGACAACTGGATTATTGCGGGCATTCCGTGGATTGACCTTGTTATCAGCAACCAACATGAGTTTGCAGAAATCTGGCACATTCAGATAACCGCATATGCGTTGCATCACCGATGTTTGGCTATCAATTTCGGGGCTACCATCGAGTACAATATTCCTTACTCGAACTATCACTTCTTTTTCTGTTGCTTTCATAGCATTATTCTATTTATTTGATAGTATGCAGGAAAAAGCAGATGAGTAGGGCAGAATATTTGCTTACAAATAACTTCCTACGACACTCCTGTCATTTGTCCCTTGCCGTATCCACGGCATGATGCTTTACCAAGCACCTCGTTCCATACCAAGAACTGACGGGTTTTAGCACACTTCCTACGCCTTGTCAAGTTTTTTACAAAAAAAAAGAAGAAAAAAGGCGTGATAGTCAATAGTGGGTGAGTTTGTAGTATCCGCGCGAGGCGAAGGTGAGATAGCCCGCATCACGCAGGAATTGGAGCTGCTGGCGGATTTTCGGGCGGATGTTGTGGTTGTCGGGATGAAGCTGGGCGAGGTGGCTCTCAAAGGCGTACATCTCTTGCAGCGTGAATTCGGGCTTCCGCAGACGCTCCACGCAGGTCATGACATCGATGAGCCAGCCGCGCTGTTCAAGGTTGCGCCCCGACAAAAACGCGGTGTGGTGGTACTGCTCGCAAACTTCCTCCGTGGGCCGCACCTGGCCGTCGCGGACGTAGTAGATGCGCCCGCTGGCGGGTATGGCCTTGGTCAAGATGTTGCATCCCACCCAGCCCGCACGCGCTGCCGTGGGTTTCAGCGGCGCGCGCTCCGCGATGATCTCTGGTGTGAAGTAATGCGCGGGTGTCACGAACAGGTTCCGCACCATGTACTCGGCATCGTACTGCAGGAAGAAAAACGACGGCGCCGTATCGGAGGTGATGCGCTCAATCATTGTCTTGTACGCACCATCATTCACGGTTGTGCTAATCGGCCCTTTCTTGCTTTTCAGCTCGAAATCCAACCGGCACTCCGGGCAAAGGAAATCCGCCACAGGCCGATTCGCCTCGTAATGCCGCAACCTCCGCCCGCATGAAGGACACACCACCTGCTCTCCCAACCACGTCTCCGTCAACACCCGCGCCTTCTGGCTCGCGGAGCTATACCCCGCCGCCCCCTCCAGCCGCAGCGCAAGGGAAGTAATGTGGTTGAAGTGCCTGCCCATGTTGTGCATTTTACCAAGCCGCCGCCATTGTGCAAGGAGAAATGGAAAAACGTGATGAGAAAGCGTGCGTGGTGTGGGGTGGTTGGAGGCAGCGAGCCTATGAGAGAAGCAACCCTTGGTGTCACGAACCACTCCGGCCCTGACGGGCGGAGTTATGGGGAATGGTGTGCGGAGGGGGACACCCCACAGGTTGACACCATGTGGCTACACATAAGATGTCACCGCCCCCTGCCTGCGGCCGGGTGGGGTTCAATTCTTGCGCGCCTAGCGGCGCGGGTGGGGATGGGGTTCATCCGGGGCGTCGCAGAATGAAACATGAATCGCATTGTTGCACCGGGCGATTATATCGTCGAGCTCCTGTTCGAAACTCTTGTTTGCGTGGTGCTCGCGCTGCGTGATGACGTAGCGCGCTGTTCGGTCGTACAGGGATGCGCTGACCGAGAAATAGGCAAAGCCTTCCTGCCATGCGAATCTCTTGTAGGCGGCGCGGGTGGTTTTCAACCAGCTAGTTGTACTGGTCTTAACTTGGCGCACGACATCCGAAACGGCCAGCTTGACCGGGAATTCCCCAAAGATGTGGATGTGGTCCTCAATCCCGCCGACCACGGGATTTTTCACGCCCACACCCTTGAGGACGGCACGCATGTAGGCATGCACACGCGGCAAATCCTCCGTCAGCAGCTCCACCGAATAAACGTGGTAAATCAGGTGCCCATAGTTCTGGTAATATGTATGTCCCATACCATCCGCCATGCTAGCAGACATGCGCGGGCGTGTCAACTTCATCGCAACCTCCGCGCGCATGCGCGGCTCTATTGAAGCGCCCCACCCGCAGGGGGCGGCGCAATCCTATACGTAGCCACATGGTGTCAACCTGTGGGGTGTCCCCGCATGCCGACCAATCCCCATAACCCCGCTTGCCGGGGTGGTTCGGGGCACCAAGGGTTGCTCCTCTCGTACGCCCTGGTTCCACCCACCACGCCAAAAACAATCCCGGCGCGCTCTGGGGGGAGCGCGCCGGGGTGTGGGGGTTGGTAGTTGGGTGGGGGTTAGGTTACATCATGCCCATGCCGCCCATACCGCCCATGGAGGGATCGGGGGCGCCGTGGCCGCAGGAGCAGCCCTTCTTCTCCGGGAGTTCGGAGATGAGGCATTCGGTGGTGAGCATGAGGCCGGCGATGGAGGCGGCGTTCTGCAAGGCGGAACGGGTGACCTTGGTCGGGTCCACCACACCGCTGGTGAGGAGGTCCTCGTAGGCATCGGTGACGACGTTGTAGCCCATGTTGGGGGACTTGAGGCCCTTGACCTTCTCGACGATGAGGGCGGCTTCGCGGCCGGCGTTCTCGACGAGCTGGCGGAGGGGGGCCTCCACGGCGCGGAATACGATGGCGGCTCCGGTGGCCTCGTCGCCGGTGAGCTTGAGGCTGTTGATGGCCTTCTGGGCGCGGATGAGGGCCACGCCACCGCCGGGGACGATACCTTCCTCCACCGCGGCGCGGGTGGCGTGCAGGGCGTCGTCCACGCGGTCCTTCTTCTCCTTCATCTCGGTCTCGGTGGCGGCACCGACCTTGATGACGGCGACACCGCCGGCGAGCTTGGCGAGGCGCTCCTGGAGCTTCTCCTTGTCGTAGTCGGAGGTGGAGTCCTCAATCTGCTTGCGGATCTGGGAAACGCGGGCGGAGATGTCTGCGGACTTGCCGGCACCCTCGATGATGACGGTGGTGTCCTTGGTGACGACAACGCGCTTGGCGAGGCCGAGCTGGCTGACATCAACGTTCTCCAGCTTGAGGCCGAGATCCTCGGAGATGCACTGGCCGCCGGTGAGGATGGCGATATCCTGGAGCATGGCCTTGCGGCGGTCGCCGAAGCCGGGGGCCTTGACGGCGGCCACGTTGAGGGTGCCGCGCAGGCGGTTCACCACCAGGGCAGCCAGGGCCTCGCCCTCGATGTCCTCTGCGATGATGAGGAAGGGCTTGCCGCTCTTGGCCACCTTCTCCAGGATGGGAAGGAAATCCTTGAGGTTGGCAATCTTCTTCTCAAAGATGAGGATGTAGGGGTTCTCCAGCACGGCCTCCATGGTGTCGGCGTTGGTGACGAAATACGGGGAAAGGTAGCCCTTGTCGAACTGCATGCCCTCCACCACGTCGAGGCTGGTGTCGATACCCTTGGCCTCCTCCACGGTGATGGTGCCGTCCTTGCCGACCTTGTCCATGGCCTCGGCGATGATGTCGCCGATTTCGGAATCCCAGTTGGCGGAAACGGTGGCCACCTGGGCAATCTCCTTGGAAGTATCCACGGTCTTGGAAATCTTCTTGAGCTCCTCCACCACGGCGGCGGCGGCCTTGTTGATACCGCGCTGCAGGGAGATGGGGTTGGCACCGGCGGTCACGTTGCGCAGGCCCTCGCGGTAGATGCTCTCTGCAAGGACGGTGGCGGTGGTGGTGCCGTCGCCGGCGATGTCGTTGGTCTTGCTGGAGACCTCACGGACGAGCTGAGCGCCCATGTTCTCGTAGGCGTCCTCCAGCTCCACCTCCTTGGCGACGGTGACGCCGTCCTTGGTGATGTTGGGGGAGCCGAACTTCTTGTCGATGACGACATTGCGTCCGGCGGGCCCGAGGGTGCACTTGACCGCCTTGGCGATCTTGGTGACGCCGTTGAGCAGGCTCTGGCGTGCGGATTCTTCGAATGACAGTTGCTTAGCCATAATAGTGATTGATTGAATGGTTGGAGTTGAAGGAATGGATTAGTCGATGACAGCGAGGATGTCGCTCTCGTTGAGGATGACGTAGGTGGTGCCGTTGAGCGCAACCTCCGTGCCGCCGTACTTGGTGATGAGCACCTTGTCGTTCACGGCCACGTTGAAGGGGATTTCCTTCCCGTCCTTGTCGCGGCCGCCGGTGCCGATGGCACGGACGATGGCCTCCTGGGGCTTCTCCTTGGCGGAGTCCGGCAGGAAAAGGCCGCCGGCGGTCTTGCTTTCAGCTTCCACGCGCTCCACGAGCACACGCTGTCCTAATGGCTTAATCATGGTATTGTTGTTTCCTTTCTGTTTGGGGTTTATTTGTGGTTATGAGATGGTTTACTTGTTGTCGTCGTCGACCACTTCGGCGTCCACGACCTTGCCCTTGGCCTGTCGGGGACCGTCGTTGGGTGCGGCACCGGCATCCGGGGTGGGAGCGCCCTGCTGGGCGGCGGCCTGCTGGGCGGCGGCGTTGAGCTCGCCGAGCATCTTCTCCAGCTCCGCGGTGAGGGACTTGCACTTCTCCACGTCCTTGGCCTCGGCGGCGGCCTTGAGGGCCTTCACCTTGTCCTCGATGGGCTGCTTGACCTGTGCGGGAGCCTTGTCGCCGAGCTCGTTGAGCTGGCGCTCGACGTTGTGGGCGAGGGAGTCTGCCTTGTTGACGGCCTCGATGTCCTCGGCCTTCTTGCGGTCCTCCTCGGCGTGGGCCTCGGCGTCCTTCTTGGCGCGCTCGATTTCCTCCTTGGAGAGGCCGGAAGAGCCCTGGATGGAGATGTTCTGCTCCTTGCCGGTGTTCTTGTCGCGGGCGGTAACCTTGAGGATGCCGTTGGCGTCGATGTCGAAGGTCACTTCAATCTGGGGCACGCCGCGCGGTGCGGGCTGGATGCCGTCCAGCTTGAAGTTGCCGAGCAGCTTGTTGTCGTTGAACATCTTTCGCTCGCCCTGGCAGATGCGGATGTCCACGGCGGGCTGGTTGTCGGAGGCGGTGGAGAACACCTGGCTCTTCTTGACCGGGATGGTGGTGTTGCGGTCGATCATGGGAGTGGCGATGCTGCCCATGGTCTCGATGGAGAGCGTGAGCGGGGTCACGTCCAGCAGGAGCACATCGTTCACATCACCCATGAGCACGCCGCCCTGGATGGCGGCACCCACGGCCACCACCTCGTCGGGGTTCACGCCCTTGTGGGGTTCCTTGCCGGCCAGGCGCTTGGCCATTTCCTGCACGGCGGGCATGCGGGTCATGCCGCCCACGAGCACGAGCTCGTTGATGTCGGAGGTGTTGAGCCCGGCGGCGGAGATGCAGTTGCGGACGGGGCCGGCGGTGCGCTCCAGCAGGGCTTCCGTGAGCTGCTCCAGCTTGCTGCGGGTCATGGTCATCTGGATGTGCTTGGGGCCGGTGGCGTCCATGGTGATGAACGGCAGGGAGATATCGTAGCTCTGGGTGGAGGAGAGGGCGATCTTGGCCTTCTCCGCCTCCTCCTTGATACGCTGCAGGGCGTCCGTCTGCTTGGAGATGTCCATGCCCTCCTTGGCCTTGAACTCATCGAGAATCCAGTTGATGATGGCGTTGTCCCAGTCGTCGCCGCCCAGGTGGGTGTCACCGTCGGAGGCCTTCACCTCAAACACGCCGTCACCGATTTCCAGCACGGAGATATCGAAGGTGCCGCCGCCGAGGTCGTACACGGCAATCTGCTCGTTGCTCTTCTTGTCCAGGCCGTAGGCGAGGGCCGCGGCGGTGGGCTCGTTGATGATGCGGCGCACCTTGAGCCCGGCGATTTCACCAGCGGCCTTGGTGGCGTTGCGCTGGGCATCGTTGAAGTAGGCGGGCACGGTGATGACAGCCTCCGAGATGGTCTCGCCGAGCTTGGCCTCGGCATCGGCCTTCAGCTTGGAGAGCACCATGGCGCTGATCTCCTGCGGGGAGTACACCTTGGTCTCGCCACCCACCTCCACCTGAATGTGGGCGTCGCCGTTGGCGGCCTCCACGATGGTGTAGGGAAGCTTCTTGTCGTCCTCCGTCAGCTCCGCGAACTTGCGGCCGATGAGGCGCTTGGCGGAGAACACGGTGTTGCGCGGGTTGGTGACGGCCTGGCGCTTGGCGGCCTGGCCCACGATGCGCTCGCCGGTCTTGGTGAATGCCACAATGGACGGAGTGGTACGCGCGCCTTCGCTGTTTTCAAGGACAGTGGCCTGCCCGCCGTCCATCACGGCCATGCAGGAGTTCGTGGTACCGAGGTCGATTCCGAGTATCTTGCTCATTTTCTTTTTTCCTTTCTGGGATTTGGTTGTTTTGGATGTTTGTTCATGCCGCAGTCCGCGGCAGCCTTACACATTCCTCTGTTGCAAATATCGTGCCAATTTGAAAAACATTGATTTCTCAATACCTTTATCCACACCACCACCCAATGTGCGGCATTTTGCCGCGTCAATTTGCCGCACCTGTGTCATTTTGCCGCAGTCCAAACGTCACCACAGCCCTCCCCCCATCACAGGAATGAGAAAAAATGTTGACAAATTACCGTTATTTGTGTACAAAACTTCCCAAAAGAAAAGATGGGAAAGAATCAGGAAAGCAGGAACGCGCAGGATCTCGCGCGCAGCACGCGGTACCGCCGCTTGTCGGCGGGGGCCTTGCAACGCGTGATGCCGGGCGTGCTCATCGACTCCCAAGAAATGGTGACGGAGGAAAGCCTCATGTCGCTGCTGAGCGCGCGACAACCCGCCGCCGTGATGAACCTGGTATCGGCACTGCACAAGCATGGTCTGACCACGCAGATACCAGACGCGCTCTCCGTGGCCCTACCCCGCGGCGTGCGCATGCCGCGCGTTTACGGATACCCTGTTCAAGTTTGGTACACCACGCCTGTCCTGCTTGCCAATTGCACCCGCGAGGAGGAGGGACCTCATGGCAAATATCGCGTCACCACGCCGGAGCGCACCGTGGTGGACTGTTTCAAGTACCGCAACAAAATCGGGCTCTCCATCTTTCTGGAAGCGCTTGCCATGTCGCACGGCATCCTGGCCCCGGAGGCCATGTACACAGAAGCCCGCAGCCTGCGCGTGCTCACCGCCATCCTCCCCTACCTGAAATCCTACTACTCATGAACAACAACATCAAAGAAGCGTTGCGCTGCCGCGCCCAAGAACTGGACGTGGCGCTCCCCAAGCTCATGCAACACTACGCCATGGAGCGTTTTCTCTACCGCCTTTCCCACTCTCCCGTGGCTGGCAAATTTTACTTGAAGGGCGGCATGCTGCTTATGGGCATGGGTGCACAAACAGCCCGCACCACCATGGATATCGACCTCTTGGGCCGCATATCCAATACTCCTGACAGCGTGTTGAAAGCCGTGCGCAGCGTCATCCTCACCAAGCCTGGCATGGCCGATGGTGTGCATTTTATCGATGAGCTTCATGCGGAGGAAATCACCAAGGACGCCCTCTATGTGGGACTGCGCGTTTCGTTTACCGCAGAGGTTGCAGGGGTACGCTGTCCGATGAAAATCGACATCGGCTTCAGCGACGAGATTTATCCCCGCGCCATGGAGATGGAATACCCGACCACGCTGCCGCACATGCCAGCCGCCCGCCTGCTGTGCTACTCCGCGGAATCCGTCGTGGCTGAGAAATGGCAGGCCATGGTGCAGCTCAAGGAAATGAACTCGCGCATGAAAGACATCTACGACCTCTGGTTCCTTTCCCGCACGCGCTCCTTTGCGTACACAGTGTTGAAGGAAGCTGTCGCGCGCACATTCGCCCGCAGAGGCACGGACCCCGCGACGTATCTCCACTTGACCACCCCGGAATACATGGCGGCGCAACAACCTGAATGGGCAGCCTACGTGCGCAAGCTGAAAGCCGCCTCATACCGCAAGAAAGCCGCCGTTTCCATCCCGTCGCGCGATATGGCAGAGGTAATGGCGGAAATCATCGGCTGGTTGGAACCGGTGATGCAGGATGAACCGCTCCGCACATGGAAACCGGGCAAAGGGTGGAAATAGAGGCTCACAAGGCCAGGCACAACCCGGCCAGCACGTAGGCGGAGCGGAGGGAGTAGAGGGCGAGCACACCGAGCGTGCGGTGCCAGGTGCATTGCAGCACCCAGCGGAAAACCACCGCGCAGAGCGTCAGTTCCACTACGCCGAGCACCGCCTGCTGCACCAGGCGGTCTCGCCCGGGCAGGATAACGTGCGGATTGGCGGACTCCCAGGCCAGGCGGACGGACTCCATGAGGTAGAGGACGAGGAAGACGCCCATGAAGGCAGACCAGAAGCGCACGGGGCTGCGCACGCTCAACAGGAAGGCCAGGATACACGGCAGCACCACCGCCGGCATGATTTTATCGTGCGCGTATGCGAGGGCATCCGCATTGCCCGGCAGCAGCCGCAGTCCCATCCACAGCATGAAGGATGCAAACGCCCAGCAACCCACGGATACCACCGTGCGCCGCCAGCCGCACTTACTGAGGAATTCGCCCGCCAGCACCACCACAAGCACCTGCAACGCCCCCCACCATGCGGGCGGGGGCGTGAGCACGCCCGCCACGGCGCATCCCAGCAGCACCAGCAGCGCGCACATGCCGCAGCCCGCCACGCGGGCCACATAGCCGCGCTCCGCACGCTGGAAGCAAACGGCCACCGCCACGCACACCACGGCAATGGCGTGCGCCAACAAGGCAATGAACGGCTCGGGCATGAAACGAATATATCACAGCTTGCTCCCCATCTCAAGCGCGCAGGGTTCTTGACAAGCAGGGCACAGGGTGGGAGAATGGGAGCGTGGATGATTTGATACAGGAACACATTGTGACGAGCTACGAGTGCGGGGCGGACCACGTGCTCAAGCCGGAATGCTTCATGATGTTCTGCCAGGAGATGGCGGAGCGGCATGCGGAGGGCAACGGCTTCGGGTTCGACTGGGGCTTCTCGCGCCACGTCATCTGGGTGGAGGTGCAGGCCAACTACGAGTTCCTGCGGCGCCCGCGCTGGAAGGAGCGCGTGCTGCTGCGCACCAACACCGGAGCCGCCGGTCCGCTCAAGGCGCGCCGATTCATCGAGATGACCGCGCCCGACGGCACCGTGCTGGCGCGCGCGGATTTGCAGTGGTGCCTCATCGACATCACCACGCGCGGCCCCGTGCCGCTCAAGAAGGTGGGGCTGGACATCATGGAGCCCTGCCCCGCCATCACGCAGCCGCTGCAGAGGCTCACCTGGCCCGCCGACGCCACCTACGGCGAGCCGTTCCCCGCACCGCGCCGCGACACCGACTTCAACGGCCACATCAACAACTCCGCCTACCTCATCTGGGTGCTGGAGCACGATACCGCGCCCCTGCCCGCGGAACCCTTTGCCATCCAGCTCAAGTTCAAGAAGGAGACTCAGGAGGGCGAAGCGGTTCAGATAGCCGGGGCCGTACAGGAAAGCCAGCGCCGCTATTTGGTGGGGGCGGATCCCGTGCGGGCGGAAGTAATCATTGAAGCGCGGTAGGGCCTTGATGATTGCATGGCGCATCCGCGCGAAACACGGGGCGGTTCCATTTTGGATTGGGGATTTGGGATGTAGGATTTGGGATTTTTTGGGGCAGAACCGCGCGCGGTTCTGTGCATTTATGACACACAGGCACAACGAGTGGAACAAATTTGGCTTGCCTGCAGGGGGAAAAACAGGTATACTGCGCCCGCGCGAGTTTACCAAACCCCGGCCGTAGGTCCTCCTTTTCCCATGGAAGCCGAGCTCGCATGGAGGGAAACCCGGTCAACAAGCATTATGCCTGAAGAAGAAAACAGCAGTCAGGGGCCCATCAAACTGGCCCATTTCGAGATTCCGGACACCCTCACCCGCATTGAGGACCCGGAGGATCCCAACCATATCACCTTCATCGCTGAGCCTATCGAGACGGGCTTCGGCCACACGCTGGGCAACTCCCTGCGCCGCGTGCTGCTCAGCTCCCTGGAGGGTGCCGCCATCACCAGCGTCCGCATTGCCGGCGCCCAGCACGAGTTCACCTCGCTGCCCGGTGTGGTGGAGGATGTGACCGAAATCATCCTCAACCTCAAGAAGGTTAAGTTCATCCACCACGGCAAGGAGCCCCGCACCCTCTCCCTCCGCGTCACCAAGCAGGGCGCGGTCACCGCAGGCGACATCAAGGAGGACCACATGTACTCCGTCGTCAACAAGGACCAGGTCATCTGCCATCTCGACCAGAGCACCATCTTCGACTGCGACTTCGAGGTCAACGTGGGCCGCGGCTTCCACACCGCGGACGACAACAACGACAAGGACCGCCCCATCGGCGTGATTCCGATTGATTCCATCTTCTCCCCGGTCACCCGCGTGAAGTACGCGGTGGACAACGCCCGCGTGGGCCAGATGACCGAGTTCGACAAGCTCGTCCTGGACGTGTGGACGGATGGCCGCGTGACGCCGGACAACGCAATGCTGCAGGCGGCGAGCATCCTTCGCCACCACCTGGACGTGTTTGTGGGCGCGGAAGCGGTGGAGTTCGAGAAGTCCTCCAGCGCGGAGCAGGACGCCAACACGGCCCAGCTGCGCAAGCTGCTCAACATGAGCGTGAACGAGATCGAGCTTTCCGTGCGTGCCGCCAACTGCCTGAACAACGCCAACATCACCACGGTTGGCCAGCTGGCGCAGAAGACGGAGGCGGAGATGCTCAAGTACCGCAACTTCGGCAAGAAGTCCCTCAACGAGATCAAGGACAAGCTGGTGCAGCACGGCCTCTCGCTGGGCATGACGTTCGACCCGAAGCTGCTGGCCCCTGCCGGCGGCGCTTCCGGACACCTTCGCGACAACACGGAGGACACGCGCGGTTCCGACCTGCAGGCCCTCATCAGCCGCAACATCGACATCTATTCCGACGAGGACGAATAAACCCATCACCAATCACCAACATTCTAACTAGATACATATCATGAGACACGGAGTAAAGAAAGCCAAGCTTCAGCGCACGGCATCACATCGTAAGGCCATGCTGTCCAACCAGGCATGCAGCCTCATCAGCAACGGCCGCATCACCACCACCCTGGCCAAGGCCAAGGCTCTCCGCCCCTACGTGGAGAAGCTGATCACCCTCGGCCTGAAGTCCACCCTCCACACCCGCAGGCAGGCCCTGGCCGCGCTTCCGCAGCCCAAGGTTGTCACCAAGCTCTTCACGGAGGTGGCCGAGGCCGTCAAGGCCCAGGGACGCCAGGGCGGTTACTGCCGCATCGTGAAGCTGGGCCAGCGCAAGACGGACAGCGCGCCGATGGCTCTCATCGAGATCATCGACCTGCCGCAGCTGAAGGCTCCCGTGGCCGCCACCACCACGACCTCCACCGGATCCACCGGCACCACGGAGGAGAAGTCTGTGGAGGCTCCCGCCGCAGAATAAGGCAAACCATTCAACCCAAACCGAACGGGCGGCTTCAGCATGAAGCCGCCCGTTTTGCATTGTTTGCGCGGCATGCGTGTATATGCCAAGACCGGGCATGCACACGGAATATGGTATTGCCAAGGCGCGCGGGGTAGACTAGAATACGCGGCATGCAGGACACTTCACTATACCGCGCATGGGCGGAGATTGACACGGAGGCCATGAAGCACAACCTTTCCGTTGTGCGGCGGGCGCTGCCGACACACCGGCAAATGGCGATAGTGAAAGCGGAGGCCTACGGGCACGGGCTGGAAGGCGTGGCGAAGGCGCTGGACACCGAAGACATCGAGTTTTTCGGGGTGGCCACACCGTCGGAGGCTGCGCGCATCCACGCGCTGGGCTGCAGCAAGCGCCCGTTCATCCTGGGGCCGTGCTTTCCGGCGGAGCGGGAAGCCATTGTGCAGAACGGCTGGCGCGCGGCGCTCTCCAGCATTGAGGAGGCGGAGCACTTCAACTCTCTGGGCAAGCTCTACGGCAAGCAGGTGAACCTGCACATCAACGTGGACACGGGAATGGGGCGCGCCGGCTTGCTGCCGCACGATATCCCAACGCTGGCGGACCACTTGGCGCCGCTGGAGAATTTACACATCGAGGGCATCTTCTCCCACCTTTCCGCGGCGGCGGACGACATCTCGTTCACGCACCGCCAAATCCACAGCTACGAGGAGGCGGTGGCGGAACTGGCGGGCAAGATGCAACTGCCGTACCGCCACCTGTGCAGCAGCTCCGCCGTGTTCAACTACACCGCACCCAGCACCAACATGGTACGCCTGGGGCGCATCCTGTACGGCTACTCGCCCATGCCCTCCCCGTACAACCGGGAGCTGCGCAACACGCTCACCCTCTACAGCCGCGTCACCCTGCTGCGCACCCTGCCCGCCCAGCACGGCGTGTCCTACAACCACACCTACATCACCAGCGGCGCCACCAAGGTGGCCACCATCGGCATCGGCTTCGGCGACGGCTACCTGCACTACCTCTCCAACACCGGCGCGCGCGTGTACCTCAACGGCTCGTACTGCCCGGTGCTCGGCCGCGTGACCATGGATCAAATCATGGTGGACGTATCCCACATCAAGGGCGTGCAATCCGGCGATGTGGCGGAAATCATGGGGCCGAACGTGCCGTGGGAGGAGCTCACCGCGCGCGCCAAGACCATCCCCAGCAACGTCATCACCAGCCTGAGCGCGCGTGTGCCGCGCATCTACAAGGCGTGATGCCATCATGCCCACCCCGCCGCGCGTATGACCAAG
The DNA here is from genome assembly GCA_937905985.1 of uncultured Verrucomicrobiales bacterium. Lineage (GTDB taxonomy): Bacteria > Verrucomicrobiota > Verrucomicrobiia > Verrucomicrobiales > Akkermansiaceae > Akkermansia. The sequence continues at coordinate 24,663 of CALCWC010000024.1, read as the reverse complement.
CAGAGACCAGGGCGCGCCAGCGCCATCGCGCTCTGCGTGCTGCTGTCCCTGCTGCTGCACACGGCCCTGGCGTGGGTGGTGCTGCAGATACCGCGCCCCGCGCACCAGAAAGCCGCACACCCAACGCGGGCGCCGCGGCTGGTAAAGGTGGTGAGAAAGAAGGAAAAGCCCACCGCGCCGCAGGATGAGCAGAAGGAACGCGCGGTGGTAAAGACCAACCCGGATGCACCCCAGGTGGCCCCGGAGCGCCCGGAGTTTGAGGGCAACCGCGATTCCCGCGCCGCCAGCGATCCCGATTCACGCGACAAGCTCGCAGACCGCGAGGCCCCCGCCATGACAGGCCGGGAACAGGAGGAGATGGTCACCTTCGACGAAACGCGCCAAGACGGCGACCTGAAGCACGAGGGCAAGCGCGAGACAACGCCCTCCCAACCCGCGCCGCAGCAAGACACGCAGGACAACGTGGCCGTGCAGGAAGCGGAAATGCCCGCACCCGGCACGCCCCAGCCCTCCGAGAATCCCGCGCAGGAACCCGGAACCGACCTCATGGACCTGGTGCAGCAGGGTGCCCTCACCGTCAACCCTCTCACGGAGGTGGATGACGAGCAGGGGCTGCGGCTCAACCCGGCAGACATGCCGAGCACCAGCCCCTTGGAGATGCATGCGGCGCGCACGGGGCAGCCTGACGCCACGGGAGACAAGCCGGAGCTGGTGCAGCCCCAGCAGCGCCGCAGCGCACCCGCCGTGTACTATGACCCCTCACTGGCGGACCACATGCAGCCGGAGGGATTCCGCACCAACGAGAACCGCACCCGCAGCAGCGGCCACTACACCATCGGCCGCCACGCCGCACTCAACGTGGAGGCCACCCCCCGCGGCGAATACGAGGCGGCAATCTACCGCCGCATCGCCTACCAGTGGTACCTCCAGTGCGATGAACACTGCGGCGACATCATCCCCGGCCGCATCACCATCAGCCTGCGCCTGCTGCGCAACGGCAGCATTGCAAACATGGACCTCATCCACCGCCGCGGCGCGAGCGTGAGCCAGCAATCGTTCACGTTCACCGCCATCCGCTGCGCCTCCCTGCCCCCCATGCCCGCCGCCGTGCAAAAATCCTTCCCCGGCGACAAGCTGGAACTCATCTTCGATTTCAACTTCGACTAACCTCCAACCCAGAAAGATACCATGCCAGACACCATCAACCAATTCTTCCAGGCCTGCCAACCCTTCGGTTACCCGCTGCTCGCCTGCTCCGTCATCCTCATTGCCGCCATCATCTACCACTGGCTCTTCGCCGGGTGCGGGTGGAAGCGCACGCTGCGCGACCTGCAGACACTGCCGACGGAAACGTGCGCAGAAATCTGCCGCGCCCGCGGCAACGCGCTGGACGCCGTGGCGGAGCTGGCCCTCACCGCACCGCAGCAGGACCCCGCAGCCCTCGCAACCCAGGTGGAAAGCCGCCTGCGCCTCGTGATTGACTCCGGGCGCGCCGGACTGGCCGCCATCAGCGTGGTCACCAGCGTGGCTCCCATGCTCGGTATCCTGGGCACCGCCTGGGGATTGGTGGACATCTTCGGCGTGTTCGGCACACCGGAGGCGCAGGAGGGTATCGCCCTAGGCATCTCCAAGGCCCTCTACACCACCATCTTCGGCCTGGCCATCGCCGTGCCGGGCGTCATTGCCCTCACCGGCTTCGAGCGCCGCCTGGAGCACCGCGCCGCACGCATCAACGGTGCCTTCACGGATATCCTTGCACGCCGCAACCAACACTGAACGGCCATGACCATCTACACCCGAAAACCCGCCGCCCAGGGCATCCCGATTGTCCCCATGCTGGACATCCTGACCATCTTGCTCATCTTCTTCATCGTGCACACGGAAATCAAGCACCAAGTGAACGTGCTGCCGCTCAACCTGCCGCAAACCCACAGCCTGGCGGGCAACATCGGCAATGCAGACGACATCCTGCTGGAGGTGGCGGACGACGGCTCGCTGGCCTTCAACGGGCAAGTGATACCCGCCGCACACCTGGAATCCGCCGTGAAGGAGCTGGTGCAGAAAAACCCGAACGCGCATGTGCAGGTTTCCGCCGCCACCGGCGCATCCATGGGCCGCTTCATCGAGGTCATGGACAAGCTCTCCGCCGCCGGACTGAGCGTGGAGGAAGTCCCCGTCCGCATTGACGTGCGCGGCGGGGAATAAAATTCTCCCGAAGACGCTCGGCACGCCACGCCCACTCCCCCTGCGGGGTCGTGTGTTCGAATCCGGGCGGAAACAAAACAGGGGCGGCCCAACCTTACGGCTGGACCGCCCCTGTTTAGTCGGGCAAGCGGGATTCGAACCCACGACCCCTTGCACCCCATGCAAGTGCGCTACCAGACTGCGCTACTGCCCGAACTTGTGGTTGCCGTTTCCCTTGGGGAAGTCGGCAGGCAGATTATACGCAGGGATTTTGAAGTTGTCAACACATTTTTTTCATGATACACTCCTTTTGTCATGAAAAAGGTAAAAACAGCCGTAGTTGGGGCAAGCGGATACACGGGCCAGGAGCTTCTGCGCATCCTGTTGCGCCATAGCGGAGTGGAGCTGGTTTGCGCCACCTCGCGCCAGTATGCGGGGCAGAAGGTGAGCGATTTGTTCCCGCGATTCCGGCACGTACCGGGAGCGGGCCTGGAGTTCACGGATTCCGATGTGGCGGCCATTGCGGCCACGGGGGCGGAGGCGGCGTTCCTGGCGTTGCCGCACGGGGTATCCGCCTCTTACGGGCGCGGGCTGGTGGAGGCCGGCATCCGCGTGATTGACCTTTCAGCGGACTTCCGCCTGAACGACCCGGCGGTTTACGAAGAATTCTACGGCAAGCCGCACCCGGACGTGGAACTGATGCAGGAGGCCGTGTACGGCATGCCCGAATGGCACCGCGAGGAGATAGAGAAGGCGCGCATTGTTGGCTCCCCCGGCTGCTACCCCACCAGCATCATCCTGCCGCTGGTGCCGCTGCTGAAGGCGGGGCTGGTGCTGCCGGACGACATTGTGGTGAACAGCGGCAGCGGCGTATCCGGCGCCGGACGCAAGGCGGACGTGCAGTACCATTTCTGCGAGTGCAACGAAAGCATGCGCGCCTACAGCGTGCCGCGCCACCGCCACCTCTCCGAGATCGAGCAGGAGCTCTCCGCCGCCGCGGGGCGCAAGCTCACCATCACCTTCACACCCCACCTCATGCCCGTCAACACCGGTATCATCACCACCACCGTGGCCAAGCTGGCCCCAGGCGTCACGCAGGAGCAGATTGCCGCCTGCTACGAGTCCGCCTACGCGCACAGCCCCTTTGTGCGCCTGATGGGCAACAAGCCCGCCGACACCAAGAACGTGACGCGCACGAACTTTGTGGACATCGGCTGGGCGGTGGACGCGCGCACGCACCGCGCCGTGCTCATGAGCGCGGAAGACAACGTCATCAAGGGCGCGGGCGGCCAGGGCGTACACGCCTTCAACATCATGTTCGGCTTCGACGAGACCGAGGGTCTCTGGCTGATATAGGAAACATCCCGATGAAACCGGTCCTCCTCATCGTAGACGACGAGAAAGGCACGCGCCAGACACTGGCCGCGGCGCTGGAGGACAGCTATGAGGTGTTTCCCGCGGCCAACGCCAAGGGCGCACTTGCCATCCTGGACAGCGAACCCGTGGACCTGATGCTCACGGACCTGCGCCTGGGAGGGGAGAGCGGGATGGACCTCATCGACCACGCGCGCGCGCTGCCGCGCCCCCCGCAGTGCATCATGATGACCGCCTACGGCAGCCCCGACACGGCGGCCGAGGCCAAGCGGCACGGCGCGTACTACTTCCTGAACAAGCCCCTGAACTTGGACGAGGTTGAGCTGCTGCTCAAGCGGGCCTCCCACACGCAGGAGCTGGAAACGGCCAACCACGAGCTCACCGAGCGCCTCAACCCCAACTCCGGGCTGGACCGCCTGCTGGGAAGCAGCCCGCAAATGCAGGATATTTTCAACCGCATCCGCCGCGTGGCCCCCACCAGCGCCACCGTGCTCATCCAGGGAGAAACCGGCACCGGCAAGGAACTGGTGGCGCGCGCCATCCACAACCTCTCCACGCGCGGCAACGCCAAATTTGTGCCCGTGAACTGCGCCGCACTCTCCCCGCAACTCATGGAGAGCGAGCTGTTCGGGCATGAGAAAGGCTCGTTCACGGGGGCGGTGCAGCGCCGCATCGGGCGCTTCGAGGAAGCGAACGGCGGCACCATCTTCCTAGACGAGATTGGCGAGATTGACATTCCCACCCAGGTGAAGCTGCTGCGCGTGCTGGCGGAGAAATCCATTGAACGCGTGGGCAGCAACCAGAGCATCCCCGTGGATGTGCGCGTACTCGCCGCCACCAACCGGAACTTGGAAGCCATGGTGGCCGCCGGCACCTTCCGCCTGGACCTGTACCAGCGCATCAACGTCATCTCCATCACCCTGCCCCCCTTGCGCGAACGCCGGGAAGACGTGGTGCTCATGGCCAACGCATTCCTCAAGGAACTGGGGGAGGAAAACCGCAAGGAGGGCTTGCACCTCACCCGCCCCGCACTGGACGCCTTCACCGCCTACGCCTGGCCGGGCAACGTGCGCCAACTGCGCACCGCCGTGGAACACGGCGTGGTCATGTGCAGCGGCAAGGAGGTTACCCCGGCCGACCTGCCGGAATACCTGCAAGCCCCTTCCACTCCGGCTCCAGAGCAGCAAAAAATCCCCATAACAGAATTTGTTCTTGATAAACACCCCACCTATAACCTAAAATTGCTGGAGCAGGAGGCCATCCACCGAGCCCTGCTGGCAGCCCACGGCAACCGCACGGAAGCCGCCAAGCTGCTGGGCATCGACCGGCGGACACTTCAGCGAAAAATGGCGCAGACATCTTCTTCTCAGCACTAACAGACCACCATCACCATGCAAAATTTATCAGTTCGGGAAAACCAGCGGAAGTTCTTCTCAGGCATCAGGGTTCTCATCGGCGTCATCGTCGTGGGCCTGGCCTTCTTCCAGCTTTTCGTCACCTTCCGTGGGCTGGACCAGCCAGCCGCCATGGACCAGGCGCAGATCGCCCGGCAGATTGCACGCGGCGAGGGTGCCGTCTCCAAGATGATACGCCCGATCGACGTCAAGGACATGGACACGGTGAAAGAACACAAGGCCATCAACTTCAACGCCTTTGCCGACACCAACTACGCCCCGCTCTATCCGCGCATCCTGGCCACGGCCATCAAGGTGACGGGGTACGACAACTTTGAGAGCAACCGCATGGATGCCGAACTCTCCAACGTGTACGGCGGAGACCGTGTGATAGCCGGCGTGAGCACGCTGTTCTTCATCACCTCGCTGATACTGGCGTATTTCCTGTGTGCCAAGCTGTTCGATGAATTGGTGGCATGCACGGTAACGGCGTTCATGGGTCTAAGCGAGCTGATGCTGCAATACGCCGTGAGCGGCCTGGCGCAAACGCTCATGATGTCCCTGCTGCTGGGAGGACTGCTCTGCCTGACGTGCGCCATCAAGAACGACAAGGAGGAGCGCACCACCGCATGCGCCATATGGAGCTGCCTTTCGTTCCTGTGCGTGACGCTGCTCTGCCTGTGCAACTTCATGGGCATCTGGATTGCGCTGGGCTTGGTGCTGTACTGCGGCACAAGCCTCAAGCCCAAGGGGCTCCACGCGGTGTACGGCGTGATGATCCTGTGCTTTCTGGTGCTGCTGCCGGCGCTTTCCGTGTGCGCACCCACCGGCGGTATCGGCAGCAAGTTCCTGCATGCGGTGTATTTCGGCTTCGGCGGTGAATCCGGCAGCCAGCTGATGCGCAGCACGGCTGAGGCCAGCGTGAACTTCAACAACTCCAACTTCTTCCTGCGCCTTTTCGGCTACACCTTCGCCCAGTTCAACACGCTCTACACCAACATGGGCTCTATCGTGGTCACCCCGTTCTTCCTGCTGGCACTGTTCAACCGGTTCAAGAGCGACATCGTGGAGGGAGTGAAATGGTGCACGTTCTACATGTGGCTCTTCGCTTGCCTGGGGCTGGCGCTGTTCGGCGAAACGGCACCGCTGGGAGTTTCCCAGCTGACTATCCTGTTTGCGCCCGTTTTTGCGGCGTACGGCCTTGCCATGGTATTCAACCTTCTGGCGCGCATGAACCTGGGGCAGAATCTCAAACCCGTGCGCGCGCTGGTCATCTTCGGCATGCTCATCGTTTCCTCTGGGCTCTTCCTCTTCCAGCTGCCCAAGCAGCTCTACCTCGGCCTGTGGACGAGCGCGCGCGGCTTGCCGCACTATCCCCCGTACTATCCGCCCAAGCTCAACGGCGACCTGTACGACATGACGAATCCCGAGGACATCATCGTGACAGACCAGCCGTGGGCGGTGGCATGGTACGCGGACCGCAAGGCGCTGTGGCTGCCGCGCAGCATCGATGAATTCACCACGGTTCTGGAGCCTATTTTCGGGCGCAGCAACCAGGGGGTGCAGGGCTTCCTGATCACGCCCACATCCCACGCCATGCCGAACGGAGGCATAGCCGGCATCATCAATGATTCGGGAGATTTCTCCCCTCTGGCGATGGAAGGCAAGCTCTTGCAGTTGGCGCCCAAGCACAACATGGCGTTTGCAGACCTCTTCACGGAGCACGCCAACAACCAGACGACCACGCGCACACTGGGCAGCCTGGTATCCTCCACCGGGCAGTATCCCTACCGCAACTTCCTGTTGGGCGCGGATATCGTCTACTACAGCCGCACCCCATACAACAAGCGCTAATCCCCCCCTCCCCGCTTGCAGCATGGCGACCAAAGACAAACAAAAGACCCCCAGCTTTGAGGAAGCTGCCGCAAGGCTGGAGCAAATCATCACCCTGATGGACACCCCCTCCACCGGGATGGAGGAGATGATTGCCTTGGCGGAAGAGGGGCTCACGCTCCTGCGCAGCAGCAAGAAAATGCTGGCAGAGGCGGAGCTCAAGATCCGCAAGTTGGAATCCCCTGCGGATGCTGGAGTGGAATCCTCAGACAGCCAGGAGGAAACGAGCGATGAATTCTCCCTGCTCTAGCCTGCCGCCCCTGCTGGCGTCCATCCACACCCCGCAGGACTTGAAAAACCTGCCCGCGGAAACCCTGCCGCAGCTGGCGGCAGAGATCCGCTCCACGCTGATTGAGACTCTGTCCCACACCGGGGGACACTTGGCTCCCAACCTGGGTGTTGTAGAGCTGAGCATAGCGCTGCACCGTATATTCAGCACCCCGCGCGACAAGATTCTCTTTGATGTCTCCCACCAGAGCTACATACACAAGATGCTCACGGGGCGCGCGGGGGAAATCGGCACCATCCGCCAGTTCGGCGGGCTGTGCGGGTTCATGCGGCGCAGCGAATCGGACCATGATGCGTACGGAGCCGGGCACGCAGGCACGGCACTCTCAGCCGGGCTGGGCATGGCTGCGGCCAGGGACCTGGCCGGGGAGGACTACCATGTGGTATCCGTGGTGGGAGACGGCTCTTTCGGATGCGGCACCACACTGGAGGGGCTCAACAACATCTCCACCACCACGCGCAAGTTCATCCTCATCCTGAACGACAACGAGTGGAGCATCGACAAAAACGTGGGAGCCCTCTCCCAGTACTTTAGCAACCTGCAGCAGACAGACACCTACGAGTGGCTGCGCAACCGCGCCAAGACCATCATTGAAAAACTGGCGGGAACGGCCACGCAAAAGCAGGTGACGCGCCTGGTACACGCCGCGCACGGCTTCATCACCCCGCTGAGTTTCTTCCAGGAGCTGGGGCTCACGTACTACGGGCCCATAGACGGGCATGACATCCGCAAACTAGAGAAAATCCTGAGCATCATCGCGCGGCAGGACACTCCGGTGATTCTGCACATCATCACGGAAAAGGGCCGTGGCTACGCCCCTGCAGCCAACAACCCCTGCAAGTTCCACGGCATCGGCAAGTACAACGTGCAGGACGGCAGCACCGGCCGCGCCGCCATCCCCACATACTCGGAAGTCTTCGGCCGCACGCTCACGCAGCTGGCGGCGGAGGATCCCGCCATCACCGCCATCACCGCCGCCATGCCCAGCGGCACCAAGCTGGACCTCTTCCGCGAGAAGTTCCCCAAGCGCTTCTACGATACCGGCATAGCGGAGGAACACGCAGCCCTTTTTGCATGCGGGCAAGCCTGCCAGGGGCTCAAGCCCTACCTGGCGGTATACTCCACGTTCATGCAGCGCTGCGTGGACATGATCATGCACGATGCGGCACTGCAAAAGCTGCCGGTGCGCTTCTGCATGGACCGGGCGGGGCTGTCACCTGACGATGGACCGACACATCACGGGCTGTTCGACATAGCGATGCTGCGCTGCATACCGGATTTGGTGTTCATGCAGCCTGCGGACGAAGGGGAACTGGCGCAAATGCTGGCGACAATGAACGGCATCAACGACCGGCCGAGCGCCATCCGCTACCCGCGCGGCTGCGGCGAGGGAGTGGAGATACCCGCAAAGCCGCAGCCCCTGCCCATCGGCAAGGCTCAGGTGCTGGAACAGGGCTCGGACGTCTGCCTGCTCGCCCTGGGCAACATGAACAGCTTGGCTGCGGAAACGGCCAAGCTTCTCCAGGAGCGCGGCGTGTCTTGCACGCGCGTGAACGCCCGCTTCATCTGCCCGCTGGATGAGGAATGCATTCTTCGCATGGCAGAGAGCCACCGGCTCGTCGTCACCCTAGAAGACCATGTGATAGCAGGCGGTTTCGGCTCCGCCGTACTGGAACTGCTCAGCAGCCGCGGCATCTCCACGCCCGTTCAATGCATCGGCTGGCCGCACGCCTTTGTTGAACACGGCTCCCAGCAACTGCTGCGGGAGAAACACGGCCTCACCCCGCAGGCCATTGCAGAAACCATTTTGAACCGCACCAAATAAGCCATGAACATATCCCGTCTCGCCGCGCTTTGCGCCATCCTCACCCTCATATCCTCCAACGCACCGGCCCAGCAATCAGGGCAGCCTGCCCCCAGTGCCGTTGTTCCCAGCGGAGACAAGCCAAAGGAGATGAACGCAGAGCAGCTTCCCTCCTGGCTTGTCACCTTCTCCAACCTGACGAAGGAGGACCGCCAGAAATACCTGCAGGGATTCGCCCGCGCCAAGCAAGCTTTCCAAAAGGGTGATTGGAACGGCTGTATCCTGGAGCTCTCCAACTGCGAGATTATCTTCAACGAAAACCCGAACTCCTGGAACCTGCGCCTCAGCTGCATGATTGAGCTCAAGCAGCTGGAGCACGCGGACGAGTATCTGGAGAAAGTGAAGGAGGCCCTGCCCAAGGACCCCGTCACCCTGCTGAACATTGCCAACCTGCACATGGTGCGGCAAGAATTCCAGCCGTGCATCAACGAGCTGACGCGCATCATCCGCACCATGCCGTACGACACGGAGGATGAGCTTATCAACATCATGCGCTTCCGCATCATGCTCTGCCACCTCATGCTCGGGCACGAGGACCAGGCGGAGGATATCATCAAAGACCTCTCGCCGTTGGACGACACCCCTCTCTACTACTACGGCAAGGCCGCCATCAACATCTTCTACGGCAAGCGCCAGGAAGCCATGATGGACGTGAACTCCGCCAACAACATCTTCCGCAACAGCCAGGCCACCGTACCGTACCAGCGCGGCATAACCGCCTGCGGGTTGATAGACAAGTACCTGCCGGAGGTGAACAAGCCCCGGAAAGAGGCGGAGCAGCAGCTGGAGGAAGAGAAGAAGTAAATGGAGAAGGACACCGGCACGATACTCCGCCAACTGCCGCTGGGAGAAAACGGGCTGATCATCTGCTGGTGCACGGAGAGGCACGGCATTGTGCGCACGGCGGCGCGCTCGGCGCGCAAGCCCGGCAGCGAGCTATCCGGGCGGCTGGATTTGTTCCACGAGTGCGAGCTGCTGTTCGAGCATTCCGCGACGGGGGATTTGCACCCGTTGAAGAATGCGGCACTGCTGGATGCGCGGCTGCCGCTGCGGCAGGACCTCACCAAGCTTCGCCTGGCGGGCTACATGGCGCAGCTCATGATGAGCACGGTGGAGGCCGGGGAACAAGATGAGGAATGGCACCGCCTGATAGCCGGGGCGCTGGACTATACGGCGCAAAACGCGCCCAGACCCGCCATCCTCACCCACTTTGAAAAGCGCCTGGCCACGCTTCACGGCATATACAGCCCACAAATACCCGCGCACACCACCCTGCTGCGCCACTTCCGCCACCTGCCCGCCGGGCGGGATGATTTGCTGAAGGCCCTCCAAGGCGCGTGACAACGGATTTTCGGAAGCCTGCCAGCTTCCTTTTGGCTTGAAACGGGGGAGGATATATTGTATCATACATTCGTATGAGTTCTACACATATCTTGGCAGGCCTGTTCGCGTTGGGTATTCTGGCGGGCGGGGTTTGTCCGGCAGCCGAAGTTGCCGAGTCCGGGCCCCGGCCCGGCGTTTCCTCCAGCGAGAATTCCATCCTGATTGAGAACGACTACGTCTCCGTGGAGGTGCAGAAAGTGGCACGCAAACTGGCAGGCGTGGTGGTGCGCGACAAAATCAACGGCCGCACCTACGACTTGGGCAGCGATGTGTTCCGCCTGCTCTCACTGGAGGCCCAGACAGACGAGGCCTGCTCCAAGGTGGAGTACAAGGACACCATGAGCGCGCTCACCGCGCGTGATTTGATTTGCGGCGAGGTGAAGCGCGAGGCTCTGCCGGCGGCCCCGCAGGCGCGCCGCCTGGTGGAGCGCAAGGCAGGACAGCGCATCACAATTCCCTTTGTGGTGACTCGTGACGGCAAAGGCTTCACCTGGTGGGCGGAGCTGCGCGAGGGACAGCCGTATGTGCGCATCGGCCTGGATGTCGAGCCGCAGCAGTTCGCCCTGCCCGTGCGCAAGATTACGCTTCTGGACATCAAGGCCACGGAGGCGCGCGTGGTAGGTTCGGTGAAGGGCTCACCGGTAGTGGCATCTGGCAACCGCCTGTTCGCGGGTGTGGAGAGCCCGCTGGGCGTGAGCGAGGCGACCGCGGAGGGCTTCACCTGCTCCCTGGAGCGCAAGACGAACCTGCCGCAGGCCGTGAGCAGCTTCTCTGCCGTGCTCGGCTTCTGCCAGCCCACCCAGCTGCGCCGCACCTTCCAGCTGGACTACGTCAACCAGGAACGCGCACGCGCCTACGCGCCCTTCCTCAACTACAACACCTGGTACGATATCGGCTACTCCAACATGTACTCCGAGAAGGACGCCCTGGACACCATCAAGCTCTACGGCGAGGAACTGGTGAAGAAGCGCGGCGTGAAGATGGACTCCTTCATGTTCGACGACGGGTGGGACGACCCGAAGACGCTGTGGGGCTTCCACAAGGACCTGCCCAACGAGTTCCGCGCCATCCGCAAGCTGGCGGAAAGCTACGGCGCGGACCCGGGCGTGTGGTTCTCCCCGTGGGGCGGCTACGGCAGCCTGCAGCAGAGCCGCATCAAGGCCGCCGCCGGAAAGTTCGAGACCAGCGAGCGCGGGTTCACCCTCACCGGCCGCAAGTACTATGACCACTTCAGGAACATGTGCCTGCACATGATTCAGGAAAACGGCGTGAACCACTTCAAGTTCGACGGCACCTCCGCCGAGGCCGAACCGGCCCCGGGCTCCCCGTTCGGCTCGGATTTCGAGGCCGCCATCTCGCTCATCCGCGAGCTGCGCAACGCCCGCCCCGACATCTACATCAACCTCACCACCGGAACCTGGGCCTCCCCGTTCTGGTTCGGCATTGCGGATTCCATCTGGCGCGGCGAGATGGATCACGATTTCTGCGGCGAGGGCTCCAAGCGCAACCGCTGGATCACCTACCGCGATTCCCAAATCTACCAGAAGAACGTCAAGGTTTCCCCGCTCTTCCCCATCAACTCCCTCATGACCCACGGCGTCATCTACAACAAGCACGCCCACGGCCTCACCTCCACCGAGGGGGACGACCTCGCCAAGGAAATCTGGAGCGGGTTCGGCCTGGGCACCCAGATGGAGGAACTCTACATCACCCCCGCCATGCTCAAGCCCGCGGAATGGGACACCCTGGCCGCCGCCGCCAAGTGGGCGCGCGCCAACGCGGCCACCCTGGTGGATTCCCACTGGGTGGGCGGCAACCCCGCCGACATGGAGGTGTACGGCTTTGCCTCCTGGTCCCCTGAGAAGGGAATCGTCACCCTGCGCAACCCCTCCTCGCAGGAGCAGGAGTTCGCGTTCGACCCCGCCGCCGTGTGGGAGCTTCCCGTCGGCGCGCCCGCCAAGTACACCCTCAGCTCCCCCAAGGGCGACAAGCTGCCCGCCGCGAGCGCAGAGGCCGGCAGGCCCGTGAAGGTAAAGCTGGCACCGTTCGAGGTGCTGGTGCTGGAGGGTGCCCCGCAAATCTAAACCTCTTCCAACCGAAATACCAGTATGATTCAGAACGATTATGTTTCCGTAGACGTCCAGAAGGTCGGCCGCAAGCTGGCCGGCGTCATGGTGAGCGACAACATCAACGGCCGCGTGTACAGCCTGGGCAACGACATCTTCCGTCTCCTCGTTCAGGACGAACAGACAGACGAGGCCTGCTCCAAGAAGGAGTACAAGGAAACCATGCACACCATCACCGCGCAGGACCTCATGTGCGTGGAGATGAAGCAGGTGCGCCTGGCGGCCAAGCCCAAATCCCGCCGCCTGGTGGAGCGCAAGCCCGGCAACCGCATCGTGGTGACCTTTGCCGTGCCGACCGACGGCAAGAGCTTCACCTGGTGGGTGGAGCTGCGCCAGGGTCAGCCGTATGTGCGCGTGGGGCTGGATATCGAGCCGCTGCAGTTTGCCATGCCCGCGCGCAAGGTGACGCTGCTGGACGTGAAGGCTCCGGAGGCGCGCGTGGAGGGCACGGTGAAGGGCGCGCCGGTAGTGGCGGCGGGCAACCGCCTGTTCGCGGGCATGGAGAGCCCGCTGTGCCTGAGCGAGGCCACCACGGAAGGCTTCACCTGCTCCGTGGTTCGCAAGACGGACCTGCCGCGCCGCGCGGTGAGCAGCTTCTCCGCCGTGCTCGGCTTCTGCCAGCCCACCCAGCTGCGCCGCACCTTCCAGCTCGCGTACATCAACCAGGAGCGCGCACGCGCCTATGCGCCGTTCCTCAACTACAACACCTGGTACGACATCGGCTACTTCTCCCCGTACACGGAGAAGGACGCGCTGGCCACCGTGAAAATCTTCGGCGAGGAGCTGGTGAAGAAGCGCGGCGTGAAGATGGATTCCTTCCTGTTCGACGACGGCTGGGACAACACGGAAACGCTGTGGGAGTTCCACAAGGACATGCCCAACGAGTTCCGCAAGATCCGCAAGCTGGCGGAAAGCTACGGCGCGGAGCCCGGCGTGTGGTTCTCCCCGTGGGGTGGCTACGGCAAGCCGCACGATATGCGCCTGCAGGCCGCCGGAGACCGATTCGAGACCAACGAGCGCGGCTTCGCCCTCTCCGGGCCCAAGTACTATGAGCACTTCAAGAACATGTGCCTGCACATGATCAAGGAGAACGGCATCAACCACTTCAAGTTCGACGGCACCTCCGGCGAGGCGGAACCCGCCAAGGGCTCCAGGTTCGGTTCCGACTTCGAGGCCGCCATCTGCCTCATCAACGAGCTGCGCGATGTGCGCCCGGACCTGTACATCAACCTCACCACCGGCACCTGGGCCTCCCCGTTCTGGTTCGGCATCGCGGATTCCATCTGGCGCGGCGACTGGGACCACGACTTCTGCGGCGAGGGTTCCAACCGCAACCAGTGGATCACGTTCCGAGACGCGCAAATCTACCTCAACAACGTCAAGATTTCCCCGCTCTTCCCCATCAACTCCCTCATGACCCACGGCGTCATCTACAACAGGAGCGCCCGCGGCCTCACCACCACCGAGGGAGACGACCTCGCCAAGGAAATCTGGAGCGGATTCGGCCTGGGCACGCAGATGGAGGAACTCTACATCACGCCGTCCATGCTCAAGGCAAAGGAGTGGGACTCCCTGGCCGCCGCCGCCAAGTGGGCGCGTGCCAACGGTGAAACCCTGGTGGATTCCCACTGGGTGGGCGGCAACCCCGTGGACCTGGTGGTCTACGGCTTCGCCGCCTGGTCTCCCGCCAAGGGCATCCTCACCCTCCGCAATCCCGCCGCCACGGCCCAGGAGTTTGCATTCGACCCCGCCGCCATCTGGGAGCTTCCCGTCGGCGCGCCCGTCAAGTACAAGCTCAGCTCGCCCAAGGGCGACAAGCTGCCCGCGAAGGAGGCGGAGGCCGGCAAGCCGGTCACCATCAAGCTGGCGCCGTTCGAGGTGCTGGTGCTGGAAGGCGCACCGGTGAAGTGACCCGCCTCACCTCCAACCGCCAAACAAGGCGTGGCTTCCGCTTGGAGGCCACGCCTTGGTTGCTTCTACGGGGTTGGGGGGACTCAATGCTCGGGGACTCCGGCCACCTCCCGGTTCTTGAAACGCTCAAAGACCTCGCGGGGCTTGTCCGGCGTCTGGCGGAGCGCGGCGTAAATCTGGTCGCGCATCTCCAGGGCAGCCTGCAGGGCGGCCTCCTCCGTGCCGTATTGGCGGTCGGAGAAGTATTTGGTGAACTGGTTCCACTTGCGGCAGATGCTCAACCTCCAGCCTTGGAAGGATGTCGTCTCGTACGTGTATCGCGTGATGTTGCGCTGGGTCATGGTATTTGTCTTTCTTGTTTTGTTTGCGCGGCAGCGGAACGGATATCCGCTTGCAGCCCTACCAACATGCCACACCCCCGCCCCGACCGCAATCTAACAATATAATTGTTAGGTTGCGCCTTCCATGGAGCTTGCGGGGTGGCGGGCACCTGTGCTAGAATACGGGGCAAATGATGGAGATGCTGTACAATGCCACGCAGAACGTGGCAAGTGAGATACCCTGGCTGTTTCCTGTGTTCTTCGCCATGTTCGGGGCGTGCATCGGCTCGTTCCTGAACGTGGTGATCTACCGGCTGCCGCTGGGATTGAGCGTGAACGAGCCCTCCCGCTCGTTCTGCCCCACCTGCAAGGAGCCGATTCCCTGGTACCTCAACATCCCCATCTTGAGCTGGCTGATGTTGCGCGGGCGCAGCGCGTGCTGCAACACGCCCATCTCCGTGCGCTACTGGCTGGTGGAGGTGGCAACCGCCCTGCTCTTCGGTCTGGTGGCGTGGTATTTCGCGGTGGACGACATCATCACGCAGGCCCTGCTGTGCGTGTGGGTGGCGGCCATGCTGGCCACGCTGTGCACGGATTGGGAACAGATGGTGGTGATGCCCTCGCTCATGGTGGTGGCGGCCGTGGCGGGCGTGCTGGTGTCGCTGCTCTCCCCGTGGTTTGCGGGGGATGCGCTGGAACCGGAGGCGGGGCTGCTGCTGAGCCTGGTGGGCGCGGTGGTGGGCTTTGGGTTCTTCCGCCTGGTGGGATGGGCGGGTACCATCGCCTTTGGCAGGCGCCGCAAAGGGTTTGAGAAGCCGCAGGGGTGGAAGCTCCACCAGGCGGCGGACGGGGACGACATTGTTCTGGAATTTGAGAGCGGCGAAGCCCTGCTGTGGAGCCGCGTGTTCGCGGAACCCGCCAACACGCTGGTGCTGCACGGCGCGGCGCTGGAGGACGGCCGCGGCGGCTCCGGAGAGATTTCCTTCACGGCGGATGCCGTGGTGCTGGCGGACGGCACGCGCGTGGAGCTGGAGGCAGAGGAATGCCTTTCCGGCACCTGCGGCGGATACCGCTCGCGGCAGGCGGCCATGGGCAGCGGGGATGCGTGGATTGCCCTGGGCATCGGCGCGCTGCTGGGCTGGGAGGGCGTGCTGTTCTCGCTGGTGGCGGGCAGCTTCATCGGGCTGGCGCTGGCGGTGGTGTCGCGCGTGGGATTCGGCAGGCCGGTGCCGTTCGGTCCGGCGCTGATCCTGGCGGCGGGCGTGTGGTTGTTCTTCGGCGTGCAGATAGACGCCTGGCTGATGGATTGGATGGGGTGGTACTAACGCAAGTGAATGATGGAGTATGATTATCTCATAGTGGGCGCGGGGTTGTTCGGCGCGGTGTTTGCGGAGCGCGCCGCCGCCGCGGGCAAGCGCGTGCTGGTTATCGACAAGCGCAGCCACATCGCCGGAAACGTGTACACGGAACCCGTGGAGGGTATCAACGTGCACCGCTACGGCCCGCACATCTTCCACACCCACATGGACGAGGTGTGGGAGTACGTACACCGCTTCGCCACGTTCAACGACTTTGTGTACCGCCCGCTGGCCAACTACCACGGCGAGATGTACTCCCTGCCCTTCAACATGCACACCTTCCGGCAGATGTGGGGCGTGACCACCGCGGAGGAGGCCGCCGCCCGCATCCGCCAACAGCGCGGTGCCGCGCCCGCAGAACCGCAGAACCTGGAGGAACAGGCCATCAGCCTGGTGGGCACCGAAATCTACCAAAAGCTCATCAAGGGATACACGGAGAAGCAGTGGGGCCGTCCCTGCACGGAGCTGCCGCCCTTCATCATCAAGCGCCTCCCCGTGCGCCTGGAGTACAACGACAACTACTTCAACGCCCCCCACCAGGGCATCCCCGTGGGCGGCTACACCGCCATGGTGCAGCGCATGCTGGAGGGCATCGAGGTGCGCTTGGGGCAGGACTACCTGGCAGACCGCGCCGCATGGGACGCGCTGGCCCCGCGCGTGGTGTACACCGGGCCCATCGATGCGTTTTTCGGCTACCGCCTCGGCACGCTGGAATACCGCTCCCTGCGCTTCGAGACGGAGCTGCTGGAGCAGCCCGATTTCCAGGGCCGCGCCGCCGTCAACTACACCGACCGCGAAACGCCGTGGACCCGCATCATCGAGCACAAGCACTTCGAGTTCGGTACCCAGCCCCAAACCGTCGTCACCCGCGAATTCAGCCAGGAATGGCAGCGCGGCGATGAGCCCTACTACCCCGTGAACGACGCCCGCAACGCCGCCCTCTACGCCCGGTACCGCGAGCTGGCGGACGCCGAGCCGCGCCACCTCTTCGGCGGCCGCCTGGCGGAATACCGCTACCATGACATGGATGACGTCATCCACCTGGCCCTGGAGGCCGCCGCACGCGAATTCAACCGCGAATAATTGCGGGGCGGCTCTGTGAATGCGCTTGCCAAGGCGGCGGGGGCATGCTAAACTGCCCGCGCAGGCGTGTGCAAGAGCGCGTGCAAGAGAACCATGGCAAATGATACCATAATGGCCCCGGCGGATGCCCTCGATGCCCTGTACGGCAGCGACACCTTCGGCATCAAAACGATGGAGAAGTACCTCTCCAAGAGCGCGTTCAAGAAGATGCTCACCACCATCCAGCGCGGCGGGCGGCTTGACCCCAGCATTGCGGAGGAGGTGGCCCAGGCCATGAAGATTTGGGCCCTCTCCAAGGGAGCCACCCACTACACCCACTGGTTCCAGCCGCTTTCCGACTCCACCGCCGAGAAGCACGACTCCTTCGTGGAGCCGGACGGCAAGGGCGGCATGATTTGTGAGTTCACCGGCAAAACCCTCATCCAGGGCGAGCCGGACGCCTCATCCTTCCCCAACGGCGGCATCCGCGCCACCTTCGAGGCCCGCGGCTACACCGCGTGGGACCCCACCAGCCCCGCCTTCATCAAGCGCACCGCGCACACCGCCACGCTCTGCATCCCCACGGCGTTCTGCTCGTACACCGGCGAGGCTCTGGACAAGAAGACGCCGCTGCTGCGCTCCATGGCGGCGGTGAGCAAGCAGACTTCCCGCGTGCTGACCTGCTTCGGCGTGGAACACAGCTTTGTGGGTATCGACCTGGGCGCGGAGCAGGAGTATTTCCTGGTAGACCGCGACCTTTACCTGCGCCGTCCGGACCTCATTGAGACGGGGCGCACGCTCTTCGGCTGCCTGCCGCCCAAGCACCAGCAGATGGAGGACCACTACTTCGGCTCCATCAAGGAGCGCGTGCTGGAGTTCATGAGCTCCGTGGACCACGCGCTGTGGGCGCTCGGCGTGCCCGCCAAGACCCGCCACAACGAGGCCGCACCCGCCCAGTTCGAGCTGGCACCGCTCTACGAGCCGGTGAACGTGGCCGTGGACCACAACGTGATGATCATGGACATCCTGCAGCGCCAGGCCCTCAAGCACAACCTGGTCTGCCTGCTGCACGAGAAGCCCTACGCCCACGTCAACGGCTCCGGCAAGCACAACAACTGGTCCCTCTCCACCCCGGAGATGGGCTCCCTGTTCAGCCCCGGCACCACCCCGCACAGCAACCTGCTCTTCCTCATCCTGCTCGCTTCCGTCATCCGCGCCATCGACCTTCACGGCGACATGCTGCGCGCCTCCATCTCCAAGGCCGGCAACGACCACCGTCTCGGCGCGCAGGAGGCCCCGCCCTCCATCATCTCCATCTTCCTGGGCGACCAGCTCATGGACATCATCGAGCAGATCAAGAAGGGCGGCGCCAAGCGCTCCGCCGTGAAGAGCCAGCTGAAGCTGGGGGTGGACACCCTGCCCACGCTGCCGCAGGACACATCGGACCGCAACCGCACCTCCCCGTTCGCCTTCACCGGCAACAAGTTCGAGTTCCGCGGCGTCGGCGCGTCCCAGACCTGCGCCTGGCCCATGACCATCCTCAACACCATTGTGGCGGAATCCCTGGACTACGTGGCCTCCAAGCTGGAACCCCATGCCGGCAAGCCCGATTTCAACGCTGCCGTGGCCAAGCTCCTGCGAGAGATGGTCACCAAGCACGACCGCGTCATCTTCAACGGCAACGGATACTCCCAGGAATGGGTGAAGGAGGCCGAACGCCGCGGCCTGCCCAACATCAAGTCCGCAGAGGAGGCCATGGAGGTCATGGTCCGCAAGGACACCATCGCCCTCATGGACAAGTACAGCGTGCTCACCAAGGCTGAATCCGTGGTCCGCAAGGAGGTGCTGATGGAGAACTACATCAAGCTCATCGACATCGAGGCCAAGACCTGCCTCAACATGCTGCGCACCATCTACGCGCCCGCCATCGAGACCCAGCTCACCGCCATCTCCAACACCGTCTACGCCATCAAGGCCAGCGGCCTCAAGGCCGGCCTCAAGACCGCCCAGGCCAAGGCCACCCGCATAGGCGAGCTGTATGATGAAATCCCGCTGCGCGTCGCCGCCCTCGAAAAGGCCATCGCCGCTTGCGTGCCCTCCAAGATGCGCGCCGCCATGGAAGCCGCACGCACCACCGTGGACACCCTGGAAACCATCGTGGACGCCGACCTGTGGCCCGTGCCCACCTACGCCCAGATGCTCAACATTCACAGCAAATAGGCTGCGTTTCACGGCTAGCGCGCACACGCCGAATTTTTGTCGGCAAAGGTGAAATTTGTGTTGACCCACCGCGGGTGTTGGCGTATAATGCGCGCGCCCGGTTGGGCCTGGTGGCTTGGCGGGGTTCTTAACAACTCAATACATATCACCTATACTATGGCAAAGTACGCTATTAACGGTTTCGGGCGCATTGGCCGCAATGTCCTTCGCGCCATGTCCCAGACTGAACTCGAGAAGGTTGTGGCCATCCATGACCTTACCCCCATCGAGACCACCGCTCACCTGCTGAAGTACGACTCCACGCAGGGCAAGTTCAACGGCACGGTTGAAATCAAGGGCGAGGACATCCTCGTTGTCAACGGCCACGAGATCAAGATTCTCGGCGGTATGCTGGGCCCGGACCAGCTGCCCTGGAAGGAGCTCGGCGTGGACGTGGTTCTGGAGTCCACCGGCCTCTTCACGGCTCGCGAGAAGGCTGAAGGCCACATCACGGCCGGTGCCAAGAAGGTGCTTATCTCCGCTCCCGCCAAGAACCCGGACCTCACGTTCTGCATCGGCATCAACGACGACGAATACGACGCCGCCAAGCACAACATCGTGTCCAACGCTTCCTGCACCACCAACTGCCTTTCCCCGATGGTGAAGGTGCTGAACGACAAGTTCGGCATCGAGAAGGGCATGATGAGCACGATCCACTCCTACACGAACGACCAGCGCATCCTGGACCTTCCGCACAAGGATCCCCGCCGCATGCGCTCCGCCGCCATCAACATCATCCCCACCACCACCGGTGCTGCCAAGGCTATCGGTGAGGTGATTCCCCAGCTGAAGGGCCTGCTCAACGGTGCTTCCTTCCGCGTGCCCACCCCGACCGGCTCCCTGACCGACTTCGTGGCCATCCTGAAGAAGGACGTGACCGTGGAGGAGGTGAACGCCGCCATGAAGGAGGCCGCCGAGGGCCCGATGAAGCACATCCTCGAGTACTCCGAGGAGGCTCTGGTGCTCCAGGACATCGTGTCCAACCCCCACTCCTGCATCTTCGATTCCGGCTTCACCTATGTGGTGGGCGGCAACATGGTGAAGGTGTGCGGCTGGTACGACAACGAATGGGGTTACTCCAACCGCGCTGCGGAAGCCATGAAGAAGCTGGGCGACTCCATCGCCTAAGTTTCAGACTGGAACCCATATTTCCGGCGGGAAGGTGCCAAGGTGCCTTCCCGCCTTTTTTTGCCACAAAAAAGCGGCCCGTCGGCGATTTTTTTCGACATTTTGGCCCGGCGGGTGCTTAATAGGGATGGGAATGCGGAGGAGCACGCTGTTTGCTACCGCGAGGCGAGAATGATGCGCGACCATCCGCTGCACGAGGCTGCCGCCAACGGCAACGCCGGCCAAATCCGCGCGCTGCTGGCAAGCCCCAAGGTGAACCCGCGCCTGCTGGATTTCGAGGGGAAGTACGCTTGGGAGGTGGCTGCCAACGACGAGTGCCGCACCCTGCTGCGCCAGGCTGCCGGAGAGCCGAGCCGTGCCGCCGATGCGGCCGCCACCCTCACCTACCTGCGCTCCATGAACGAGGACTACGCGTTCCAGCCCCGCGACCTGCAAACCCTGGAGCAGATGCAGGGGAAGGGAGAGTGAAGCCGCCGCATGTTGCCTTGCATTCTTGGCATTCATCAATTGCAATTTTTCCTTGACATCTCCCCGTCTTTCCCCTAGTTTAGAACACTAATCCTGATTCCACCATTATGAAGACCCCCATGCTTCTCACCATCGCATTCTCCCTCCTCACGCTCGGTTCCCAGGCCGCCACCGTGGACGACGCGGCAAAAACCGCGGCGGATGCCGTGAACGCCATCAACGCCGTCAATGAGCAGGGCAAGACTCCGCTCATGCTTGCCGCCGCCAGGGGCAGCGTGGATAAAATCCAGAAACTCATCGCCGACGGTGCCGATGTCAACGCTGCCAACAACGAGGGCGAAACCGCCCTCATGTGCGCCTGCGACAACGGGGAGGAGGGGGCAGTCCAGGCCCTCCTGGAAGCCAAGGCGGATGTGAACGCCCGCAACGAGATGGGAGAGACCCCGCTCATGCTTGCCAGCTGCGTCTACGCCCCCCGGGTCCTTGAAGCCCTCATCGCCGCCGGGGCAGACGTCAACGCCGCAGACGAACGGGGCTGCACGGCCCTCATGGCCGCCGCCAGGAAAGATTCCGACCTAGTGGAGATCCTGCTGAAAGCCGGCGCCAACGCCAAGGCCGTTGACAAGAACGGAAGGACCACCGTTCATTGTGCCGTCATGAACACGGATGCCGGCTGCATCAAGCCCGTCATCGCCGCCGGGGCGGATCCCAAGGCGGCGGACCATGAGGGATGCACGCCCCTGCATCTGGCCGCCATGAACTCCCGCACGGAGAGCCTGGCACCCCTCATCCGCGCCGGCGCGGATATCAATGCCAAGGACGATAACGGGAAAACCGCCCTCGACTACGCTACCGAGTTCGGTGACGAGGAGGGCGCGAACATCCTCAAAGCAGCCGCCGACGGCACCCTGCCTCCCGACGAGGAAGGTGAGGAAGAGTAACCCCGCCGTTTTTGCACAAAATCGGGAAAAATCGAGTCATTCCACCTTGACCCTACCCCGCCCGTGCGCTATTATCGTGGAAACCCTAACGGGAATTTTCATCAACCAAACATAAAAATGAAAGCAAAACACTATATCACGGCCGTACTTGCCGCAGCAACCCTCCTTGTGCCGTCCTGCACATCGATGTCCAACTACGACAAGATTTCCTTTGACGACCTCGGCGGCGTTCATGAGACCATGGACGGCACCGTGGTGGCAGCCCGCTACGTGCGCGCGGACGCCTCCAACGAGACGAAGACCTGGAGCACAGCCCTGGGCACGGTTGCCGGCGTGGCCGGTGGCCAGCTGCTGGGCGGCGGCAGCGGCCGCATCGCCTCCACGCTCGGCTTGGGCGCGGCGGGTGCCCTTGCCGGGCGCGGCGTGTCCGAGGGCTTCGGCACCCATGCCCAGGAGCTCACCGTGAAGGTGGACGGCTCCAAGCGCAAGTACACGGTGACCCAGCCCATCTACAAGCAGTTCGGTGCCATCCCGGTGGGAACGCGCGGCGTGCTGCATGTGGGCAATGGCCGTTCCCGCTTCGTGCCCAACTAAAGAGCCGGCGGCATATTGTCTTTCAAGCCACCCGATGCAAAGCACACAACTGCACGGGTGGCTTCTTTCTTTTCCCTTTGAACCACAACCAACCAACAAGCAACCATGGCATATACCGAAACAACCACTCAAAGCTGGGGTAGCCGCCTCGGCGATTCCCTCAAGGGTATCATTGTCGGCATCATCCTATTCATCGTATCCTTCCCCCTGCTCTTCTGGAACGAGGGCAATTCCGTGAAGGTGGCCAAGGCCCTGGAAGAGGGGCGCGGCGTCACGGTGGAGGTACCGGACATCAGCAAGATTGACCCCGCCAACGAGGGCAAGCTCGTACACATGAGCGGGGACGCCACCACGCAGGATGTGCTGAAGGACGCCGAGTTCGGCATCTCTCACAACGGCATCATGCTGCGCCGCAAGGTGCAATACTACCAGTGGGTGGAAAAATCCCATGAGGAAACCAAGAAGAACATGGGCGGCAGCGAGACCACCGTCACCACCTACACCTACTCCAAGGAATGGTGCAACAAGCCCGTGAACTCCACCGCCTTCAAGGAAAGGGGGCATGACAACATTGTCTCCTACTCCGTGAGCGGCCAGGAGGAATACGCATCCAACGTGCAGTTCGGCGCCTTCAAGTTCACCCAGGGCATGATTGAGCGGCTGAGCAACGAGAAGACCTACTCCCTGGCAGAGTACAAGATTCCGGAAGCCCTGAAGGGCCGGGCCTGCGTGGCGGACAAATTCGTGTACGTGGGCCCCAAGACCGCCCAGTCCGTCCAGCAGCAGGCCGCCCTCGGCTTCGGCCAGCAGGGAGCCCAGGCGGCACATGCCGTGGCCCAGGATACAGCTACGAATGTGCAGCGCATCAAGCTGGAGATTGAGCAGCTGCGCCTCCAGGTGAAGCAGCAGCAGCTTGTGCAGCAGGACCCCGCCTCCACCGCAGACCAGAAGCAGGCCGCACAGCTGGCCGCAGCCCGCGCGGAGATAGAAATCCAGCAGAAGGAGCTGCTCATCAAGCAGGCGGAAACCCAGGCCAAGCCGCAGGAGCCGCTGGCCGTGCAGCAGGCCAGGCTGGAACTGGAGCGCACGCGCCTTCAGGTGCAGCAGCTGCAGGCTACCCTGCAGAACCCCGCCGTGCCCGCCGAGCAGCGCCAGGCCATTGAAACCTCCATCAAGCAGATGGAGCTCACCGTGCAGCAGCAGGAGCTCAAGCTGAAACAGGCGGAGCTGGATGCCCAGACCGCTGCCGCCGCCCAGCCCGCGGTCCAGCAGCCCGCCGTGCAGCAGGTGCAGGAGCCCGCGCCGCAGGAGGAACCCTGCTCCGTCTCCCCCACCAACCCGCAGATTGGTGATGTCCGCGTCACCTGGGAGGTCATCAGCCCCAAGGAGGCCGTCAGCATTGTCTATGTGCAGACCGGCGACACCTTCGCCCCCTACCACGCCAAGAGCGACCGCAGCGTGGCCCTGCTGGGCATGGGTATCCAGTCTGCGGAGCAGCTCTACAAGCATGCCGAGGACATGAACACAATCACCACCTGGGTCCTGCGCTTCATCGGCTGGTTCCTGATGTTCACCGGGTTGAACATGATCTTCAAGCCCCTCTCCGTGCTGGGCGACGTGGTGCCGTTCATCGGCACGCTCATCGGCGGCGCCACCGGCGTGGTGGCGGCCCTGATTGCGCTCATCCTGAGCCTCATCACCATCGCCATTGCCTGGATATGGTACCGCCCGTTGTTGGGCATTGCACTCCTCGCGGTGGCACTGTTCTTCGTCTACCTGCTCATCAAGCGAAGGAAAAAGCCGGTTCCGGCGGACGCGGAAACGGTATAGCGCAACCTGAGATTTAGGATTTGGGATTGAGGATTTAAGATTTAGGATTTGTGGCAAGCACGCGCTGATTATCCCACACACAAGCCCCGCACTCATGTGCGGGGCTTTTTGCTGCCTGCACAAGCACACGGCTCATGCCCGCCGTGTGTGTACACACATTCCGCCAACCATGCCGAGTGTGTACACACATTCTGCCAACCATGCCGTGTGTGTACACACATTCTGCCAATCATGCCGTGTGTGTACACACATTCTGCCAATCATGCCGTGTGTGTACACACATTC
>CALCWC010000023.1 GCA_937905985.1 uncultured Verrucomicrobiales bacterium | reverse complement strand
TTTCATATGGCACGGCGCTGCAGTGGCGCGCAGAGCCACGCGGAGACGGAAGCGTCACCCTGCGGATGCAGGGTCGGCGATGAATCTGCGCGCAAAGCGCGCGCTGGCTTTGCACCCCGCCTGTCACAGCGTTTCATGCTCCGGCATGGCAATTCATGGCACTGGGCGAATGATTGGGTTACATGTGAAACTTCGTTCATCACCCCTGCCCCGTTTCGGCAGCCGCGCCGGCGGTAGCCTGGCGGCGGCGCGGTGCGCGCTTGCACTTGTCCATCACACTGGTAATCCGAAAGGTTACGCTTGCTCTTGGGGCCGTGTTTTTCAATGGGTTACCGTATAAGCATAGCGGATCAGCTATCAGCTATGCTTTTTCAACACCTCTGAAACCCAGCAACCATGCGGATTGCGGGGAATTCGGCCAAAGAAAAATCCAGAATTCATTTCGCAAAAATCCTCAGGGCGACACCTTGAAAATTCCTCATAACCACAAGGATTTTTCAACATTTTTCACCCTTCCTGCTTGACACAGGATCGCTAATCGGCCAGCGTGCGCGCCTGGCATGCGCCGCCCATTTCTGTCTCCCTGGAAGATTTTTTCTTTATTGGATTCACTATAAAAAATGCATTTTGAAAAGCTTTTTGCCTTCTCTGCGCATTTTATATAAGTTGTTTGCGCCTTGTTTGCTTGTAATACAAAAACTGCACATTTTGAATTGTTTCAGCAGCCTTGGGTCCAAAAAACATGATGCGCGTGGTTGCGCGGCATGCGTGCCTGGCTTTCAGGCACAAATCTTCAATATGGCGTTGTAATATATTTTGCAAATAAAGCCGCCTTGCTCCCACAATCTTTTCTTTATAATGCTTTTGCGCATTGTTTTGCTGTAATACATGTGTATTACAATATAACAAAAAATACCAACAAAAAAACTTCTTGCATTCGTGCGTTTTTCGTGTACAAAAAAACTGAACGTCACACACCGCTGCTTGAGCGGCAGTGAAGAACGTGATAAACCTTACCAATAGAAAGGCAACCAACCATGAGAAACCTCATTTTCCACATTGACAACTGCATTCTGCGGGGGCGGCAGCCCTCCAGCACCGTCGAGCTTATCGACGACCAGGAACACTATCCGGATGTCATCCAGCTCAACTACTACGCCGGGGTTCAGAGCAACATGTTCGATATCAATCCCCCGATATTCAGAAAGGTGTATATGGACGGAACGCAGACGGTGCAGGCTTCCGGCTCGGTGGATGATTTTGTGGGGATGCTTTTGCCGGGGAAAGTGTTCATCGATCTCCACCCGGGGAGCCTCCATGATTTTTCTGTAGCTCCATACACGCCACCGGCGGGTGTATACCGGTGCGCCATCATTCACCTCAACATCGATTTCTACCCCTTGCCCACCGGTAATGTTTCCATTCTCCAGGGCTCGGTTGGGGTGCTTCCCGCCGCTCGCGTTTCCCTGCCGGATAACATGAATGTGAAGAAGAAGGCCACATGCGCCTGTGAAAAAGACACCCAGAGCGGGGGTGATCCGCAGGTTGCGGCCAACGCCCGCAGCGTGGCAACGGGCGGTTCCTCCGGCGGCGGCTCGTCCGTGATACGGCATGCGGAGCCGGAGTACATGGAGTTTTCCTTCATCTTCGGTGCGTTCCGCGGCATGGCGGGTGTACCTGCGGCGCGCCTGGAGCTGCTCTCCTACACCCATACGGCGGACACCCTTTCCCACGCGGGGCTGGCGGTGAGCCACCCGGTGTGCTCCTGCGTGCGTCCCCAGTCTGCTTCCATTGCACCCAACGAGTCCTTTGCCGTGTACACGGGCAATGCGTACACGGTGTACCTCTGCTCCGGCGACGGCAGGAGCGCCATGGGCGCGGGCGTGTTCTCAGACACAAGCGACATCGTGCGCTTTGTCACGGACATTGCCACGGATGAAAGCGTGGAGACCGACCTTTCCCACGCCTCCTACCTGCGCATCTGCTCGGCGGACGGCTCGGCTGCATTCTACGATTTGCAGACCTACAAGTTTGCCGCCTACATCACGGAGTTCGGCTATGTGCTGACAGCGGCGGATGCGCTCCGGAAGCTGGCCGTGGTGCGAGATGAGGACGACAACGTGCGCCAGGTGTGGAGCGCGTGGGACGGTCTGGCGGACATCGTGCCGAATGCCGCCGGACTGGGCTACACCATCTCGCTCTACCTGCCCAACCAGGTGACGCCGCCCGTTGACGCGTCCTCCCCCTACACGGTGACCGGCACCCCCTTCAAGACTTTCACCGTGGGCGGCGACTCTACCGCGGGTACCGTGAGCGTGGCGGAGCGGGACAATTCCCTGCCCGCATCCATGCCGGACTTTGTGACCACCTGGTGCTATGCGGGCGGTGTGTGGAGCATGACCACGGGCTCCGGGGAGACCGCCGTCTCTGAACAGCGCGTGCGCCGGCAGATAGACGCTCATTCCTACCGCGTGGTCACCACCCGCTCCAAAGGCTCCGCCATGACCTCGCGCGAGTGCGACGTCTACCAACTCACCGGCCTGGGCCCGCAGATTGCCAGCCACACGGACGGGTACGACACTCCAGAGGCCGCCACCACCACGTACGAGTACGATGAAACCGGCAACATGGTGAAGAGCGTCTCCCCGACCGGAGCGGTGCACGAGTTCCGGCACGATGCGAACTGCCGGCAGCTTCTCTCTTCCGAGCCCTGGGCGCAGGGCGGCAGGATGCTGCACAGCACCGAGTACCGTGACGAACCCGGCCGCTACCGCCTGGATCCCGTTTCCTCCCATGTGCAGGCCGTGGGGGCCGACAGGCAGGTCTATCCCGTGCGCGACACGGAGTACACCTACATTGAAACCGCCGATGTCAAGCGCGTGGAGGTGCGCACCACCGCCGCATCCGGCAGCGCAGAGCATCTCACCGTGGAGGAAACCTGGCTCGCCGCCGCCTCCAATGTCTTCGCACGCGGGCGCATCAAGATGCGCCAGAATGTCAACGGCGTGCAGACCCACTATGCCTACGAGGCTTCCTCCCAGTACGGCGCGCTCTACCGCGTGACTGAGGAAACCCGCGCGGGCGGCGTGCCAACACCCGGGCTCTCGACCCGCAACGTGCGCTACTTCTCCGACCAGGGAAACCTGCTCAGGGAGGAGCGCTACGCCCTCTCGACGGATGGTGACTGGCTGCCGCTTTCCGGCGCCACCCATACCTACGACTGCCAGAACCGCAGGATTGCCACACTGCACGACAACGGACGCTCCTCCTCCCGAACCCTGATATGCACGGGCGCAATCCTGAGCGAGACGGACGAGGACGGCGTCACCACCGACTACGCCTACGATTCCGCCCGCATGCTGGTGGAGACCACCCGCGCCGCCGTGTACGATGGCGACACCTGCATCACCCCGGAAACCATCACGGAGTATGTGCGTGATGCCGAAGGGCGCGCCACCGCCACCACCACCCGCGCGGGCGCGCTCACCACCGTCTCCCGCACCGCGTATGATGCCCTGGGCCGCATCGTCTCCCAAACGGATGCCCTGGGCCGCACCACCACCACCGCCTACAGCGCAGATGGCCTCACCACCACGCAGACCACGCCCTCCGGCGCCACGCATGTCACCACCCGAAACACGGACGGCAGCACCGCCCGCGTTTCCGGCACAGGGCAGCGCGAACTCACCTACGCCTACGATGTGAGCGAAGGGCGCATGCGCACCACCGTGCGCCTGGCGGACGACAGCATCCTCTCCCAAACCCTGGAGAACGGTTTCGGGGAGACCGTGGTGGAAGCCGAGGCCTCCACCACCGGGTTCATCTACACGCGTAGCGAGTACAACAACCGAGGTCAGCTCACTCGCTCCTACAAGGACACCGGCGCGGGCACCACGCCCACCGCCTCCACCCTGTACGAGTACGACTCCTTCAGCAATCTCTCCCGCCAAACCTTGGCGCTGGACGAGGAGCCCTCGCCGCTCAACTCCCCTGTGGAGGAATTCGCCTACGGCGTGGAGGAGGGAACGGACGGTGTCTATTCCGTCACCACCCGCACGCGCTACAATGCCGCGGGCACGGCGCTCACCTCCACACGCAAGGAGTTGATCAGCAGCCTTTCTTCCACGCTGGCGGCAAAATCGGTTTCCATCGATGAACGGGGCTTGACAAGCACCGAGTGGACGGTGTATGGTGTAGGTACGGTCAAGGATTCCTACAGTTCTGTTCCCACCAGCTCCATCTCTGCCCACCGCATAGTCGTGGACGGCTTTGCCATCTCGCAGTCAGATTTTGCGGGCGTGGCTTCCACGCAGTCCCGACATTTCACGGAGACGGGCTTGGAGCTCACCCGAACGGACGGTCGCAGCAATGCCACCACCACCTGCACGGACATCGCGGGGCGCATCGTCAGCGTCACGGATGCCGCAGGCAACACCACCTCCACGGCCTACAATCCCTACTTTGACGAGCCCTCGGTCGTTACGGACGCTTGCGGCAAGACCGCCTGCTACAAGTACGACATCCGCGGGCGCAAGGTGGCGGAATGGGGAACGGCTATTCAGCCTGCTTGCTTCGGCTACGACGATGCCGACCGCATGACCTCGCTCACCACCTTCCGCGCGGGCACGGAGACCATCACCACGGATCCCTCATCCCGTACGGATGGAGACGTGACCACCTGGGCCTATCACGCCACCACGGGGCTGGAGGTCTCCAAGACCTACGCCGACGGCAAGGGAACGGTTAAGACCTACGATGCCTTCAACCGCTTGGCTACGGAGACGGATGCACGCGAACAGGTGAAAACCTGTTCCTACGAGCACGCGCGCGGCCTCCTGCTGGAGATTTCCTACAGCGACGACACCCCCACGGAGAGCTTTGTGTACAATCACCTCGGCCAGATCACCCAGGTAACGGACGATGCGGGCGTGCGCTCCATCGGCTACAACACCTACGGCGAGCGGGAGACGGATTCACTGCTCGCGGAGGGTGTCACCCACTTGGTCACAGAAACGCGCGACAGCTTCGGCCGCTCCACCGGCTACACCTACGCCAAGAACGGCAATACAGAGCAGACCGTCACCACAGCCTACGGCACAGATGGCCGCATCAGCGGCGCGGGCTTCCTTCACGGCGGGCAGGAAAAGCTGTTCGGCTACACCTACCTGCAAGGCTCGCACCTGCTGCAGACGCTCACCAAGCCCAACGGCATGACGCTCACCCAGACATACGAGCAGCACCGCGACCTCCTCACCCAGATGGACTACAAACGCGGCAACACCCTGGTGGCCCGCCGCGCGTACCAGTACGACACGCTGGGCCGTCCGACTTCCCGCACGCTCGCGCGGCAGGGTGCCACCCGCAACGACGTGTTCACATACAACGACCGCAGCGAACTCATTAGCGACGTGGTGGACGGAACCGGCCTCAATGGATGGGACTACGACAACATCGGAAACCGCCTCGTCCAGCAGCAAGGCTCCGCGTGCGACACCTACACGTCAAATCAGCTCAACCAGTACACCGCCATCGAGGACGAGTCGCACGATGTCTTCACACCCACCTACGATGACGACGGCAACCAGACCCGTATCAAGACCAGCACAGGCATCTGGGATGTGACCTACAACGCCAAAAACCGCCCAGTACTGTTCAGTAAAGAGGGAGAGGACCTCACCGTTGCCTGCACCTACGACTACATGGGCCGCCGAGCCACCAAGGTCGTGACGGAGAACGGGCAAA
>CALCWC010000022.1 GCA_937905985.1 uncultured Verrucomicrobiales bacterium | reverse complement strand
TGAAACATCAGCACGTCGATGGTAGTCGGACGACAGGTCCCGCGAGAGTAGATAGTCGCCAGGGCTAACAAAGGCCGCCGAGCAAACGTTCGGCGGCCTTTACTTTTTGCAGCTTCCGCTCCCGCAAAATCCCAAATCCTAAATGGAGCTGCCCCGCGGTTGGCACACCGCGCTTGTGTAACGGCTTGCATGCGGTAATGGGGCTTGGTATACTGGCGGAGATGACGAGAGGCATGACAGCCACCCTTTGCTTGTTGGCACTGCTGTGGGGAGACCCTGCGGCAGGGGCGGGTATCAGCGGCACGCAGAAGGTCGGCACGCTCAAGACGCGCCAAACCTCCACGCGCGTGCCGGCGCGCCAGCAAGTGGTGCCGTTCTCATCCTTTGTGGTGAAAGCGTGCGCGGAAATGCCGCGCGGAGGCGGATACGCAGCCAACACCGACACCATCCGCAACCTCTCCGCCAAGGCGGTGTACTGGGATGCGGCAGCGCAGCGCCTGCATGTGGATACGGCGGCGGCACAGCCCTCGTTCTGCTCATCGGCATGCTATGTGGCGTTGCTGCGCGCGCTGGAACTGTGGCAGCTGCACATCCGGCGGCATCTGCCGGCGGAGGCGTGGCAGGCGCTGGACATGACGGAGCAGAAGGACGGCATAGGCGTGTGGGGGCGCGCGAACGCCAACGGCCCGGGATTCGCCAAGCTGGTGCATGATTTGCAGGCCGGACGCAATTTCGAGGATGTGCGCCTGGCACGACCGGGAGATTTCCTCAAATTCTTCTGGACGGAGGAAATAGGCTGCAGGGAACGTGGCCACCAGGTGGTGTACCTTGGCACGGAGATGAAGGATGGCAAGCCCTGCATCCGCTATTGGTCCTCCAACTCGCCGGACGGCTACGGCGTGAAATCCACGCCCGCTGCAGACATGCACCACATGATATTCACGCGCATCACGCGGCCGGAGATGTTCGCCCGCGCCGCCCGGCTGCCGGAGGCGGACGATTGGCTTTCCGACATGCAGAAAAAGCCCTTCACCTATGATGAAATCCGCACCACCTGCGGCATCATTCCACAGACGCGTTGAATACCCTTGCAAGGGGCGGTCCGGCGTGTTAGAATGGCGCGCACAAGAAGTCATTTCCACCTCTCTTTCAACCAACATGGACAAACTCATCGTAGAAGGCGGCCACAAGCTGAGCGGGCGGCTGAATATCAGCGGCTCCAAGAACGCATCCCTGCCCATTCTGGCGGCTTCCCTGCTCACGGACGATCCCGTGCGCATCTCACGCGTGCCGGATGTTTCCGACACCAACTACATGATTCAAATCCTCAGCCAGCTGGGAGCCTCCGTGGAGCGCTCCAGCGGCACCGTGCGCATTGAATCCCCGGATGGCATCTCTTCCTCCGCCTCCTATGAGCAGGTCCGCAAAATGCGTGCGTCCATCTGCCTGCTGGGGCCGATGATGGCGCGCATGAAGCGCTGCACGCTGCCGCTGCCCGGCGGCTGCGTGATAGGCGACCGCCCCGTAGACCTGCACGTAAAGGCCATTCAGGCACTTGGTGCGCGGGTTCGCGTGAAGGGAGGCAACATGCTCATCGAGGCGCCGAACGGACTGGTGGGCACCACGGTGGACATGCGAGGCGACAACGGGCCGACGGTGCTTGGCACGGACAACCTGATGATGGCTGCGGTACTGGCTCGCGGCACCACGGTGATTGAATCTGCCGCACGCGAGCCGGAAGTGGTGGACCTGGCGAATTTCCTGAACAAGATGGGCGCCCGCATTGAAGGCGCGGGCTCCCGCACCATCACCATCCACGGCGTGGAATACCTGCACGGCTGCGAGCACACCGTCATCCCCGACCGCATCGAAACCGGCACCTTCATGGTGGCCGCGGCGCTCGTCAGCGACGGCCTGCGCATCTGCCGCATCTGCCGCGAGCACGTGCAGGCCATCGCGAACCTACTGGAGGAATGCGGGCATAGCGTGGAGTTCTCTGCCGACGGCACGGAAGTGTTTGTGAAGCCCGGAGAGAAGCCCACGAGCGGCAAGATCACCACCGCGCCGTATCCCGGCTATCCCACGGACATGCAGGCGCAGATGACCGCCCTCTTCGCGGTCACTCCCGGCATCAGCGTGGTGAAGGACACCATCTTCCCGCAGCGCTTCATGCACTGCTCCGAGTTGAAGCGCATGGGCGCCAACATCAAGGTGGACAACGGAACCGCCATCATCACCGGAGTGGACGGCCTGTCCGCGGCACCAGTGATGGCGAGCGACCTGCGGGCCTCTGCAGCGCTAGTGCTGGCGGCACTGGCGGCGGAAGGCACCACGGAAATCCACCGCCTGTACCACATCGACCGCGGCTACGAAATGCTGGACGACAAGCTGCTGAGCATCGGCGCCGTGGTGAAGCGCGTGCACGACCCCGACCATGGGGGACTTGTAGAAGCCTAACGATTTTCCACACGGCCATGATTACCACGGAACACCCCCACGGCGAGGAATTTCCCATCCTGCGCATCGACACCGCGCTGTGCAGCGGCACCATCTCCCTGTACGGCGGCCACGTGCTGGAATGGGCACCCAAGGGCGCCAGGCCCGTGCTCTTCACCAGCCCGAAAATGACCTTCAAGCAAGGCAAGGCCCTGCGCGGCGGCATTCCCGTCTGCTGGCCCTGGTTCGGCAAGAACACGGAGGACCCTGCCCTGCCCTCCCACGGCGTGGCGCGCACCGCCCTCTGGCAGCTCGCCAAGCAGGAGGAGGACGAGGACGGAACGGTTCGCCTGCTGCTGGCGCTGCCTCCTGCCGCAGAGTTGATGCCCAGCGCGGCGCTGGCCATTGAGATGGGGCGCACGCTCACCGTGAGCCTGATGACGCTGGACGTACCGCGCAGCATGCCGTTCTCCGCCGCGCTGCATGCCTACTTTGCCGTGAGCGATTACGAGAAAGCGGCCGTGACGGGCCTGGAGGAATGCGCGTTCACCGAGTTTGCGGACGACCCCGTGGAACACGCGGAGGACCCGCTGATTCCCGCCGGGCATATAGACCGCATCTACTGCCCCGTGGACGAGCACGCCGACATCACCATCCACGATCCCGCCTGGGGCCGCAGCATCCGCATCACCCGCGCCGGCTCCGGCAGCGCCGTGGTCTGGAACCCCGGTGCCAAGCTGGCGGAAGGCATGGGAGACCTCGGCGCGGGCAACGAGCGCGGCATGCTCTGCGTGGAAACCACCGCCGTGCCCGCGGAAAACATCCTGCTGCGCTGCGGCGACACGCACCAGCTCACCATGCATGTGGAGCTGGTGGACATCTCCTGACACTCGCTTTTCCCCATGAAGAAGCTGCTGCGCTCCCTGCTGAAGCTCTGCCGCATCCCGTGCATCGCGGTGCTGGCGCTGCTTACCGTGATGGCGGTGTGCGAGCTGAGGACGGAACTGCCGTCCGCGCCGTACTGCCACAACCAGGTGCAGGACTGCCGAGACGGCTCTGTGGGCCTGGTGCTGGGCTGCAGCAAATACATCGCCCGCGGGAGGCTCAACTACTACTTCACCGGCCGCATCAAGGCCGCCGCGCAGCTCTGGCACGCTGGCAAGCTCCGCTGCATCATCGTCTCCGGTGACAACCGCGCCGCCAACTACAACGAGCCGCGCGACATGCGCAACGCCCTGGTGGCGGAAGGCGTGCCGGAAGACCGCATCGTGTGCGACTATGCGGGCCTGCGCACGCTGGATTCCGTGGTGCGCGCCAAGAAAATCTTCGGCGCGGACCGCCTCACCATCATCAGCCAGAAGGAGCATGTGGAGCGCGCCGTCGCCATCGCATGCCACCACGGCATCGATGCCGAGGGATTCGAGGCCTCCCTGCCGCCCATCACCCGCAGCTCGCGCCTCAAGCAGGGCCTTCGCGAGCGCGCCGCCCGCGTGGCCATGGTGTGCGACTTCATCCTCGGCAGCCAACCCAAGCACCTGGGCGATCCCGTACCCCTTCCCGAATAATGTACTCCCTCATCTCATGCGCCGCGCTGGCCGGCATTGCGGAATGGGTCTGCTGCCCGGGCAGGCACAACGCCCCGCTGTACCGCGCGCTGGCGGCATGCCCCGCCATCCATCGCTGGGATATGGCGGATGCCGCCGCCGCAGCATTCTTTGCGCTGGGGCGCGTACAGGCCACGGGGCGTCCCGCGGCAGTGGTGGCGGGTAGCGGCAATGAAGCCGCCGCCATGCTTCCCGCGGCCGTGAACGCCTACTACGGGCGCCATCCCCTGCTCATCGTCACGGTGGACAATGCCGCCAACGGCGGCGGCACGGGTGCACCCGGCTGCGTGGAGCAGGAGTCCCTCTTTGGCATCTACGCGCCCACCATGCAGCTGGAGCTGCCCTGCCCCATCTCCGACCTGCCGGACTTGGCGAACCAACTGGCGGAGGGCTTTCCCGTGCACCTGCAGTTGCGTGTGGATGCAGACGCCGTGATGCATGCGCGCGACATGAGCACGCTCACCGTTGCGGAACCGCCGGAAGCGCCGCCGTTCCGCGGCTCGCTGGTGGCGCTCTCGCAAATGCTGCGCTTCCGCGCGCAGGAAGGGCTTGTACTGCTGATTGGCGCACTGGAACCCGCAGAGCAGGAGCCCGCGCTGTGGCTCGCCCGCACCCTGCGCGTGCCGGTGGTGGCGGATGCGGCCAGCGGCTTGCGCGAAGAGCTTGCCGCATACGGCCTGCAGGATGCGGAGGACATTCTGTGCGAAACCCCGCCTCCCTATGTGCTGCGCGTGGGAGCGGTGCCTGAATCCCCCTTCTGGCCTATGCTGGAAGACATGCCGGGCACGCAGGTGTTCTCCATCACCCGCAGCGGGTTCTCCGGCCTCACGCGTCCCAGCGAGGTGATTGAAGGCGAGCCCGAACAGATTATGAAAGCCCTCGGCGATGTGCCGCACGTGGGCGACACGCTGCGCCTGCTGCCCGCATCGCGCCAGGCATCCGGGCGCACAGAGGAACTGCTGCTGGAAAGCCAGGAATCCGCGCCCGCGCTGGTGCGGGCCTTCTCCATGCACGCCGCCCTGGCGGACGCCGTCTGTCTGGGCAGCCCCACCGCTGCGGAACTGTGGAACCGCTACGCCCAATGGCAGGTGCCCACCCTCTACCTGCGCTCGCTGCACACCATGGGCTCCCAGGGCGTGCTCTCCACCTTCCTCGGCCTCTCCGCCGGTGCGGAAAGCGCCTACTGTCTTGTGGGCGACCTCGCCGTCCTGCGCGACTTGGCCGCGCCTGCCATCCTGCCCCAGCTGCCGCCGGGCAAGCGCGTGATTGCCGTGCTCTCCAACAACGGCGCAGAACAAGCCTTACCAGACACGGAAGAGGATCCCGAGTTGGAGCGCCTGCTCTGCCAACCGCAGGAATTCCGCGTTTCCGACCTTGCCGCCCTCTGGGGCGCCGCCTGCTATCCCATCCACACCGAAGCCGATTTTGAGGTGCTGGAAACTACCGAAGATGACGCCCTCATCTTCCTGGAAATCCTGCCGGAATAAGTTTTTTTCGCCCTGCGAATCAATATTTGCAATTTTTTTCAAAAAAAAGCTTGCCAAACACCGCGAAAGCGTGTATATTGTCGATGCGTTCGCCGCAAGGCGGAAGCAACAAGGCAAGGAGCGGTAGCTCAGTTTGGTTAGAGCGCAGCCCTGTCACGGCTGAGGTCGCGAGTTCAAGCCTCGTCCGCTTCGTTCCTACACAAGAGTGGGACACCCCAACGGGTGTCCCACTCTTTGTGTATCTATACTGCAGGGATGTCCTATCCCAAATCCGCTGCCAGTTCATCCAGCAGGGCAATGGCGAAGGAACCGGGAGCGTTGGTGCGCTCGGCGGCGCGGCGGCCCGCTTCCCCCATGATGTATGCGGCGGCACGCGCGGCAGCCAGCGGAGAGGGAGCGCAGGGCAGGCATGCGGCGCAAAGGGCGCCCAGCGCACAACCGGTGCCCGTAACACGGGTCATCAGGGGATGCCCGGTTCGCAGCGCATGCACGGCGGTGCCATCGGTTGCGTAATCCACCTCTCCCGTAACGAGGACGGTGGTCTGGGATTGCAGCGCGAGGCTCTTGGCGGCATCAATGGCAGCTGATGCGGGCACAGAGCTTTCCGTACCGCGTGAGGAGGTGGGAACACCGGAGAGGGAGATGATTTCCGAGGGATTGCCGCGAATGATGGAGGGGCGGAACGGCAACAACTCACGGCAGAAGGCGGTGCGGAAAGAAAGAAGCCCGGCAGCCACGGGATCCAGCACCCAAGGCACGCCGCACTCGTGCGCGGTGCGTGCGGCTATGGCCATGGTGCCGGCCTGCGCCGCCGAGAGAGTGCCCACGTTCACGAGCAGGCCGCCGCAGCCGCTGCGCAGCATCTCCTCCACCTCCCGTTCATCCGCCAGCATAATGGGTGATGCACCAACGGCCAGGAGCGTGTTGGCGGTAAAAGCCTGAACCACGGAATTGGTGAGGGAGAGGACAAGCGGGCGCCTACTGCGGATGTTTTCCAGCACCTGTATCGCGAGGCGGCGCGTTTCTTCCATATCGGCATCCATCATCGGGAAAGGGCAGTGAAAAGTTCGCGTGATGCGGCGGCGGGGTCCACCGCGCCGCAGATGGCAGACACCACGGCCACGCCGTCACACGGCCCGGCAGCGCGCAGCTCGCATGCACGGGTTGCGGTGATACCGCCGATGGCCACGATAGGCAGCGGGCAGATGCGCGAGAGACGCGCCCAGCCCTCCAAACCGACAGCGGGTGCGGCATCTGCCTTGGTGGCGGTGGGGAACACGGGACCGCAGCCCACGTAGTCCGCAACGTGCGGATCCACGGCCTGCATCTCCCGTTCGTTGCTTACGGAAACGCCGATGATGAAGCCCTGCCCTGCCAACTTGCGCGCCTGCGCCACAGGCATGTCGGATTGCCCCAGGTGCGCGCCGTCCGCGCCCACCTGCAGGGCGAGCCGCACATCATTGTTGACGATGAACGGCACACCGGCGGCGCGAGTGATTTCACGCAGCTCCACGGCTTCGTGCAGCATGGTGGCGGCGTCCGTATGCTCGCGGCGGTACTGCACCAGCGTCACTCCACCGGCAATCGCGCGCCGCACAGTCTCCGCCAGCCCCAGGCTGCAATGCTCCGGGGCATCCGTCACCAGGTACAAGCGCAGACATTCAGGCATCATCGGCATGGCGGGACTTTCCATCAATCAAACTTCATGGGGGAAAGGCCGGGCATGCCGTATTCCAGGATAAGCGCGGCCTCCGTCTCCACGGACTCCTGCTCCTGCTTGAGCATCTCCCGCTTCATGTCCACGATGGTACGGTTGCGCTCCAGGAAGGAAGCGGCATCCTCCACGGGCGACTTGCGAATGAAATCCATGCGCTTGGCCATGTAGCCCTTCCAGTTCTCATACTCGTTCACGCTGCGGCGCAGGGCCTCTATCTTGCTCTTGTGGTCGCGCATATCCGCCTCCACCTTTTGCCGAGCCACCTCGTACCGCTCCTGGGAATCGCGGTAGCGGTTCCAGTTGGTCAAGTGGGTATCGAATTGATAGCTGACGCTCATGTTGAGGGTGGTGTCCTCACCGCTGAGGAAGGTGCCGGTGTAGGTTCCGCCGCTGGAAGTGAAGAGCGACGGGCTGTAGAGGCTGAGATTGACGGTGGGCAAATACTGCAGCGCCACGCCGTACTGCTCCATGCGCGCGCGCTCCAGTTCCATCACAAAGTTGCACAGCACCAGCGGGTCAAGTCGGTCCAGACGGTTGCGGAAGTCCTTCCACTGGATGCGCGGCATCGTCTCCGGAAGGATGTTCCATCGGGCGTCCGCATTGCCCAGCAACTCTGCCACGGCCTGATAGTAGTCCAGGTCCTGCTTGTCGCGTTCACCGCTGGCAGCGGATGGTGCGGCGGCGGTTTCCGGCGGAAGTTCGGCGTCTAGCGCCTGGGTCTTGAGTGCAATTTCACGCTTGCGCACAGCCTGGTAAAGCTTGGATACAGCCTCGCGCTCCGCGCCCTCGCAAGCCTTCACCGCCGCAAATGCGCGCACCTTGTTGGCATACACGCGGTACGGCAGCTGAGTAAGCGTGGGCAGGAAGAAATTCACGTTGAAGTTGTTGTTCAGGTCGTTCCCGTTCCACTGGCGCGCCACATCGTTGAGCGACTTGCTCATGTAGGCGTAGTAGGAGACGCCCGGCACCAGATCCGTGTACACGCGCAGGGTCTCGCGGTCTGCGGACTTCACGTTGTTGCGCGCGGCCATGATGGAGGTGTTGTTGGTGCGCATCATAGCGATGGCCTGGTTCCAGGAGATGGTGCGGACGGGCAGCTTCTCCCATGTGGTAATCTTGGCGTACCGCGCCTCCATCTTGTCAGACGCCCTCTGGATGCGCTTGGAAAGGCTGCAGCCCGTCAGGGCCACCGCCAGCACCAACAACGCTGCACACGCCTTTGCCTTCACGCGCACCACTATACCAGATGTCACCCCGCTTGTCCACCTTGAAGGCGGTGCCAAGCGGGGCAAGGCTCAAAGCTCATAATAGGTATAACCGTTGAGGCCGTTTCGGTAAGCCTCCAAGGCGTTGCGGCGCTGGCGCGGGGTGATCAGGCCGTTGTTGACAGCGCTCTCCGCGATGGCTCGGAACTTGGCCACCAGGTCCTTGGACTCGTACTTGACGTAGGAGAGGACATCCGCCACGGAATCTCCCTCCTCCTCGTTGGTGAAGACGGGGCGGCCGTTCTCCAGGTGGACGCTCACCACGTTGGTGTCGCCCAGCAGGTTGTGGATGTCTCCGAGCGTTTCCTGGTAGGCACCGACGAGGAATGCGGCGATGTAATAGTTCTCATCCGGATCCACCTCATGCAGGGGGAGGGAAGTTGCAACGTCCTCGCGGTCGATGAACTTGTCCACCTTGCCATCGCAGTCGCAGGTGATATCCACGAGCACGGTCTTCTGGGTGGGGCGCTCGCAGAGGCGCTGGATGGGCATGACGGGGAAGAGCTGGTCGATGGCCCAGGAATCCGGCAGGCTCTGGAAGAGGGAGAAGTTGGCGTAGTAGAAGTCCACCATGTTGTCGGACACCTCCTTGAGGTCTTCGGGGATTTCGCTCATCTCCGAGATACGCTGGGCAATGAGGCCCATGATGTGCCAGTAGATGGCCTCTCCGATACCGCGCTCGCGGAGGGAGGCGTTGCCGTAGAAGAACTGCATGCGCAGCTGGTCGCGGTAGTAGTTGGCATCATTGTAACACTCCTGGATGTTCTTGCGAGTGAGGATGCGGCGCGTCTCATCCAGGGAGCGCAGGGTCTCGCTGGCCTTGGGCGGCAGGGCGGGCGGCAGGCTCTCACGGCCGGGCGCGCTGGTGACATCCAGCACGTTGAACACCAGCACGGCGTGGTAGGCGGTCACGGCGCGGCCGCTTTCCGTCACCAGCGTGGGGTGCGGCACGCCGGCCTTGGTGCACATCTCGCCCACCACCTCCACCACGTCGCGCGCGTACTCGGCCACGGAGTAGTTGCAGGAGGAATGGAAGTTGGTCTGCGAGCCGTCGTAGTCCACGGCAAGCCCGCCGCCCATGTCCAGCGTGCCCATGGTGGCGCCCTCGCGCACCAGGTCCACGTAAATGCGCACAGCCTCGGTCAGGCCCTCGCGGATAACCGAGATGTTGGGAATCTGGGAACCCTGGTGGTAGTGCAGCACTTTGAGGCAATGGAGCTTGCCGGCCTTTTTGAGCTGGTCCACGGCATCGATGACCTGGGCGGCGTTGAGTCCGAAGACAGATTTGTCGCCGGCGGACTCGCTCCAATGGCCGGAACCCTTGGCGGCCAGGCGCACGCGGATGCCGAGGTTGGGCTCGATGCCAAGCTTCTCCGCGCGTTCCAAAATGGCGGGCAGCTCGTTGGGCATCTCCAGTATCAGGTAGATGTTCAAGCCCATTTGCTGGCCCATGAGAGCCAGGTCGATGTACTCGTCATCCTTGTACCCGTTGCACATCAGGAAGGCCTCGTGGTCGGTCATCTGCGCCATGGCGGCGAAGAGCTCCGGCTTGGAGCCAGCCTCCAGGCCGTAGTGGTACTTCCTGCCGCAGGAGACGATTTCCTCCACAATCTGGCGCTGCTGGTTGACCTTGATGGGATACACGCCGCGGTACACGCCCTTGTAGTCCACCTCCTTGATGGCCTTGGCGAAACTATCGTTCAGCTCCTCCACGCGGGCGCGCAGCAGGTCGTTGAAGCGCAGCAGGACCGGCGCGTCCGTGCCGCGGTCCGCCAGGCCGTCCATGATGCTGCGCAGGGAGACGGACTTCTTGTCGCCGTTGGAATCGCGCAGGAGGACGTTGACCTCTCCGTTTCGGGAGACGTTGAAGTAACCATTGCTCCAGTCCTCCACGGCGTAGAGGTCGGTGGAGTCGGCGGTGGTCCAGTTGTGGACCTTACGTTTGATAGTGTTGCTGCGGTGAGGCATGGCGGGAGAGATAGGTTTATTCGTTTTCTTGTTTGAGGGTGACGACGCTGCCGCGGGAGTAGCGGACGGCGGGGTGTTCCTGCAGGAACTCGTGGAGGATAATCTTCATGTATTCGGCGGTGTCCTTGTGCTTTTGGACGGAGTGGGATTCCGGGACGATGAATTCCTCCCCCCAGTTGATGTGGCTGGACCAGTAGGGCACCACGCCATCAGAGCTGCGCTCGATAAGGCCGTACTTGCCGCGGTTGCCGATGACGGAGAAGGTGGGCACATCGCGCATCTTGAGCCCCTGCAGGCCGCGGATGGAATATCCGTCCGGCGAGAGCTGGTCCACGCTCGTGAACCAGTGCTTCATCTGGTCCGGATTGAGCAGGAAGAGGTCCGGCTGCAGCGTGACCGCGTTGATGGTTTCTTCCACAATGGCGAAGGGCAGCTCAATGAGCTTGGTCAGGAGGCGGACAATACCGAAATCCGCCATGGGAGAGCCGCGGTGCGGCGTGGCGAAATACACCACCATGCCGGCCTTCACGGGCTCGAAGAAATACTGCTCGCGGTACTCTTGCAAGTCGGGGTCCTTGGCCAGCTCGTCGAGGCTATCGGCATCCACCACCCCACCGTTGACCAGCAGGTTCCAGGGTTCCACACACTGGCTGTAGTGAGTGATCAGCCCCCCCATGGAGTGGCCCACCACCACCATGTTGTCCCAGTTGCGGTTGCGGTGCTTGGGGTCAACCTTCTTGCGTACGGCGGCCAGGGCGGCGCGATACGCCGCGGCATTGTAAACCCAAGCCGGGCCTGTGGGGTAGTTGAAGTACCAGAACTGGAAATTGTTGCGGATGTCCGGGTCCACATACAGGCGGTTCACCAGCTGGGCGAAGGTTCTGGCATCCGAGAGCAGGCCGTGGGTGAGTACCACGGGTATCTTGTTGGGGTTGAAGGGCTGCAGGCTGGTGAGGCCTATGGATTCGCGCATCTTCTGCGGGCGCAGCAGGCCCAGGAAGCGGTTCTTGTCCTCATAGGTGAGGCGCCAGTAGATTTCCATGGGGGCGGAAAGGTCCGCCGCCAGCTGATAGCGGAGCTTGCCCACATCGATGGTTTCCTGCTCCAGGCGCGGGATGAAGCGCAGGGTGGGCGTGGCGTTGCGGGGAGATTCCGGGAAGTCCAGCACAACGGTGAGCGTGATCACGGTACCCTTGGTGTGGACGGATGACATGGCGGCAATCTTGCCCTGCAGCTTTTGCACGGCACGGGCGGGTATAACGCCCACCATCGGCACACCCAGGCCCGGCGCGCCGTAATGCTCTTCCAGATATTCGAAGTCGACCTCCTTGGCGGGCACGATGTCGTCGTACACCGTCAGAAGGGAATTCAGGGGCAACCCGGTGTGGGAGAAGTCCAGGATATCGTTGAACGGCGTGCCACCCGTGCCGCCCTCGCCCAGCACATCATAGCGCAGGCGCGCAATGAGCACTTCCAAGTGCCCGTTGTAGCGTTCAATGACGGCCTGGCGCCGCTCAAGCGTGAGATCGGTGCGCTTGAGTTCCTTCCAGTCACGGCGGAGCTGCTCCACGAGCATGCGGTCGGTCAGGGCCTCTCGCGTGAGCGATTGCTCCACCCTGGGTTGCTCCGGCTTGGGAATCACGGGCGACTCGCAGGCGGCCAGCAGCGTCAATGCAGCTGCCAGCGCCAATGCCAGGCGGGTTGTTCCGTGAAATCCACGCGTCATGCCGACATTGTATCAAAACGCCCCCGCACGTCAACCTAACAATCACGCCAGCGAATCGCGGTGCAAGTGCACCCCCGTCAGCTC
Organism: uncultured Verrucomicrobiales bacterium; assembly: GCA_937905985.1. GTDB lineage: Bacteria > Verrucomicrobiota > Verrucomicrobiia > Verrucomicrobiales > Akkermansiaceae > Akkermansia. The sequence goes on along the minus strand of CALCWC010000022.1, from coordinate 19,110 downwards.
GTCGTGCAGCTCCGGGATGCCGTCCCGCAAGCGCGGACCGAAGGATTCCACCAAACGGCAGACGGCGCGCCCCTCGCATGCGCGCTCGTATTCCTGCACCCATTCCGCCTGCACAGATGCCGCATCCTCGGAGCATTCCGCCTGCGGGCAGGGCGGCAGTTGCAGGCGGAAAGGCTTGGGCGTGAGCCGCGCGCGCCAGCACGCCTGCTTGCGGCAGAGGTCACGGTACAGCGGGTCCACATGCAGGCGGCGGAACAGGGTGTCCACCAGCGGGGAATCGAGTTCAATGCCCTCCCCGGCGAGGAGTACGCGCCAGCCTTTGGCCGTGCGGTACAGGCGCATGGAAAGCTTCGGGTGCTCCGCGTGTATCTGCCGCATCACATCCAGCAGGCGCCGCTCCGGCGGCGTACCCGCGCCGAACAGACCCTTCACGAACTCCCACAGGCTCTCCGGTGCCGTATCCACATCCGCAAAGCAGGTGTCCGTGCTGTTGACCACCAGCGCGCCGTAATGGTTGCGCGTGATGACGTTGGAGGCGTCCACCGTTCGCCACACGGGCTCCAGGAGGCACACCTCGTAGGAGTCGCCGCCTTGGCCGCGAAGTTCTCGCAGGGCGGCGCGCATGCGTTGCACGGACGACTCAGTGGGAGCCGCGGCAAAGAACTTCTGCATGATGATCGCGTGCTGCTGCAGCATCTTCCATGCGGCCTGCATGGAGGAATGGGAAAATCCCGCCAGGCGGCAGGTGAAATCACCCACGCGCTGCTCCTTGCGCACCCAGTACGGCGGTATGTTCATAATACCATGGTACACTCTCCGCAGCAGGAAGTCAAGCGGCACGCGCAGCGCGCGCTTGCGCTCGGGGGCGTGAACTGGTAGAATGGCGGGATGAAGAAGAAATGGATTCTGCGCGTGCTGGCGCTGTTGCTGGTGCTGACCCTGGTGCCCATGTGCGCGGTGCGCAGCCTGGTTTTCCCCGGTGCGCAACCCGGCGGATGCTCGCCTGACACCAAGTACGGCCACACGGAACAATACACGGCCTTCACCATGCAGGACGGCACCGTGCTGCGCGGCTGGCTTTTCAACCGCGGCCCCAACGCGCCGCTCGTTGTCATGTACGGCGGCAACTCCATCAACGCCGGCGACTTCTCCGACTATGCAGACGAGGACACCACGCGCTCCTACCTGCTGGTCAACTACCGTGGATACGGCAGCAGCGAGGGCGAACCCAGCGAGAAGGACATTGTGGCAGATTCCTGCGCCGTGCTTGACCAGGCGAAGGAAAAACTCGGCAAACCCTCCGCAACCACGCTGGTGGGATTCAGCATCGGCACCGGCGTGGCCATGCAGGTGGCCGCCGCCAAGAACCCCGACAAGCTTGTGCTCATCTGCCCGTTCGACAGTCTGGTGAACGTGGCGTGCGATTTCATCCCCGCCGTTCCCAACGCTGTGGTTATCGACAAGTTCATCTCCACCGACTACGCACCCAAGATTACCTGCGATGTGGCCATCCTGCGCGCAGACCAGGATGAAATTGTGCTGCCGCCGCGCACAGACGCACTGCGCGAAAGCTTCAACCGCCCCGTCACGGAGAAGACTTTTCACGCCACACATAATACGATTTTCAATGCCGAGGGTTTCCATGACGCCTTTTTCTCCGAACTGCGATAACGCATGAAAATCCAGTACCCATGCGGGTTCATCCGCTTTCCAAGGCTCCTTTCCCCGCACTTTTCCAAAAAATAATCAGGAAATTTTGATTTTAGCCTTGCATTGCATCATGGATTTGGTACACTTCTCTCAACCCCTCAGCCTATCCTTGGTTGCTGGGGCGCTTCAAAAATCAAAACTAGTAAGATAATTATGAAGACCATCGCTATTCTCGCTCTTACGGCCGCCGCTCTGGTTTCCTGCCAGCAGCAGCAGGTGCAGCCCACGGAACCGGCTCCGGCTCCGGTCGTGCCCGCCAAGAAGTAAGGGTGTAGGGAAGTTCACTTCCCCTACTTACAAACGCGTCCGGCTTTGCCGGGCGCGTTCTTTTTTTGTCCACCCGCAAAAAAAATCTAGAGTGCACTCTAGATTTTTCTTGACAACGGATAGAGATGGGAGTAAAATTCCCTCGGATGCAGTAGACATCCACCAAAAAAACCACAAGCAGTCATGAGAATACAACACATCATCATCGCCTTGGCCCTGGCGGCAGCCCCCGCGGGTGCGGCTGTGGCCATTCCCACGCACGAGAGCGGCAGACAGGCGCAGAATTTCCTGGACTTGCCGTATGACTCCGCGCAGCGCCTGGAAGGCAGCCTGACGGGCATGTACCGCTCATTCTACTGGGGTCGCGGCCTGGTGGCCACGCAAGAAGCTGAACAAGGCGAGGGCGTGGAAACGGTGGCATTCAAGTTCACATACGATTTTGGCGACAAGGGAGGCTGGACGTTCAACGAGACGGTTGCATACTCCATCTTCTCCGCAGGACACACCCTGTACGGCAACCCGCCCATGTCACGCAGCGGGGCAGCGGTAGTGCTGCGCGAGCGCATCCCGAACTTCGACAGCCTGCCGCAGGAGGTGCAGAACCAGTACATCGGCGCGCTGGCGGGCAAGCCCATCAAACAGTGCAACATGGAGAACGAATTTGCGGTGGTAACCTCGTTCAAGCGCGAGAGCGAGAAGTGGAATATCACACTTGGGCACGATTTCGTCCACGGCGGCATCCTGGGCGTGATGGCCAAGCACTACCGCGACCAGGGCTCCTCCGTAGTGCATGAGTTCTTCATCACACCCGAGGTCACGCCGTACAAGTGGCTGGCGGCGGGCTGCACGGTGCGCTTCAGCTTTGTAGGCATCCGCGGCTGGTGGTTCGAGCCGTACGTGAACTTCCGCTTCCCCATCATCGGCAGCGCTGACGATGTGGAGAACATCCGCTGGCTGGGCATGGTGCAGTTCGGCATGTCTGCCACGGCAGACTATTTCCGCTCCCACTACTTTGCATGCGAGAACGGCTCCCAGGGCTACTGGATCAAGTTGACCGCGCCGTACTTCATCACGCACAACTGGATCCTGACACCGGGCGTCACCTTCAACTGGGCCGGTCGCGGTGCCATGAAGGCCAACACCAAGTCGGAATTCAGGACGTACACCGGCAAGAGCCAAACCGTGCCCTTCCGCGAGTTCGCCATCGTGAGCGACATCTCGCTCACCTACCGATTCTAACGCAAGTTATTGCCATCCCAGGCCAACGGCCTGGCGAATGCGCGCGAGCGTGGCCTGCGCCTCCTCGCGCGCTTTTTCTGCGCCTCGGTTGAGCACATCGTCCACGTATTCGGGATGGGCAAGAATCCACTCCCTGCGCTCGCGCGCGGTGCGGAAATACTCCCAATAGGCCTCAAAGAGGTCCTTCTTGAACTGGCCGTAACCCACGCCGCCTGCCAGGTGGGCATCCACCATGGCCTGATACTGCTCCGGCGTGGCGAAAAGCTTGTAGAGGGACAGGATGATGGAGCCCTCGGTGGGCTTGGGGTCCTCCAGCGGGGTGGCATCTGTCACCACCTTCTTGTTGATGAGCTTGCGGATGGCCTTCTCCTCGCCGAAGATGGGGAGGGTGTTGCCGTAGCTCTTGCTCATCTTCTGGCCGTCCAGTCCGGGCACCACGGCCGTCACCTCGCTGATGATGGGTTCAGGCAGCTTGAAGAGGTCCGCGCCAAAGGTGTCGTTCATCTTGCCCGCCAGGTCACGCGTGACTTCCAAGTGCTGCTTCTGGTCCTTGCCCACGGGCACGGCATCGGAATTGTACAGCAGGATGTCCGCCGCCATGAGCACGGGGTACGCAAAGAGCGCGTGGGATGCCGCGAAACCGCGCGCCATCTTCTCCTTGTAGGAGTGGCAGCGCTCCAGCAGCCCCATCGGGCACACCGTGGAGAGAATCCAGGCCAGCTCGTTCACCTCCGGCACCGCGGACTGCGCGAAGAACACGCTCTTCTCCGGGTCCAGCCCGCAGGCCAGGAAATCCACGGCCAGGGCGCGCGTGTTGTCATGCAGGGCCTGCGCGCTCTCCATGGTGGTCATGGCATGGTAGTTGGCGATGAAGTAGAAGCCCTCGCCCTTCTCCTGCAGCTCCACGGCGGGTTTGATGGCGCCGAAGTAGTTGCCGATGTGGAGCTGTCCGCTGGGTTGCAATCCGGTAAGGAATCTCATGGTGGGAAAGTGATGGTGGTAAAGGTTATTTCGGTTCGTCTGCGGGGCTGTCGCCCCGGGTGAGAAGCGCGTGCAGGAAGCGCCCCAGGCTCTCTGCGGTGTATGCGCCCTCAATGGTGCGCAGCTTCACGCCCTCCGTGTAGAACACGGTGGTGGGCACTTTTGTGATGCCGTAGTCCGTGGCCAGCGCCGGGTATGCATCCGCATCCACATCCACCACCTGCACGTTGCCCTTCTCCGTCTGCGCCAGCGTGCGCAGGGCCTCCTTCATCTTGGCGCAGTGCGGACACCACGGAGCCGTGAAGCACAGGATGAGGCTGCGCCCGGAAACACCGGTCACCTGCTTGATGTCGTCCCCCTTGTATGCGCTGTACAGCTCAAACTTGGGAGCGGAATGCAGCCCGGTGGGAGCGGTGGCCGCATCCGTGCGCACCATGGACTCGATGGACTCCAGCTGCGGGTTGGGGGCGGGCTTGGTGGAAGTGGTGAACTGCGCGGCGCGCTCCGCCTTGACCTCGTCGGATTCATCGCACCCGGTGAGGCCCGCCAGCAGGATTCCCGCAAGCAGGAGCTTGTATGCCGCTTTCACGCCCGTCATCATGCCACAACACGCACCGTTAGTCAACCGATTTGCAAGGCCGCAATCATCACTTCCCATGCAGTTTTGGCTTGCATGGAGAATATGGAACGGCTACAATCCCCGCTGACATGAGCAAAGAGACAACACCCGAACAAGACAAGGTCATGGCGCAGCGCCAGCGCGCCCTGGATGCCGCCATGCTGCAGATCCAGAAAGATTTCGGCGAGAACGCCATCGTGCGCCTGGGCGACCACAAGACCATGGAGGTGGAAGTGATACCCACCGGAAACATTTTGATTGACCGCGCCCTGGGCGTGGGGGGCTTCCCGCGCGGACGCGTGGTGGAAATCTTCGGCCCGGAATCCTCCGGCAAAACCACGCTCACCCTCACCGTCATTGCCCAGGCGCAGCGCGCCGGCGGGCTCGCCGCGTTCATCGACGTGGAGCACGCGCTGGATCCGGCCTACGCGGCCAAGCTGGGTGTGAATCTGGATGACCTTCTGGTGTCCCAGCCCAACAGCGGCGAGGAGGCCCTGCAAATCTGCGAGGCGCTGGTGCGCTCCAACGCCATCGATGTGATTGTGGTGGACTCAGTGGCGGCCTTGGTGACGCGGCAGGAGCTGGAAGGCGAAATCGGCGACAGCACGGTGGGCGCCCAGGCGCGCCTGATGAGCGCTGCGCTGCGCAAGCTCACCTCACTCATCTCCAAGGCGCGCACCGTCTGCATCTTCACCAACCAGATACGCGAGAAGATCGGCGTGATGTTCGGCAACCCGGAAACCACCCCCGGCGGCCGTGCCCTCAAATTCTACGCCTCCGTCCGCTGCGATATCCGCCGCATCGGCCAGATCAAGGGCAGCGACGGCACCGTCAACGGCAACCGCACCAAGCTCAAGATTGTCAAGAACAAGGTGGCACCGCCCTTCAAGGAGTGCGAGTTCGACATCATGTACAACGAGGGCATCTCCTCCACCGGCAGCCTGGTTGACCTGGCCATGGAGTACGACATCGTGCAGAAGCGCGGCTCCTGGTTCAGCTACAACGGCAGCCAGATTGCCCAGGGACGCGACGGTGCCAAGGAGGCCCTGCGCACCAATCCCGAACTCTACGCGGAGATTGAGGCCAAGGTTCGCGCCAAGATGGATGGAACCGCAGAATAAGCCCTGGGAGCGCCTTTGGCGTGAGCTCCTGGAATGCGCCACCGGGCGCGCGGACGCCGAACAGGCGGGGTTCGACGCGCCCGCGTGCAGCGTTCCGCAGATGAGGGAATGGCACAGCCTGGCGGAGGTGGAGGCCTACGCCAACGCGTGCCTGCAATCCCTGCACCTGGATGGTTGGAGCTTCGGCTGGGACCGCGCCCTGCACCGTCTCGGTTGCTGCCGCTTCAAGGAGCGGCGCATCACCCTCTCCCACTATTTCGTGGAGGCGTACCTGGAGAAGGACCGCTTCCTCATTTGGCACACCCTGCTGCATGAGCTGGCCCACGCGCTGGCCTGGGTACACCGCCGCCATGCCGGCCACGGTGCCATTTGGCGTTCCTACTGCCGCAAGCTCGGGCTCGTGAACGAAACCGTCACCACCCCGTGCGACGACTTCACCCCGGACCACCTCAAGCACCCGCCCCAATTCGCGCTGGTGCATGCCGACACGGGTGAGGTCTTTGCCACATACCGCCGCGCACCCCGCCGCACCCCCGCCCAATGGCTGCAATGCTACATCCCCGGGCGCAAGGCGGAAACCCTCGGCAAGCTCCGCATCGTGCCCATTGAGAAGCATTAACGGTTGGTGACAAAATACGCCCGAGCCCGCGTTGACGCAGATCAGGGAAATAAAATAGTATTGACATTTGTTTATTTTCATTTTATTTTGAAACAAAACGTAATTCAAAATGAAACGCAAGGGCGCAGAAATGCCGGAATGGCTCAACGGTGGGCGGACGATAGAGCTCGCGCCGCTGAACGGGCGCGGCATACCGCCGCTGTACCGCGGGTGTTACGCGATGGCGCAGGGGGAGATGGACGGCATGCCCGTGGTAGTGGCGCGGGACAGGCATGCCGTTCGGTTGACGCCGGGCTCCATTGCCAAGCACATGGAGGGCATAGCCGCCCTGACGGGGAAGCAAGCCGTGTATGCTGCCGACACCATTGCGGCGCAGGATGCACGGCGCATGGTTGCCAGGGGCGTGGCGTTCATGGGCGGCAACGGCAACGTGTTCCTGCCTTTCATGGCCCTGCGCCTCACCGGGAAGCCCAAGCCCGCGCCCGTCGTTACAAAGCTGGGTGTGCCCGCCCAGCTCTTGCTACTGGGAATGCTCAACCACAGGTTGCCCGTGCCTTTGGCGTACGGGGCGGCAGAGTCCTTTCTGCCGTACTCCCGCGGGAGCATTCACGCCGCCTTCGAGCAACTGCAACTCGTCGGCTTGTGCAGGCGCCTTCCCGGCCGCGCCGTGCAATTGGAGCCCGTATGCACGGGGCGCGCCCTTTGGGAACGCGCGCTGCCCCTGCTGCAAAATCCCTGCCGCCGAACGATTGAGGCACCGCAAGTGCCGGAAGCAGTTCCCTGCGTCACAGCGGGGGAAACGGCCCTGGCGGCGTTGACCATGCTGGCCGCGCCGCCCCAAGCCGCCTACGCCTGCGCGTTGCACGACTTTTTGCGGCTGCCGCAAAAACCGCACGCACTCCCGGCGGCGGATGAGCCCATCGTTCTCCAACTGTGGCTCTATCCCCCCTGCCTGCCCGGTACGGATGGCATCGACGCCCTCTCCCTCTACCTTTCCCTGCGCCACCTCTCCGACGAGCGCGTGCAGCAGGCATTGGAACAACTTCTCGATGATTTCCCATGGTAAACGGCCTGCAAACTTTCCAACGGCACTTCGCCGCCTTTCAAGATACATACCTTCTTATCGGCGGTTGCGCATGCGATATCCATTTCGAAGCCTTCGACCTCCCGTTCCGCGCCACAAAGGACCTTGATATCGTCCTGTGCGTGGAAGCCTTGAGCGACGACTTCCTCCGCGCCTTCTGGCAATTCGTGCGGCAGGGCGGGTACGAAACCCGCCAGCGCGGTTCCGGCGGCAGGCAGTTCTACCGATTCGCCAAGCCCGCGCCTATGCCGATGATCTCCCAGATCCCGCCGCCCTCGGTGTACCCATGACCTCAGAAAACCTGTTGCACACCCTGCGCACACTCCTCTCATCCGCAGCAGGGGCGTAATCCGCGCGGTCAGGCTTGCACGGTGATGCGGGGGGTGATGATGCAGCGGCGGTAGGTGCCGGGTTCCACGTGGGTGCGGGGCCAAACGATGCAGTCGTCCAGCACGCATCCTGCGGGGATGTGGGCGTCCTGGCCCACGGTGCAGTCCTCGCCGATTTCCGCGGTTGCAGAGATGACGGCGGACGGGTGGATGCGCTCGCGGGAGCTGGTTTGCAGCACAGCGTCCAGATAGGTTTGGGGGGAGCCGAGTTCGCGCCAGTTGGCCCAGTCGCACACGTGGCCGCCCACCTTGCCCTGCTTGATGAGCTCCAGCCAAGTGGGCACCACGGAGAATTTTTCATCGTCGGGGAAGAGGTCGAACACCTGCGGCTCCATGATATACATGCCCGCGAACTGGTATTCCCCCGCATCCACGCCGAGGGCGTGGCGCATGTCGGTCACCAGCCCGGTGGCTGGGTTGAACCCCACGTTCTTCTTACCATCCACGCTGCGCAGGGCCAGGGTGACCCAATGCCCGCCCGCCCGGTGGGCCTCCAGCAAATCAGCCACGGGGATATCCGTCCAGATGTCGCCGTTATGCACCAGGAGCGGCGCAGCGGGGTCCGCCAGCAGGGAGCGGATTTTCTTCACGCCGCCGCCAGAATCCAGCGGCTCGTTCTCCTGGCTGAACTGCACGGGCTTTCCGCGGTAGGTACCCTCCGGGAAGGCGCGCTCCCACATGAGCGGCAGGCAGGATATGTTCACAATGAAGGAATCCACCCCGCAGCGCATGAAGTGGTCCATGGTGTGGTGGATGAGCGGCTTCTGGAACACGGGCATCAGCGGCTTGGGCAGAATGCTGGTGAGCGGTGCCAGCCGCGTGCCGAGTCCTGCCCCCAAGATGAACGCTTGCATAGTGAAAGTGGCGTGAATGGTAAAAATTACTCTGCTGCTTCGCGGCGACGGAACTTGTTGACAATAGCGCACATGGCCGCCACCAGCAGGATAAGGCAGACGCCTGCCACAACAGGCGCAACAACGGCAAGGGCAGAGCCAACGGTGGCGCAGCCGTTCTCCACCGTGGAAACAACACAGTTGCCGATACCGCCGGTAGTGGCGGTGCTGGCGGCACGCACAGTGGCGGCCCCGGCCTTCACGGCCCCGGCGGCGCCACCGCCGGCCACCACGCCCAGCCCCCATTGCAGCGCGGGCGGCATATCGCCCAGCAGGCCGCCCACCAGGAGCGTGCCCGCCACCACCGCCAGCGGGCCGTGGATGGTGTCCAGCGCGTTGTCCACCCAGGGGATGTAGTAGGCCAGGACTTCCACCAGGGTGGCCGCGCTCAGGCAGGCCAGGCCCAGATCAGAAGCGGTCCAGGCAAGGGCGGGAGTGGCGCTGAGGCCCATGAAGCGGACGGCCAGGCCGACCGCCAGCAGGGGCACGAAGATGCGGAATCCGCACGCGGCGGAGAGGCATACGCCCATGACGAGGGCGAGGGTGAGTTGCATGTAGTCCATATTACCAGAGGTGTGGGAGGTTGAGTTCAATGGCGCACACGCCCATGACGAGGTTGGCCACGGCGTGCATGACGATAACGGGGGTGAGCTGGCGCGTGCGCACCACCAGCAGATAGGCCAGCGAGCCGTACAGGAAGGCGCCGGCGTAGTCCGCGGGGTTGTGCACCAGCATGAAGGCCAGGGTGACCACCAGGTAGGAAATCCAGCTGCCCCGGCCGAGCGGAACGGAGTGCGGCTCGTCGCGGTTGATGCACCAGCGCATCAGGTAGCCGCGCCAGAAAAATTCCTCAATGAAAGGCACAATAAGCACGGCGCGCGCAAAACGCAGCGCGTATGCGGCACACGTTCCCGCAGAGCCCGCGCCGAACACCGTCTCCGGCATGAACCCGCCCTCCTGCGGCACCCAGCCGAACAGGTACGGCACCAGCCAGACGGCAATGCCAACCACACCCGCAAGCGCACCCCACAGGCAGCTGCCCGCCGTGCAATGCCATTCCACGTTCCAACGCACGCGCCACAGGTACACCGCGCACACCAGCACCTGCAGGGTGTACACGGGAAGCTCCGGCATGCGCTGCCACCAGGCGGCATTCGGGTGGTCCCACTTCACGGCTCCCTCCACCGCCCACAGCAGCAGGTTGAAAGCCAGGAAAATGATAAACGGCACGGCGTACGTGCGGAAGAGAGCGCCCTCACCGCCCGCGACAGGTGGTTGTTCGCGACGCGCTGTCTCCCGGTCGCACATGGCTCGGAGAATAAGATTGGTGGATGAAAATCAGCCCTTGAGCGAGTCGCAGAAGCGGGCCATCTTGTCGCACGCCTCCTCCAGCAGGGAGAAGGCCGTGGCGTAGCAGCAGCGTAGGTAGCCCTCGCCGCATTCGCCGAAGGCCGTGCCCGGCACGGCGGCCACCCTGGCATCCTTGAGCAGGCGCAGCGCGAACTCCTTGGAGCTGATGCCGAAGCGCTTCACGCTGGGGAAGGTGTAGAACGCGCCGCCGGGCAGGTGGCAATCCATGCCCATCTCGTTGAAGCGCTTCACGATGTAGTTGCGGCGCATGTGGTAGCTGTCGCGCATCTCATGCATGGCGGGGGTGCCGTTCTGCAATGCCTCGATGGCAGCCTCCTGCGCCGTAATGGTCGGGCAGATCATCATGTAGGAGTGGATTTTCACCATCTGGTCGATGAGCTCGTGCGGGCCGCAGGCGTAGCCCAGGCGGAAGCCCGTCATGGCGAAAGCCTTGGAGAAGCCGTGCAGCAGGAGCGTGCGCTCCTTCATACCGGGCAGGGAAGCAATGCTGGTGTGCGGCTCGCCATCGTAGCGCAGTTCGGAGTAGATTTCATCCGTCAGCACGAACAGGTCATGCTTCACGCAGATTTTCGCGATTTTCTCCAGTGTTTCGCGGGGGGCGATGGAACCCGTGGGGTTGGTGGGGAAGTTGAGCATCAGCACCTTCGTCTTGGGCGTGATGGCCGCCTCCAGCTTCGCCGGGTTCAGCGCAAACAAATCATCGATACTCGTCTCCACCGGAGTGGCCACGCCGTACGCCAGCTTCACAGACGGCGCGTAGCTCACGTAGCACGGCTCATGGTACAGCACCTCGTCCCCGGGGTTCAGCAGACAGCGCAGCGCAAGGTCAATCGCCTCGCTCACGCCCACCGTCGGCAGGATCTCGCCAATGGGGTTGTACTCCACGTGGAAGAAGCCCTCCACATACTTGGCGATGGCGCGGCGGAGACTTTCCAGGCCGTAGTTGCTGGTGTAGGTGGTATGCCCCTTCTCCAGGGAGAAGATGGCGGCCTCGCGGATGTTCCAGGGGGTGACGAAATCGGGTTCGCCGACGCCGAGGGAGATGATATCCTTGCTGCCGGTGACGAGGTCAAAGAATTCGCGAATGCCGGAACGCGGCAGATCCACGACCTGTTTGGAGAGCATGCGGTCCCAGTTCATGGCTTATGGAGCAACGCTGATGCGTTCATCGGTTTCCTCCTCGTCGAAGAGGAGGCCGTTCTGCTTGTAGGTCTTCAGGCGGAAGTGCGTGGCGGTGGAAAGCACGCCATCCATGCTGGACAGCTTCTCGCTCACAAAGCGCGCCACCTCCAGCAGGGAATGGGCTTCCACCAGAATCAGCAAATCAAAGCCGCCGGATATCAGGAAACAGCTGCGGACCTCGTCGAACCGTGCAATGCGCTTTGCCAGCCGGTTGAAGCCGCCGCCGCGCTCCGGCGTGCAGCGCACCTCGATGAGCGCGGAAACGCCCTCCTTGTCGTCGTTCAGGATGGCCTGGTAGCCAACGATGCGGCCCTCGGCCTCCAGCTTGGCGCGCATGGCCGCCACCTCCGCGGCTTCTATTCCCAGGCGCGCGGCTATCTGCTCGTCGTTCAGGCGGGCATCCGTCTCCAACATCTTGAGAAGGGCGTTCTGTGTCATGGTGCGAACATGATACCACCGCACGCCCCCAAGTCAAGGGAGAATGCCGCTTTGTTATGCCATGCGCCGGATTCCCCCGGCTCACATGTGCACCTCCGCGGCCTTCTTGACGTGGACGAGGAGGAGGGCGATATCCGCGGGGGTGATGCCGGGGATGCGGGCGGCTTGGCCGATGGTGGCGGGGCGCACGCGGTCGAGGCGCTGGCGGGCCTCTGTTTTCATGGCGGGGATGGCGTTGTAGTCGATGGATTCCGGAATCTTCTTGTCCTCCTGGCGCTGGATGCGCTCCGCGGCCACGCGCATGCGGTCAATGTGGCCGGCATAGGAGATTTCCAGTGCCGCGGGTTCCCACACGTCTTCCGGGAAACGGCTCAGCATCTCCTGCGGCAGGGAGCGCCAGGAGTTTTCCGAGCGGCGGAGCCAGAGCTCCAGCGCCACGCCCTCGTGGCGCGTGTGGCGGGCGAACTCGCGCAGGTCTGCAATGCCCTGCAGGCGCGCGGTGGCGGCGTCACCCTCCGCCTGCGGCACCAGGCCCACTCGCGCGGCGATCGGCGTGAGCCGCAGGTCCGCGTTGTCCTGGCGCAGCAGCAGGCGCATTTCCGCGCGGCTGGTGAACATGCGGTAGGGCTCGTCCGTGCCGCGGGTGACCAAATCATCCACCATGACGCCGAGGTAAGCCTGGTCGCGGCGCAGGATGAGAGGTTCCCTGCCTTGCAGTGAGAGCATGGCGTTGGCGCCGGCAAGAAGCCCCTGCCCTGCAGCTTCCTCATACCCGCTGGTGCCGTTGATCTGCCCGGCGAAGTAGAGACCGCGGATGCGCTTGGTTTCCAGCGCGGGCGTGAGCTCCGTGGGGACCACGAAATCGTATTCCACGGCGTATCCGGGGCGGATGAGCTCCGCATGCTCCAGGCCGGGGATGCTGTGCACAATCTGCAGCTGCACGGAGAAAGGCAAACTGGACGACAGGCCGTTGAGGTAGTACTCATCGGTGCTGCGGCCCTCCGGCTCAACGAAAACCTGGTGGCGGTCCTTGTCGGCGAAACGCACCACCTTGTCCTCGATACTGGGGCAGTAGCGCGGCCCGGTGCCCTCAATCACGCCGCCAAAGAGCGGGCTGTGCTGCAGGTTGGCGCGGATGATATCGTGCGTACCGGTGTGGGTGTAGGTGATACCGCAGGGGAGCTGGCGCAGGGCGAATCCGTCGTCTGCCCAGTGGTTGAGCGTGCAATGGGGTTCCGCATCGCGGTGCAGGAGGGAGCGCGAGCGGTTGCTGAAAAGCGTGGGCGGCTCGTCGCCGGGCTGCATCTCCAGCGCGGAGAAATCAATGGTGCTGCCCTTGACGCGCGGCGAGGTTCCGGTCTTGAAACGGGAGAGCGGGAAGCCCAGGCGCTCCAGGCAGGCGGAAATGCCGCTTGGCGCGCAGCCCAGGCGCCCGCCCGGCAGGTGGTTCATGCCCACGTGCAGCAGACCGCGCATGAAGGTACCGCTGCACAGCACCACGCGCTTGGCGCGGATGGTTTGTCCCCAAGAGGTGCGTACGCCCGCCACCGCGCCGCCTTCCACCAGGATGTCCTCCACATCCCCTTGGAAAAGCTGGACGCCGGGTGTGGTTTCCAACACCCATTTCATGCGGGTGCGGTAGGCGGACTTGTCGCACTGGGCGCGGGGGGCGCGCACGCTGGGCCCCTTGGCGGCGTTGAGCATGCGGTACTGCAGGGCGGTGGCGTCCGTGTTCAAGCCCATGGCACCGCCCAGGGCGTCAATCTCGCGCACGATATGCCCCTTGGCGAGCCCGCCGATGGACGGGTTGCAGCTCATCTGGCCGATGGTGTCCAGGTTGTGGGTGACCACGGCCACGCGGCCGCCGAGGCGCGCGGCGGCCAATGCGGCTTCGATTCCGGCGTGCCCGCCGCCAATCACCGCCACATCGAACTCTGTCGGCTCCTCCGGCATGTAGGGGGAATCAGCACACGCACATGTCGCTGCGGAGAGAGGGGGTCTTCTCCGCGCAGCCCAGGTAGTCCGCCAGCGCAAAGCCGAACTCCAGCGCGGCGCCGGGCCCGCGGCCCGTCACAATGTTGCCATCCGTGGCGGCGGGGGTGTCCAACACCTCCGCGGCGGATTTCAAATCTCCCTTCACGGCGGGGTAGCAGGTCACGCGGCGGCCTTCCAGCACGCCCGCGGCCTCCAGCGCAATGGGCGCCGCGCAGATGGCGCCCACCAGCTTGCCCGCCTCATGGAACGCGCGCACCAGCGCAAGCACGCCCGGCGTGTCGCGCAGCGTCCAGGACGCAGGGCCGCCCGGCAGCACAATGCCGCCATACTGCTCCGGATCCACATCCACCATCAGCATCTCCGCAGTCACGGGCACGCCGTGTGCGCCCTCTGCCGTACGACCCTGCAGCCCCGCGGTGACCACGGGTATCTCCAGGCGGCGCAGGATGTCAATCGGCGCAGTGAGCTCGATTTCCTCGAACCCCGGGGCAACAATGAACAGAATCGGTTTCATGCCCGCGATTATACGGGCACGCCGCGGGCAAGTCAAGTTTGCCTTATTCCTCGGAATCGTCCTCGTCGTCGGCTTCCGTTCCCTGGCGGAGTTCCTGCACACGCTGCAGGATACGCTTCTGGGCGGCGCGGCGGCGTATGTAGCCGATGATGGTCAAGAGGAGGATAAGGCCGGCCAGCCCGCCGCCAATCTGGATGAGGCGGGTCTGGTCAATACCGTGTTCCTCCAGCCATTCCATGGGGGAGAAGTCCTCGCTCACCGGCACGCCGTCGGCATCGTCGACGGTGTCTTCATCCAAGGCATCGGGTTCGGGTTCCTTGGGCAGGGTTGCGGGCTTCTTGGGCTCCTTGACGGGGTTCTCCACCTTGGGTTCGGGAGCGGCCTTGGAGGCCTGGTTGGGCATACGGAGGCGGCGCTCCTCGTCCTGCTTGATCTGCTTGACCACGCTGCCGCCGGCGGTGCTGCCCAGGGCGGTCACGTGGGCGGCGTCAGAGGCGTCCTGCATATCGCGGCGGTTCTCCTCCGGGTGGGCGGCGGTCATCATGAGGCGCACGCACTTTTTCTTCTTGTTGTATTCCTGGAAGATGTAGAAGCCGTTGCTGGCCTTGGCCACGCGGGCGTTTTTCACGCCGTACTTGCTCTGCTTGTTCTTGGCCAGCTTCTTCCACTTGATGTCGGTGCTCTGGAGGATAGTCTCCGTGTCGTCGTCCACACGGTCCTTGTCCACTCCGCCCTTGTACTCCACCAGCACAAAGATGAGCTTGCCGTTGGAGGTGTCGAAGTCCAGGCTCACGCGGCAATCGCTGTTGACCATCCAGGTGCGGCGCACGGCCATGTCCTGCAGCACGCGGTACTTGTAGTCCTTGGTGAGCTCCTTGTCCGCCCGAACGCGGGTGAGCGAGGTATCAACATCCTTGATTTGTAAAGCCTGCGCGGTTCCCGCCGAAAGCAGCAGGAACGCCGTTGCCAAGATGCCAGCAGCACGTTTCATGCAGCAAAATGTATCATGCCCGGTGCGGGGGAACAAGTTTATTTTTCCCACCGGGGGGGGGCTTCTGCGATTTTCCGTTGATTTCCCGGCCGTACCGGGGAGGCAGACTCATCATGATGCGCATCCGGCGCACCGGGGTGCCAAGGATGCTCTCCAATCTTGACCCGGCGCGGGGATTGGGGTAGACTGGGCGCAACATGAGCGAGACAGCAGCATACAAGGTGGCGGATATCGCCCTGAAGGACTGGGGGCGCAAGGAAATTACAATGTCGGAATTCGAAATGCCGGGGTTGATGGCGTGCCGAGAGAAGTACGGGCCGCAGCAGCCGCTGGCGGGCGTGCGCATCACCGGCTCGCTCCACATGACCATCCAGACCGCGATTCTCATTGAGACCCTGGTGGCCCTGGGCGCAGAGGTGCGCTGGGCCAGCTGCAACATCTTTTCCACCCAGGACCACGCCGCCGCAGCCATTGCCGCCGCCGGCGTGCCCGTCTTTGCCTGGAAGGGAGAGACCCTGGAGGAGTACTGGGAGTGCACGTGGAACGCCCTCTGCCACAAGGACGGCAAGGGGCCGCAGCTCATTGTGGACGATGGCGGCGACGCCACGCTCCTGCTGCACAAGGGCTATGAGATGGAGGATGGCGACCCGTGGGTGGATGCCCCCGCCACATCCGCGGAGGAAGGCGTCATCAAGGCCCTGCTGAAGCGCATAGCCAAGGAGAACCCGGGCGTGTTCCACCGCTGGATGCCGGAGCTCGCCGGCGTTTCCGAGGAAACCACCACCGGCGTGCACAGGCTCTACCAGATGGAGCGCGACGGACGCCTGCTCGTCCCCGCCATCAACGTCAACGACTCCGTGACCAAGAGCAAGTTCGACAACCTGTACGGCTGCCGCGAGAGCCTGACGGACGGCATCAAGCGCGCCACGGACGTGATGGTGGCGGGCAAGGTGGCCGTGGTTTGCGGGTATGGTGATGTGGGCAAGGGCTGCGCGCAGGCGCTGCGCGGGCTGGGAGCCCAGGTGGTGGTGACAGAAGTGGATCCCATCTGCGCGCTGCAGGCGGCCATGGAGGGCTACCGCGTGCTCACCGTGGAGGACACCCTCGGCTGGGGCGACATCTATGTGACCACCACCGGCAACTGCGACATCATCACCCTGGAGCACATGGAGAAAATCAAGGACCAGGCCATCGTGTGCAACATCGGCCACTTCGACAACGAAATCCAGGTGGCGCGCCTGCAGGCGCGCGAGGGCATCAAGTGCACCAACATCAAGCCGCAGGTGGACATGTACACCTTCCCCGACGGCCACAGCCTCTACCTGCTGGCGGAGGGCCGCCTGGTGAACCTGGGCTGCGCCACGGGCCACGCCTCCTTTGTGATGAGCAACAGCTTCACCAACCAGGTGCTCGCGCAGATGGCCCTGTGGCAGGAGCGCGAGACCGCCAAGCCCGGCGTGAAGGTACTGCCCAAGGTGCTGGACGAGGAGGTGGCACGCCTCCACCTGCACAAGCTCGGCGTGCATCTCACCACGCTCACGCAGAAGCAGGCGGACTACCTGGGCGTACCCGTGCAGGGCCCGTTCAAGAGCGAGTTCTACCGCTACTGATACCGTGTTCACCGAACTCGCAGAGGCGCTGGACTGGCTGTACGCCACGCAGGTGTTCGGCATCAAGCTGGGGCTGGACGGCATGCGCCGCCTGCTGCGCGAGTGCGGCGTGAGCGAGCCCCACGCCCGCGTCATCCACGTGGCCGGCACCAACGGCAAGGGCTCCACCTGCGCGTTCGCGGAATCCGTGGCGCGCGCCGCCGGGTACACCACGGGCCTGTTCACCTCACCCCACCTGGTGGCGTTCAACGAGCGTATCCGCGTGAACGGGCAGGACATTGCGGATGCAGACGCCGCGCGCCTCATCGGCAAAGTGAAGGACACCATTGCCGATTGGGAAACCCCGCCCACCTTCTTTGAAATCGTGCTGGCGGTGGCCATGCTGCACTTTGCAGAGCGCGCGGTGGACATCATCATCCTGGAAACCGGCATGGGCGGCCGCCTGGACGCCACCAATGCCGTGCCCAAGGACGTGGCCGTCATCACCCCCGTCGGCATGGACCACATGCAGTACCTCGGTGACACCCTCTACGAAATTGCCGGGGAGAAAGCCGCCATCATCGCCTGGCACCGCCCCGCCCTCTGCGCCCCGCAACAGCCGGAGGCCCTGCGCGCCATCCATGAGGCCGCACAGCGCATGGACACCGACTACCGCATCGTCTCCGAACCATGTGAGCAGCCGCTCGGCCTGCGCGGAAGCTACCAGAAGATGAACGCCGCGCTGGCACTGGCCGCGCTGCACGCACTGCCGCACTTCCTCTGCTCCGCGGAGGAGGAGGCGCGCGGCTTGGCGGAGGTGCGCTGGCCTGCCCGCTTCGAGGAAATCCTGCCCGGCGTCATCATGGACGGCGCGCACAACCCGCCCGCCATCCGCGTGCTCGTGGAAACCTGGAAGAAGGAATACCCCGGCACGAAGGCGCGCTGCATCTACGCCGGCTCTGCCGACAAGGCGCTGGACGAGGTGATAGGCCTGCTCTCCCCGCTGGTGGCGGAGTGGGTGCTGCCGCCCGTGCAGAGCCCCCGCATCCTGCCGCAGGATGAAATGGCCGCCAAGGTGCGCGCCATCAGCAACGCCCCCGTCTCCACACCCGCCACGCTGGAAGAAGCCCTGCAACACCTCACCCCCGGCACCCTTCTTTGCGGCTCCTTCTTCCTCCTCGGAGAAGCCAAGGCCATCCTCGCCAACCGCCCGGACTACCGCTCCACCAAGCAGTGATTTGGCGTTGCACGCATCCACGCCCACGCCGATTTTTTAACTTGGAGTGCGGTATGAGGATGAAACCATTTGGCTTACACAGAAGATAATGTCCGCACCATTAACTACCACATCCTGAAAATCTTCAAGGATTCCGAGCTGGAGCGCGGACCAGTTATCCGAAAATTTCGGATAACTGCCGCAGACGGGAAGCAGTATCTTGCCCAGCACTACGCTCTGCAAATGGCTATTGCAGTGGGATTCAAGGTGAATTCCGAGAGCGCCGTCCAATTCCGGAAATGGGTGAACGGCATCGCTCATACATACACCATCAAGGGCTGGGTGATGGATGACGAGCGACTGAAAAACGGCACTCTGCTCTCCGACCGCTACTTTGAGGAGCAGTTGGCATGAGTTCGCGAAATCCGCGCCAGCGAGCGCCGATTTTACCAGAAAATCACGGATATTTACGCCACTGCCATCGATTACGACAGCACCGCCGAGGCCACCAAGCGGTTCTATGCCACCGTGCAAAACAAAATGCACTACGCAGTGCATGGCCCCACTGCAACAGAACTCATTGTATGCCGAGCAGACGCCACTAGGGAACACATGGGGTTGACCACCTGGCGCGATGCGCCGGACGGGAAAATCATCAAGACGGATGTAACCGTGGCGAAAAACTACCTGACCGAAGAAGAACTGGGGCAGTTGAACCGTATGGTCACATCCTATCTGGATTATGCTGAAACCATGGCCATGCGCCACATCCCGCTCACCATGCATGATTGGGAAACTCGCTTGAGCGCATTCATCAATATGTTCGAGTATGGCGAATTATTGCTGCGGCATGAAAACTTTTCCGTATCCTACCCTTTTCTGGCATAGTTCA